>JAZOVD010000001.1:0-11643 GCA_045658525.1 Eubacteriales bacterium
GCGTATCTGCTGAAAACTACGCAGGATAAGGAGGTCAATGACAATGGAAAAGAAAATGTACGAAAAAGCCGAGCTTGAATATATCAAACTCAAAAAGGAAGATATAATAACGTTAAGCGGCGGCGGAGACGATTATATCGAGGACAACGGCGGGTTTGACACTCCCGACGACGAGTTTGCACAGTAAGGATTTTTCTCTTCTTTCTTGAAAGAAAGAAGCAAAGAACTTCCCTCACACGCCACCTTGATAAGGAGCGTGTGAGGGAAGTGTTTTTTTGCCTTTCTTCGAGAAAAGAATAAAATCTCCGCCAAACTAAAAGACTCGCCCCTTGGGAGAGCTGGCGCGTAAGCGCCTGAGAGGGCGTTCCTTACAAAATAACTTCTCTTATTTTCGACAAAAATAAAAAACTCGCTCCACAGTTTATGTGGAGCGAGTTTTGCTTATATTTCTATGCTGTCGGTTTCGCCGTTAAGATATGTTACCGTTACGGTGTTTCCGTCAAGAGACGCGCTCTTTATGGGAGAACCGTTTTCGTCGTGTACCGAGAATACCGTTACGGTAAGAACGTCCTTGCCCTTTACCGTGTGCAAAAGCGTTGGAATAGGCTGTGCGCTTCCTTGAAGTGAGGAATGACACGTCCAGCCCTGCACCTCGGGATACTCGCATCCGCGAACTATATTCATTCCGCCAACGTCTCCGCAGATAAACGCGGTTATATCGTTACTCCTTACGCCGTTTGCCGTAAGAGTTATTTCGGGAACGTCGAAATGCCAGATGCTTTCGTAGTTGTTTTCGTTTTCAGAGGTAAGTCGGTCTGCTACGATAAAGAACGGACGTCCTTCCTTGGGTTTCTTCACTAACGTAACGGTTCTTTCGTGACGTGCAAGACGTTCCTGATCCTCGCCGTATCCCTCGTCGTAGTAGCCGCGTGCTATTTCAAGCTCGTCGGTTACTGAGAAAGTAACGTCTGCCTTCTCACTGAGCATCTCGGGTTGCCACTTGAAGCCCTTTAAACGGTTCTGGTCCATACCGTTTATTCTTATGGTATTATGACCTCTCGTGGAAAGAACGTATTTGCGCATATCAGAGGTATCGTATGCGTAGGTGTTTGCCTCCGCAAGCAGATTTCTGCCGTTGGCGCAGATAATGAGGTTAAGCTTATCCTCGTGCTGATGAGCCTCTCCAAGCGGACCTGCGTCAAAGAATGCGGAAACGTCCGTTTCATCCCAGCCTGTTCTGAATACGACCATACCTGCGTAGGGAAGCAGGAGCGAATTAAAGTCAGGCTTTTTGCCTTCCTTGCCATCGGTCATAAGCCAACGGAAAAGCTCGTTTTCAGGGAAATAACGTACAAACGGTGCTATATGAGCCTTTGCGCTTCCGTGTCCGCCGTCGTTTATATTCGGAACTCTGCCGCTTGAAAGTCTGAGAACGAGATAGATGTTAAGCATTTTCGCGATCATATCGTAGAACTTTTGGGGTACCGGATATCCGTAAGCGACAGCGACCGCCATGACGGACATATAGTGGCGTATGACCACTCCTTGGTAGCCCGTGGTAAGCTCGAACTGGAAGCCGTCAGGATATATCTGCTTTTCAAGCTCCTCTGAGAGCTTGCGGAACGCGGTATCCGTCCAGCTTTTGGCATCTTTGAAGAAGGGGTAGAGAAGTCCGCTCTGGGCGTGACCGTTAAGCTCGTGAATGAGCCAGTTTCCTACCGTGAAACGGTTAAGTATGCGCATAGAATGCTCATATACTGATTTACACCAATCTACGAGTATATCGTCGTTAAAAGCGGGTGAATGGATGCAGGAATGAATAATATCGGGCCACATAAGTCCCATTCTTATTCCGCATTCTATCGTTCTCCAACATACACTCGCAAGCTGAGAGTCATCGTATGCGGGGCAGACCGCTTGCTTTACCCAACTATCAAACAACTCAGCACAGCCCTCGGCGTAACGCTCGTCACCCGTAGCTCGGTAAGCGTTAGCGAGGTGGACAAGCTCAGCGTGTCTTGAAAGCTGCCAGGGCCATTCTCTGTATTGATTGTACGTAGGATTGGCGTACCAATCGACCTTTCCCTCAAATTTCATCGGAGTTCCGCAGCTCCACATTTCGTGACGGAGCGAACGTTCCGCATCGTGTTTAAGCGTATTGGTGAATTCGGGCTTTTTAACCTTTTCGGGCATAGAAAAGTATTTTTCGGGGTCAATAACAGAACGAACGCATTCCGCGAGCGCGTGACGCGCGGCGGCGTTATCGCCATTGTTCAAAGCGTCAAGTATAGGCTTGGTTTCGGAAAGTGAATAGTCAAGAGCATCGAAAAGCTCCTTGTCAGTCAACAGAGGTCCTACGATATTTTCCATAGCTGTATTCCTTTCATATATAGATATGATCCACACTTTTGATTATAGTGACTAAATAGTCTTTTGTCAATACTTTTAAATTACACTCTTTTGTTATTTAAAAAAGCGAAAAACGGTGTTATAACGAGCATAAATGAGGTCTTGGAAGAAAATTACCGTAAAAATAATTTTTAAAATCGCGATTAAGAAAAAGAGAGTAAAAATGAGAAAAAGCGAGATTAAACGAGATAGTTAAAAATGAAATTAATTTTTAGGAAAAACTTTTCAAAAAAGTATTGACAAGCGTGAAAAATAGTGGTATAATGCAATCCGTGAATAAAATGACAAAAAATAACGGAGGAAAACCAAATGTCAACTTACATGCCTAAGGCAGAGACCATTGAACGCAAATGGTATGTCATAGACGCAGCAGGCGTGCCGCTCGGAAAGACCGCGGCTAAGGCGGCTGTTATCCTTAACGGTAAGCACCGTGCGGATTACACTCCCCACGTCGATTGCGGCGAATACGTTATAATCATCAACGCTGAGAAGGCGGTACTTACGGGTAAGAAGCTCGTTCAGAAGTACTACCGTCATCATTCCGGCTACATCGGCGGCCTCAAAGAGGTTCAGTACGCAACGCTTATGGCTAAGCGTCCCGAGCTTGCAGTAGAGCTTGCTGTAAAGGGAATGCTTCCCAAGAACAGCATCGGTGCGAAGTCGTTCACCCGTCTTAAAGTTTACCGCGGTGCGGAGCACGACCATCAGGCTCAGAAGCCTGAGACTCTGTAATATAGGGAAAGGAGATAAAAGAATATGTACGCAAGCGCAAAACCCTATTTCTACGGAACAGGCAGAAGAAAGAAATCTGTTGCAAGAGTAAGAGTATATCCCGGAACGGGCGTTATCACCATCAATAAGCGTGATATAGACGATTATTTCGGACTTGAAACTCTTAAGCTTATAGTAAATCAGCCCTACGAGGTAACCGATACTATCGGTAAGTTTGATATCGTTTGCACCGTAACCGGCGGTGGTATCTCCGGTCAGGCAGGCGCTATCCGTCACGGACTTGCTAAGGCACTTCTTCAGGCAGACGAGGGATACCGTCCTGCACTCAAGAAGGCTGGCTTCCTTACCCGTGACCCCAGAATGAAGGAGAGAAAGAAGTACGGTCTCAAAGCCGCACGTCGCGCTCCTCAGTTCTCCAAGAGATAAGTTATATTATCAAAAATTACAGCACCCACAAATGTGGGTGCTGTTTTTATTTCGGCGGGAGCAAGCCCCCGCCCTACGAATAAATAATTAAATTTCAACGCTCCATATCTCTATGTGAACCCCTCGGAAGTGAAAACTGTCCAAGGTGGTAACAGAGGTTCGATTTTAAGTTTCTTTCTTTTTCTTTGCTTCGTTTCTTTTTCTTTCTTTGCAAAGAAGGAAAAAGAAATGAAGATAAAAACTATTTACTTTTAAAAAAATGTATGATATAATACAATTGTTAGATAAATCCGATAGGAGCAGTCTGTATGAAAAATAAATGGAATTTGATATCATCGATTTTTCAATTAGTGATCGGAGTTATTGCCGTCGTCACATTCGCCGTGGTAGGATTAAGCGGTGAAAATATGATAAAGTGGATAGTAACGCTTATTCTATCGGTAGCGTTTATTATTCTGGGTATAATAGGAATTATTGATTATAAATCAAAGGATTGATTTTTATGCTTGGAGCTATTTTTATAGGAATACTTGCAATCGTTTTCTTGATTGTGGGTTATCTGATATGGAAAAAACAGAGAATATCACTGCTCCACGAGTATCATTACGATAAACTGTCGGAAAACGATAAAAAAGCCTTTTGTAAGGTATCGGGTTTAGGTGTTATTTCAATCGGTATCGGTCTTTTGATTACTGCCATAATCATAGGTATCACGGACTCCGCGTGGAGCTTTATCGCCTTTGTGATCGGTTTCGCCATCGGAATTGCGCTTTTGATTTACGCGGGAAAGAAATATAATTCAAATTAATGTTTTTATACGGGGCGTCGAGGGCGCCGCCCCCTACGAATAAACATCAAATTTTTACGCTCCATATCTCCTATGCAACCCCCTATTTTATAGGGAGGTCTTTGCCAAGCTTTCTTCAGAAAGCGGAAAAAGAAATGAAGGTAAAAGCTTTACATTTAAATTAATCTGCGTTATAATCTAACTAAAATGAATTAGTATGGTAATAAAATGACTATCAAAGAGATTACGGAAAATAAAAAGCAGTACATATCCTTACTGTTGTTAGCCGATGAGCAAGAGGATATGATCGACCGATATATTGATAAGGGTACTATGTATGTGCTTGATGATGGCGGTGTAAAAAGCGAATGTGTCGTTACCGATGAGGAAAACGGTGTTGTAGAGATAAAGAACCTCGCAACCGTTCCCGAATACCAAAATAAAGGTTATGCAAAGATGCTGATCGATTTTCTTGTCAAAAAGTATGCGGGTGAATATTCCGTTTTACAGGTCGGTACGGGCGATAGCCCGTTGACAGTTCCTTTCTATGAAAAGTGCGGCTTTGTGCGCTCTCATAGAATATCAAATTTTTTTACGGATAATTACGACCACCCGATATATGAGTGCGGTGTTCAGTTGGTAGATATGATCTATCTGCAAAAAGCTTTATAACAGAAAATGACTCCACCGCCGGTTGAGTACTCCCCACTCAACTAACGGTGTGTTGATTTTTGAAACATTATAAGCTATAATCAATGTGGAAGGAGGACGTATAGTGGACCAGATAAAGATTGGAAAATTTATCGCCGAGTGCAGAAAAAATAAAAATCTGACTCAAATGCAGCTTGCTGAGAAAATGGGCGTTACCGACAGAGCAGTATCTAAGTGGGAGAACGGAAGATCGCTCCCCGATTCCTCGATAATGCTTGATCTGTGTAAAGAGCTTGGTATCAGCGTAAACGACTTGTTAAGTGGGGAGGTAGTTACAATGGAAAACTATAACAAAGAGCTTGAAAAGAATTTAGTGGATATGGCAAAGCAAAAGGAAACGGCAGATAAAAGGCTTTTGCACCTTGAAATCGTAATGGGCGTAGCGTGTATAATAGTAATGCTTGGGTTATGTGCGATAGCCGCATACGTACCAATGCAGGATTGGCTCAGAATTGTGCTTATCGTTATCGGATTTGTTCCGTTCCTTATCGCTTGTCCGTATATGCTTATGATAGAGCAGACGGCAGGCTACTATGAGTGTGCCAAGTGCGGACATAAATACGTTCCAAAGTACAAAAGCGTTTTCTTCTCTATGCATATGGGCAGAACAAGATATATGAGATGCCCTGAATGCGGCGAAAGGTCATGGCAAAAGAAGAGACTCAGTAAATAACAAAAAGCTCCCGTAAGGGAGCTTTTTTTACGTGATTTTACCAAATTGCCTTAAATAAACTATTGACTTATTTACATCAAGCGGTTATAATAATAAAGTAAACTCAGTTAAGCTTTTATGGAGGACAGATGGTAAAAAATAAGCTTATTGTAAAAATTGTTAAATCGCTTATCGCGTTGACTCTCGCATTTCTGCTTTACATAGTGGTAGGAATAGTCGTTCCTTACATAAAGCATAAGGACGTTGATCGTGACGTAGCGCACGCTTGCATTGACAAGGAATACCTCGGAGTAAACGAGTACGGCGAGAGAATAAAGCATATAAAAACTAACGTGGAGGCGCTTGAAATACGTCTTTCTCTCATAAATTCGGCAAAAAGCGAGATAATACTTACCACATTTGAGTTTGGTAACGACGAAAGCGGGCGCGATATAATTTCCGCTCTTGCGAACGCAGCCGAGAGAGGAGTAAAGGTAAGGCTTCTTATAGACGCATATAAGGGTGGAGACCTTAACTCAAACGCTTGGCTTCGTTATCTTTCAACGCTTGAAAACGTTGAGATAAAGCTGTATAATCCGCTTAATCCCTTTATGCCGTGGAGATCGCAGTCCCGTATGCACGAAAAATATATGATCTTTGACGGACAAACGTATCTTCTCGGCGGTAGAAATACCAACGACCGTTTCCTTGGCGATTACGGAGACGAAAAGGAAAACGCCGACAGAGAAATTCTCGTTTATACAGAAACGCCGTCGGAAAACGCCAGCGTTTCGCTTCTCAAAAGCTATTTTGAGGATTATTTTGTTCACGAGCACTGTGACACGTATAAATACAGTAGTGGAAAATCTGCCGAAAAGGTAAGAGAACGTTACGAGAAGCTCAAAACGCTGTATCCGTCAGCATTTAACGAGCTTGATATGAACGAGCTGACCTATCCTGTCGGTAAAATAACGCTCATTACGGGTCAGACTGTCACGGGTAATAAAGCCCCAAACGTTTGGTATCAGCTTGTCGATATTATGCTTAGGGGCGAGAATATAATAATACAAAGTCCGTATGTAATGCTCGGAAAGGAAATGAGCGAGGATCTGGAAGCGATAGCATTCAGCAGAAACGTAAGTCTTATGATAAATTCCCCGCTTGCAGGCTCAAACAGATTCGGTAACGCTGACTATACGAATAATAAGAATAAGGTCTGGGATCTGGGAATGACGACATACGAGCATATAGGAGATGTTCCTCACCATACCAAGACAATAGTCGTAGATGATAGGATAAGCATAGTAGGCTCTTTCAATTTCGATATGCGAAGCACTTATATAGACTCCGAGATAATGCTGGTAATAGACTCGGAGGAGCTTAACACCGAGCTTCGTATAGAGCTTGACCAAATGACCTCTTGGTGCCGTGAGATACGTTCCGGTGGAGTTATGGATTACGGAGAGCTTTACGCAGAGCCTGAGCAGAGCTTTGGTGACAGAATGTCCCTGCTCCTTATGCGTGCAATCAGTATTCCGATAAGATTTCTTTTGTAAAAACAAAAAACCGTTGCGTAAAGCAACGGTTTTTGTGTTTTAAATTACTTGTTCGCGTTCTCAAGACGGCGTCTGAACTTGTCAACGCGTCCGCCGGCGTCAACGAACTTCTGCTTGCCGGTGAAGAAGGGGTGACACTTAGAGCAGATGTCAACGCGGATCTCTCCGCCCTTCGTAGAACGGGTCATAAAGGTCTCTCCGCAAGCGCAGATAACCTTGGTCTCAACGTAATCGGGATGGATTGCTTCTTTCATTATTACAACTAAGTACATAACGCATAAAAATGATCCACAGGATTTTGCCTGTTTAACTGTTTTTACCGGATGTACGTCCTCCTTTCGCATAGTTATCTTAAAAATCCTTATCATTATACCACAAATATAATCAAATTGCAATAGGTTCACAAAAAATTAACAAACAAAAACACGATTTTGCGCAGAAAGTAATTGTAAGGCAGTTATTTTTGAATAAACGCCCTTGACAAAAGCATTAAAATCGAATATAATGTATAGGTAGTCAAAAGACGTTGATGCGGAGGAGTACCTCGCTAACCCCCATTTTCAGAGAGCAAAGCCTTGGCTGGAAGCTTTGCGAAAGGGAGCGTAGGGAAGGTCGCCGCGGAGTCGGTATTCGGGAGGATACACGTTTTACCCGCGTTAAGGGGAGAGAGTTGCGCCGTTTTTACGGCGAAATTCGGGTGGTACCGCGAGCATATTATGCCCGTCCCGTTTTTTACGGGACGGGCATTTTTATTTAAAAATAACGGCGTTTTTCGCCTAAAAGGAGTAAAACCGATGAAAAAAGAACTTGCCAAAACCTACGACCCTGCCGCAACAGAGGACAGGCTTTATACGCTCTGGTGTGAAAAGGGTTACTTTACGCCCGGAAAGGATGACCGTAAAAACGGCAAAAAGCCCTTTACGATAGTTATTCCCCCTCCGAACGTAACGGGTCAGCTTCACATGGGACACGCGCTTGATGAGACCTTGCAGGACATACTTATAAGATATAAGAGAATGCAGGGGTATTCCGCGCTCTGGATACCCGGAACGGACCACGCGGGTATAGCTACGCAGATAAAGGTCGAGGAGAACCTCAGAGTAAACGAGGGTCTTACCAGATACGACCTCGGACGCGAGAAGTTTATAGACAGAGTATGGGAATGGAAAGAAAAATACGGTTCGAGAATAATCAGCCAGCTTAAAAAGCTCGGAGCGTCCTGCGACTGGTCAAGAGAACGCTTTACAATGGACGAGGGCTGCTCAAAGGCGGTAAGAGAGGTATTCGTAAACCTTTACGATAAAGGACTTATATACAGAGGAAACAGAATAATAAACTGGTGTCCGCACTGCATAACCGCGCTTTCCGACGCCGAGGTCGAGTACGAGGAGCAGGCGGGACATTTCTGGCATATCAGATACCCCGTAAAGGATAGCGACGAATACGTTACTGTTGCTACCACCAGACCCGAAACTCTTTTAGGAGATACCGCGGTCGCCGTCAACCCCGAGGACGAAAGATACACTCACCTTATCGGTAAGATGCTTATTCTTCCGCTCGCAAACAGAGAGATACCCGTTATAGCGGACAGCTACGTCGAAAAGGAGTTCGGAACGGGCTGCGTTAAGATAACCCCCGCACACGACCCCAACGACTTTGAGGTCGGTAAGCGTCACGATCTTAAACAGATAAAGGTCATAGCGGACGACGCTACCATAAGCTATCCCGGCAAGTATTTCGGTCTTGACCGTTATGAGGCGAGAAAGCAGATGGTAGAGGACCTTGAAAAGCAGGGTTATCTCGTTAAGGTAGAAAATTACAGCCATAACGTCGGTACGTGCTACCGCTGTAAGACGACGGTCGAGCCGCTTACGTCCGACCAGTGGTTCGTAAAGATGAAGCCTCTTGCCGAGCCTGCTCTTGAAGTAGTAAAGAACGGTAAAGTAAGGTTCGAACCTGAAAGATTTACCAAGACCTATACCAACTGGATGGAGAACGTGCTTGACTGGTGTATATCCAGACAGCTCTGGTGGGGACACCGTATCCCTGCGTTCTACTGCCAGTCGTGCGGTGAGATGACCGTTTCAAAGACCGATATAGATAAGTGTCCCAAGTGCGGAGGCGCGGTAAAGCAGGATAACGACGTTCTTGATACGTGGTTCTCCTCGGCGCTCTGGCCGTTCTCGACTCTCGGTTGGCCCGAAAAGACGGAGCAGCTTGATTATTACTATCCGACAAACGTTCTTGTAACGGGTTACGATATAATCTTCTTCTGGGTAGCGAGAATGATATTCTCCGGTATGGAGCATATGAAGAAAGAGCCGTTCTCTACCATATTCATACACGGACTCGTAAGAGACGCTCAGGGCAGAAAGATGTCCAAGTCGCTCGGAAACGGTATAGACCCGCTTGAAATAATAGATAAATTCGGCGCGGACGCGCTCCGCTTCGCTCTCGCTACGGGTAACTCCCCCGGAAACGATATGCGTTTCTCCGATGAAAAGATAGAGGCGGCGAGAAACTTCAATAACAAGATATGGAACGCGGCGCGTTTCGTTATGATGAAGCTTGACGAGGACACAGAGTTCGGTCTGCCTGAAACGGGAGAGCTTATGCCCGAGGATAAGTGGATAATCTCCAAGTTCAACAGACTTGTAAAGGAGGTTACCGAAAACCTCGACGGCTACGAGCTTGGCGTTGCGCTCGCGAAGCTCTACGACTTCGTCTGGGACGTGTTCTGCGATTGGTATATAGAGCTTGCAAAGCAGCGTCTCGGTGACGGTGACAAGACGGCTATGAGAGTTATAGCCTACGTTTTCAGCCAGACTATGAAGCTTCTTCATCCCTATATGCCGTTCATAACCGAAGAAGTATGGCAGACGCTTCCGCACGTTGGTGAGAGCATAGTTATAAGCGATTGGCCTACCTACGACGAAAAGCTTGACTTTACTTCCGAGGAAGCGGCGATAGAGAAGATAATAGCCTGCATAAGAGCTATCCGTAACCGCCGCGCTGAGATGAATGTTCCCCCCTCAAAGAAGGCAAAGCTTCTTATAGTTACCAAGGACAGAGCGACCTTTGATGCGAACTGCGGAGCGTTCTTCCAGAAGCTCGCTTACGCGTCTGACGTTACGGTTGCCGAGGACGGAGAGCTTGAAAACGCGGTAAAGATAGTTACCGACGGAGCTACCCTTTATATTCCTCTTTCCGATGTTGTTGATATGGAAAAGGAGAAGGACAGACTCAGTAAGGAAAAGGACAGACTTATCTCCGAGATAGAGCGTATAGAGAAGAAGCTTTCAAACGAGGGCTTCGTATCCAAGGCTCCCGCGGCAGTTATCGAGGGTGAACGCGCAAAGCTCGTAAAGTACCGCGATATGCTTACCGCAACAGAAGCGGCGCTTGAAAGAATGTAAAAATAACAAAGCCTGCTGTGTCACAAGACACAGCAGGCTTTGTGTTTGAAATTCTCGTAAATATCAACGGGTCGCCGATGGCGCCGACCCTTACCGATAGGTGAGAGCAGATATAATTGGTAGGGGCTGGCGCCTCGACAGCCCGTATCAGAAAATTACTTAAAATGATATACTGTAACTAAGCGGCTTAATATCAAGCTGCTTTGCGGTATCTATAAGGAAATCGCAGGAAGCACCGAGCTTTTCAAGCTCCTCGGGGCGAAGCTCAAGGTTTATGTGACCTATAATGCCGTCGCGTCCTATCATACAGGGAACTCCGATACAGACTCCGCTCTTGCCGTACTCTCCGCTAAGATAAGCGGAAACCGTCAGAACGCTGCGCTCGTCACCGAATATAGCCTTGGTTATCCTTGTAAGAGCCATTCCTATACCGTAATAGGTCGCGCGTTTTGCTTCGATTATCTGATAAGCGGCGTGCTTTACGTTCTCACCTATCTTTTGTACTTCCTCAAAATTGAATTTTTGGGGCTTGTCACGGCAAACGCTCTCGACAGACTTTGTTGCGAGCAGAGCCTGAGACCACGGAACGAACTCGCTGTCTCCGTGCTCGCCTATAACGTACGCGTGAACGTTTCTCGGGTCGATTCCGAAATATTCACCGAGAACGAAACGAAGTCTCGCGGTATCGAGAGTAGTTCCAGAGCCTATAACTCTGTTTTTTGGGAAGCCTGAAAGCTTTAAAACTATATTAGTCATTATGTCAACGGGATTGGTCGCCACAAGATATATTCCCGAAAATCCCGCTTTTAAGGTCTCGCCTACGATGCTTTCAAATATCTTTGCGTTTCTGCCGAGAAGGTCTATTCTCGTTTCGCCCGGCTTCTGACCTACACCCGCGGCAATAACTACTATACCCGCGTCCGCGGTCTCGTGGTAACCGCCCGAGCGTATCTT
>JAZOVD010000002.1:0-9511 GCA_045658525.1 Eubacteriales bacterium
AGAGGCCACAGAAAAACCTATATAGGCTCGATGCCTGGAAGAATAATAGAGGGTATGAAGCGTGCGGGAAGCGCAAATCCGGTAATGCTTCTTGACGAGATAGACAAGCTTACGCGTGATTCTCACGGAGACCCCGCGTCAGCACTTATGGAAGTTCTTGACGCTGAGCAGAATAAGGAGTTCCGCGATCATTTCGTGGAGATACCGTTCGACCTTTCGGACGTTATGTTTATAGCGACCGCAAACACGCTCGATACCATACCCGCGCCGCTTCTTGACCGTATGGAGGTAATAGAGCTTAAAAGCTATTCCGAGGCGGAAAAGCTCTCCATATTGAAGCATCATCTTATTCCCAAGCAGTTTAAGAAGCACGGACTTACCAAAAAGAATATGAGGATAAGCGAAAGCGCGCTTACCGAGCTTATAAACGGATATACCAAGGAAGCGGGAGTCCGTAACCTCGAAAGAGAGCTTGCTAACCTTTGCAGAAAGGTTGCAAAACGTCTTATGGAAGATCCTGAGCTTGAAAGGATCGACGTCAATATGAAAAATATCGGCTCGATAATGGGCGCGAGAAAGGTAACTCCTGAAAAGATCTCTGCGGAAAACGAGATCGGCGTGGTAAACGGACTCGCTTATACCGAAGCGGGCGGCGCGCTTCTTAAAGTAGAGGTGGCGGCTGTTCCGGGTAACGGAAAGTTGGAGCTTACAGGCTCGCTTGGCGACGTTATGAAGGAGTCCGCAAAGGCGGCAGTTACCTATATCCGTTCACATACGGGTGAATGGAATATCGACGGTAATTTCTATAAGGAAAAGAATATACATATCCATTTTCCCGAGGGAGCTGTACCGAAGGACGGGCCTTCTGCCGGTGTAACTATGGTCAGCGCGCTCGTAAGCGAGCTTTCGGGCAGACCCGTAAGAAACACAATAGCTATGACCGGAGAGGTCACGTTAAGAGGCAAGGTGCTTCCGATAGGCGGACTCAAAGAAAAAACGATGGCGGCGTATAAGGCGGGCGTAAAAACGGTTCTTATTCCTAAGGAGAACGAAAGAGACCTTGCGGACATTGATAAGACTGTACGCGAAAATCTTGAATTTATTCCGTGTGTAACGGTAGAAGAGGTTCTTAAAAGAGCGCTCGTATAAAAGGAGAACATAATGGTTGTAAAAAACGCGGAGCTTAAACTGACGGTCGGAAACGCAAAGCAGTTTCCGTGGGACGGAAAGGCGCAGATAGCGTTTTCGGGAAGATCAAACGTCGGTAAAAGCTCGCTTATAAACGCTCTTATCGGCAGAAAGTCACTGGCAAGAGTCAGCTCTGCGCCGGGTAAGACTATAACGGTAAACTTTTATATGGTAAACGGCGAGTTTTATCTTGTTGATATGCCGGGCTACGGTTACGCAAAGCGCAGTCCCGAGCAGAAAAAGCACTGGTCTGCGCTTACCGACGGTTACTATACCAATGACGGCTCGCACGGTACGCTCAAAGCCGTTGTGCAGCTTATAGATATGAAGGTCGGAGCGACATCTGACGATCTTATGATGATAGACTACCTCTCGCAGTCGGACTGTGATTGGTTCATAGTCGCGACTAAGGCTGATAAGCTCAATAAAACGGATAGGGAAAAGGCGTTTTCCGCGCTCAAAGAGCTTGCGGGCGACCGCGACGTTATACCGTTTTCGTCGCTGAGCGGTGAGGGAAAGAACGAAATACTTAACAGGATAGGATTTACACTGTACGGAAAATAAAATGAGAAATGAATTTGTAATGGATAGCTGTTCCGTAAACGAAAAAGGACATCTTACGCTTGCGGGACTTGATACGGTGGAGCTTGCCGCGCAGTACGGCACGCCTCTTATGGCTATGGACGAAAATAAAATAAGAGATATATGCCGTATCTACAAAAAGGCGATGACTGAGAATTTCGGCGAGAACGCTATGCCGCTCTTTGCTTCAAAGGCTCTGTCGTTTAAAAGGATATATCAAATAGTTGCCGAGGAGGGACTTGGAAGCGATGCCGTTTCGTCGGGCGAGCTTTATACAATGTCCAAAGCGGGATTTGATATGAAAAATGTGGTATTCCACGGAAATAACAAGACGGACGCGGATATACGCTACGCAATGGAGCTTGGATGCGGAAGATTCGTAGTTGATAACGAGGACGAGCTTAAAGCGGTAAACGAGATAGCGGGTGATATTGGAATAAAGCAGAAGATACTTCTCCGCATAACTCCGGGTATAGACCCTCATACGCATAAGGCGGTAGTTACGGGAAGCGTTGACTCTAAATTTGGAAACGCGATAGCTACGGGTCAAGCGGAAAAGATAGTAAAGAACGCGCTTGAATGTGAAAACGTTGAGCTTATTGGCTATCACTGCCATATCGGAAGTCAGATATTCGAGGTATCTCCTTTTGAGGAAGCGGCGGCGATAATGACGGAGTTTATAGCTGATATGAGAGATAAGCTTGGATTTACCGCAAAGGAGCTTAATCTTGGCGGTGGCTTTGGCGTTCGTTACGTTAAAGAGCATCCTTATTTTGATTACGCCGAGGCGATAAAAACGCTTGCAAGCACTATGAAAAAGATATGTGTAAAGCACGCTCTTTCGCTTCCGAGAATACTTATGGAGCCGGGACGATCGATAGTTGCGGCATCGGGACTCACTCTTTATACGGTCGGCTCGGTCAAGAATATTCCCGAGATAAAGAATTACGTTTCGGTAGATGGCGGAATGACGGATAATCCGAGATACGCGCTCTATCAGTCTCAGTATGAGATAGTTCTCGCTAACAAGGCGGCGGAGAAGGCTGATACAGTTTGCTCGGTAGCGGGAAGATGCTGTGAGAGCGGAGACCTTATTGCTGAGAACGTAAAGCTCGCGAAAGCCGAAAAGGGCGATACGCTCGCCGTACTCGTTACGGGCGCGTATAACTATTCTATGTCCTCAAATTATAACAGAGTTCCGAGACCCGCGGTCGTTATGGTAAAGGACGGTAGGTCTTATCTTGCCGTAAGACGCGAAAGCTTTGAGGATCTCGTAAGGAACGATCTCTGATGCTGATACAGATACTTCAAAGTGAGTTTTCACTCGCGCAAAAGCTGTTTTGCCTGATATTTTTACCGCTTATCGTGCTTTTCAGCCTCGGTATGCACGAAT
The DNA here is from genome assembly GCA_045658525.1 of Eubacteriales bacterium. Classification (GTDB taxonomy): domain Bacteria; phylum Bacillota; class Clostridia; order Oscillospirales; family CAG-272; genus SIG673. Next base: position 3,164 of record JAZOVD010000002.1, read on the forward strand.
ACGGACACGCTATTGTCAGTACCTTTCAGGGAGATCCGACTCCCAAAAGATCCGGCAGGCTTACAGTAAACCCGTTAAAGCATCTTCATCCGATCGGTACGATATGTATGCTTTTATGCGGATTTGGCTGGGCGATACCTGTTCCGGTAGATCCGAGGTATTACAGAAAGCCTAAAAAGGGAATGGCACTCACGGGAGCGGCAGGACCGCTGATGAACGTGCTCATAGGCGTTTACGCGCTTGTAACGCTTTGTCAGGCGGTATGGTTCAGGGAGACGGGGTTTCTCGCGTATCTGCCGCTTGTAAACAAGATACCGAGCGAGATATACGCCGCGATCTGCGACGTGCTTTACATCACGTTTTATTGCAACATAATGCTTGCGGTCTTTAACCTTATCCCGATACCGCCTCTTGACGGCTCGCGGATACTTTACGCGGCGCTTCCGGACAAGTATTATTTTGGCGTTATGAGATACGAAAGAGTCATAATGCTCGTAATGATACTTCTTCTGTGGACGGGGGCGTTTACGGGTGTTTTTGAGACCGTGGCGGATAGTATCCTTCGCGCGGTAAGCACAGTGGTTTTTTATATTCTCGGTGAGATAGCCGAAATTCTATTAAAGATCATTTCATAGAAAGTAACTTTTAACAATGGAAAAGCTTAACTTCAATATAGAGACCTTTGAAGGACCGCTCGATCTTCTGCTTTCACTTATCAAGAAGAACGAGATGAGTATTTTCGATATACAGATACACGTCTTATTCAAGCAATATATGGAATATCTGGCGATGATGGAAAAGCTGGATATTGATATAGCGGGAGAATTTATAACTATGGCGGCTGAGCTTATGCTCATAAAGAGCCAGATGCTCCTTCCGAGAAGCGAAGAAGAAGAGTCTCCCGTAAAACGCTTGCAGATAGCGGTAATGGAATACGCCAAGGCAAAGCACGCGGCTGAATATCTCAGAGATAAATGGTCTGATAATACGGGTGTGGTATATAGAGAACCGCAGGAGCCTGAACGCGGACTTCCGCTTCATTATGAAATATCGGCTCTTGAACGCGCGTTCCGAAGAATGCTCGCGAGGAGCAGTATAATGAAGGAGATGCAGCGAAAGCCTGAGCAGACGCTGGAAAATCTCTTGAAGCATAAGGTAACTCCGATACCTGTAAAGGTAATAGCGATAATGAGATACCTCTATAAGCACGGCGAAACGGATTTTGAAACGATACTGCTTAATAACGAAACGAGATCTGATCTGATAGCGACGTTTGCCGCCGCTTTGGAGCTGGTAAAATTCCAAAGAGTATTTCTCGGCGGGGACTACGATAACCCAACGCTGATACTCAATATGTCGCACGACATAGACAGACCCGATAATAATGAACAATACGAAAAAACCGAAAGTGAGGAAGCGGTCGGTGGAAGATAAATACGAACAGACTACGCTCGAAGAAACCGAAACGGAAGCGGTAAGTGAGGAAATAACAGATGCTTCCGATGAGAAGCGCGGACGTGCGGATACTAAACGTCAAAGGAACGTTGTACAGTCGGCAGACGAGGAAGCACTGCCTGTCGAGAAGATGTCAAAGGAAAAGGCAATGCAGGTGCTTGAAGCGATAATGTTCGCTAACGGCGACGAGGTATATTACGACCAGTTCGCGAAGATAATCGGATATACTACCAAGGAAGCTATAAAGATAGTTGACGCTTACGCAAAATTGTACGATAACGACGCTTTCCCGCGCGGTATAAGAATGGTAAAGTACGAGAAATGCTGTCAGCTTACTACCTTGCCCGAGCTTGGTGAGTACGTTACGCAGATGATAGGAATAAGGGGCGAGCCGCAGTTAAGCGCGGCGGCAATGGAAACGCTTGCCATAATAGCGTATAACCAGCCGGTCACAAGAGCGTATATAGAGCAGGTGAGACGCGTTGACAGTACAAGACCGATAACCGTGCTTCTTGACCGTGAGCTGATAGAGGAAAAGGGCAGACTTGAAGTAATAGGACGTCCCAGGCTTTTCGGAACTACTCAAAACTTTCTTAAAACGTTCGGTATAACCTCGCTTGCGGATCTTCCGTCACTCGATCTTTTCGCCGTAGAGGGCTGAAAGGATACATAAAACTCTGTAAAGGAGGTGCGGTAGGTGGTACTGCTTATCATACTTGCGGTAATTTTAGTGCTTTTGGCGATAATTCTGACGGCACACGCAAGAGTTGACATCGGTTACGGTAAGGACGGACCGAACGTAACGGTTAGATTTCTGTTTTTCTCTTACCGCATAGTCGGAGCAAGGAAAAAGAGGATAAAAAAGAGGGATTATAAAATAGGTCGGTTTCGCAGAAGACGAAATCGGGTAATGAAAAAATACACCGTGAAAAGTAAGGCGAAAAAGCCCCAAAAGAAAACCGCTTCAAGCACTGTAAAGAGAAGCATAAAAGAACGGCTTGAAGATATATACAAGCTTTTTGAGGAAGCGCTGAAAAAGTTTCCCGGTTATTTGAAAATATATTGCAAAAAGCTTGTTATAGCCGTAGGGGGGAAGGACGCGCACGATATGGCGATGAAATACGGCGCTGTCATACAGGGCGTCCAGTACGCGATAACTGCTCTTGGAAGCTATACCAACCTTTACAAAGCTAAAAACGCCGACGTAAGGATATACCCCGCGTTTGACGACGGAAAATGGAGAGCCGAGGCTGATTTTACCTTGAAGATGCGGACAGCGTCAGGTATTCGTCTCGGTTGGGCGTTACTTAAAGGATACCTGAGACACAAAAAGCGTAAGAATTCTTCAAAATCTACGCAAACCGTCACACAATCTTGAATTAAATACAGAGCCGTTTAATAGCGGCGAAAGGAGACTGTTATGGCTGAGAACAGAATAAACGAAATAATCGGAACAGCCCTTGAAAAGATCAAGGAGCTTTCCGATACGGGAACGGTAGTAGGCGAGCCTATAAAGACCGATTCGGGAACAGTGATCATACCCGTATCAAAGGTATCTATGGGCTTTGTATCCGGCGGCGTTGATTTCGGAACGGTAAAGGACGCCGATAAGAGCAAAAAGACCAACGATTCCTTTGGCGGAGGCGGCGGAACGGGACTTACCGTTACACCTATCGGCTTTCTTATAGTAAAAGCGAACGGTGAGGTTGATTTTCTGCCGGTTGCTTCGAGCGTTGTCCGTAACGACAGTACGGTTGCCGCAGTAGGTGACATAATAGAGAAGTCGCCTGACATTATAAAGAGACTTAAAGAGGTATTCAAGAAAGAGCCGCCTGAGGCTTCATTCTGAGAATAATAACGTTTTTTCCGTCATAAGATTTACAAATAAACTGTGACGGAGAATACGAAATGAAATTACTGAAAACAGTCGCGCTTACCCTTGCTGTAACTACGCTTACGGCGTTTTCGTCCGAAATAAGCTTTGTTACGAATGCTGAAACAGAGAAAAACGAGATAAACGAAACGGAAAATGTCGTTGAAGAAAAGCTGTTTGCTTTTACCGAGAGCAGAGCGTTTATAAGCGAAACGGAGCTTTCTGTATCCGCTAAAAGCGCAATACTTTGTACGGATAGCGGCTTAGTGCTTTACGGAAAGCAGGAGAACGTTCCTCTGCCGATGGCGAGTATAACTAAGGTAATGACCGCCATAGTCGCGCTTGAAAGGCTGGACGACCTTTCGGTCGAAATTACCGTACCGCGAGAGGCAGTCGGTACAGAGGGTAGCTCTGTGTATCTTAAAAACGGTGAAAGCGTTACTCTTGAAATGCTTATTTACAGTGCTATGCTTGAAAGCGCGAACGACGCCACCGCGGCTCTTGCGATAGCGGTATCCGGCAGTCAGGCGGATTTCGTTGCGGAGATGAATAAAAAGGCTAAAGAGCTTGGAATGGAAAGCACCTTGTTTGCCAATCCTCACGGGCTTCCGGCAAACGAGCATTATACGACCTGCTCCGATTACGCGCGGTTGATGTCCTACGCACTAAAAAACGATGCTTTCAGAGAGATAATTTCAACTAAAAAGAAGATATATCCGTCAGCCGACGGAAGCCTTACACGCGTGCTTACCAACCATAACAGACTTCTGAGTACATACAAGGATATGATAGGCGGTAAAACGGGCTTTACAAAGACGAGCGGAAGGACGCTCGTTACAGCGGCAGAGCGTGACGGAACGACGCTTATATGCGTTACGATAAATGCGTCCGACGATTGGAACGACCACACATCACTTTTTGATGAGGGCTTTCGCAGAGTAAGAACGGAAAGCTTTACGGATAGTGAAAAGGATGTAGCGGTCGCTTGCGGAAAAGCGGAAAGCGTAAAATGTAATTTCGGAGAAAAACTACTTATAACCGCTGAAAACGATGCTGAGATTGAGGTAAGGTATTTTGTTCCGAGAATGCTTTTTGCGCCCGTATCAAAGGGGCAGGCGGTAGGATACGCTGTATTTTACTCGGACGGAAAAGAAATATTAAGAAAAGCTATGTATGCGGAGAGTGCGGTTGAAGCAAGCGCGTACAATACGGAAAAAAACGGATTTTTAGATAAAATAACAGGATTTTTTAAATGGAAGAGCTGAGAATACACAAATATCTTGCCGATCTCGGAATAATGTCAAGACGCGCGGCTGAGGAAGCAGTTAAGCGCGGAGAGGTAAAGATAAACGGCGTAAAAGCCGAGACGGGTCAGAAGATAGATCCGGAAAACGATACAGTCGAATACAAAGGCAAAAAGCTCTCGTCGGGATATAGGCGAAAGGTCTATATAATGCTCCATAAGCCTGTCGGTTACGTTACAACTATGAGTGACGAGAAGGGCAGACCGTGCGTAAAGGAGCTGATAGAGGACGTAGGAACGAGAGTCTATCCAGTAGGAAGACTTGACCTTGACAGCGAGGGACTGCTTTTGTGTACTAACGACGGAGAGCTTGCGAACCGTCTTACGCATCCGAGACACGGAGTAGCTAAATATTATAACGTTACGGTAGATGGCGAGGTAACACCGCGTCAGTGCCGTCAGCTATCATCGGAGATGGAGATTGACGGATATAAGATACAGCCCGTAAGGACATCTGTCGTATCTATGAAGGACGGTAAAACGGTGCTTTGTATGGAGCTTTTTGAGGGCAGAAACCGCCAGATAAGAAAGATGTGCGAGCAGGTCGGACTTGAAGTTTTAAAGCTGAAAAGAATAGCTATTGGTCAGATAAAGCTCGGAAATCTTAAACCGGGAGCTTGGAAGCATCTCAGTAAGCAGCAGACGGAATATTTAAAGACCGCCTGCGGACTTAAATAATCATCCAGAAAGGTCAAATACACAAATGCTGAAAGTTATTCCGATGTCAGACCCAAGAGAACACGAAAGAGTTTGTCTTACCTGTGGGGTAGGGTATGATAAAAATCAGTTCGCGTACGGAATGTACGAGGACGAAAAGATAATAGGCGCATCTCAGTTTTATGTAAAGGATGGATGCGGTCATATCAGCGATCTCAAAATAATTTCAGACGAAGATGATAAAAGGCTCGCTTACGCGATGCTGCTCGGACGCTCTGTGCTTAACTTTCTCGACCTTCACGGTACAAAGGAAGCGTATTTTGAAAAGAACGGCGAGTTTTACGACAAAGCGGCGAAAGCGATAGGCTTTAAGAATAAAGAAGGACGCCATTATGCGTTCCTTGACGGTATGTTTACCGCGCACGAGCATTGAATTTTAAAAAATAAAAATACATCATAGGAAAAGAGGAAAAAGGATATGAAAATCTTACTTACCGGAGGAGCCGGATATATCGGCTCACATACCGCAATCGAGCTTACCGCTCTCGGACACGAGGTCGTTATAGTTGATAACCTTGCTAACAGCAGCGAAAAGGTTCTTAGCAGAATAGAGACTATATGCGGCAAAAAGCCTGTTTTTTGCAAGGCTGACTGTTGTGATGAGGCAGCGATGGAAAAGCTGTTTTCAGAGCATTCCTTCGACGCGGTAATACATTTTGCGGGACTTAAAGCGGTAGGAGAATCCTGCCGTATGCCGATAGAGTATTACAGCAACAATATCAACTCTACGCTCGTGCTTCTTGACGTTATGAGAAAGCACGGTGTTAATAACATAATATTCAGCTCGTCCGCTACCGTTTACGGTGCGCCCGATACCGTGCCGATAAAGGAGACTGCCGTCGTTGGAAGATGTACCAATCCTTACGGCTGGACAAAGTATATGTCTGAGCAAATTCTTTCCGGCATTGCCGCAGCGGATGCACAATGGCGGGTGGTGCTGCTGCGCTATTTCAATCCCATCGGCGCCCACGAAAGCGGCCGCATGGGTGAAGATCCCCGG
>JAZOVD010000003.1:0-13445 GCA_045658525.1 Eubacteriales bacterium
CACCTTTTTCATAGATAAATCCTCCAAATATGTTTTTTATTTGACTGGCAGGTCAAACTATTATATCATATTTGGAGGATTTCTTCTCATCGGTTAACCTTTTTTCAACCCCGCCACTATGGCGGGGTTTTCGGTTTACAACAAAAAAACACGCCAAAAAGGCGTGTTTTTTTAGTTTAATAAAGCTTGGTATGCTCATCGTCCGAGCCGTCTATTTCATATTTCTGATCAGGGAGCTCAACATCTTTTCCCTTTACGAGAAAATAAATTCCCACTCCTATCGCCGCGGCAACTATAACAGATATTACCGAGATCAAAATTATCATCAGCTTCTTATTCTTCATCACAAATTCCACTCCCTATCGTTTTCATACGGGTCACTTGAATCATTATCGTCTTTTTGTTCGGCATTACCGTCTGTCCCTCCCGACGGAGTATCTCCGTTTTCCGTTCCGTCGGTATTTTTTTTTACACACCCGACCAAAACCGCGGAAAGCAACAACACACACAGTATTAATTTTAATATCCCTGATCTCATACCGCGCCGCCTTTACAGTAAAACCGTTCTTCTCTGCCAAGTGCAGAAAAATCCTTAAATATTATATCATATTTTTCTGCGTATGTCCAGTAATTACGCGTCCCAATTTACATTATTTTTACAATATGTGAATAACGCACAAAATACAGATATTTCAAAAATAAAAAGAGCCTTGTTTTCGGCAATTTTATGGACAAAACTCACAAAAATAAATAAATTGAGTGAAAACTATTGACTTTTTCGAAAATTGTGGGTACAATGACCAAAAAGTCGAATGTTTTCAAGGATTTTCAAGGGGTTCTGAGAATATTCGAAAATTCAGCGGCGTTTTCCGAAAAACGGACGCCGACGCTCAGATAGCTGGGAGGAAACGCTTATGCTTCCGGTAAACACTCCAAGTACGAAAATGCTCTCCGCTCTCGAAAAGCAGGGCGTGGCAAAGGACGCTCTCCTCTGCGTTCTCAACCTTGATCTCGATAAAAACGGTGCTTTTAAAAGCTGTGCCGTTGCTATCGACGAAAAAGACCGTCGTTTATGCTACTACGATGAGACTGCCGATCTGATAGAATTTTATCCTCTCGACAGTATCACCTATCAGTATATCGACAATTTCACATCAACGAACCGTATATTAGCCGTAATCAAGGACGAAAACGGAAACGACGTAACCAATATCATAGGTTACTGCACCAACTCCTGTAAGCGTAGGCTGTTCACGTTTATGAACATCTGGGAGCGTTTTATGAAAAACGAAACGGTCTCGGAAAAGGATCCCATATTTGAACAGTTCAACGCAAAATGTCCCAAATGCGGAACGGTATATCCCGATCAGGACATCCGTATATGCGAGAAATGTAACAAACGCAAGGGAATGATAGTTAGACTGCTTTCCTACTTTAAGCCGTTTAAATTCCAGCTCGTAACGGTCGTGTTCTGTATGCTCCTCACCTCGCTCCTTTCACTGCTCAACCCGATAATAAGCGGTCAGGTGCTTTTCGATCAGGTCATCTCCAAGCCGAGCTTCAACGAGGCGGGTGAGCAGATAACGGGTAAGCTTCACGAAGAAAAATACGTATATGTAATGGTTGGCGTGCTGGTCGGTATGGCACTTCTCTCCCTACTCATAGGAATTTTGCAGAACCGCGCGAACGCCCACATGTCAACGAGAGTTACTAAAACCATGAAAAACGACATTTTCCGTGCTATGTGCGGGCTGTCGCTCTCGTACTTCAATAAAAACCCTACGGGACGTCTCGTAAACAGAGTAAATTACGACGCGGTCAAGATCAGAAGCTTCTACATAGACGGTGTTCCTCACCTGATAGTCAATATGCTGAACTTCATCGGTCTTACTATATTCCTCTTTATGATAAACTGGAAGCTGACGCTCGTAGTATTTATCCCCGTTCCGATAATAGTCGTGATATTCAAGACGATGCTCCCGAAGCTTTGGAGATCGTATTCAAGAGAATACAGACGCTCCTCCTCCCTCAACGCTATGCTCGGTGACTCGCTTAACGGCGTAAGAGTCGTAAAGGCGTTCGCAAAGGAAGCGGAGGAAACGAACCGTTTCTACTACTATTCGGGCAAGCTCTACGACGCGCATCTCCGCACGCACCTTATCTCTATGATGATATTCCCGATAGTGGGACTGCTCATAGGTATGTCCTCCACCGCTATATGGGGCTTCGGAGGCATAGAGGTAATGGGCAACCGTATGACCTACGGTGAGCTTACCACCTACCTCGGATACATAGGAATGATATTCGGGCCTCTGAACTTCTTCTCCACGTTTACAAATCTTCTTACCGATACGATAAACTCGGCTGACAGAATGTTCGAGGTCATAGATATGATCCCCGAGATAACCGAGAAGAAGGACGCTGTCCATCTTGATGACATTAACGGCGAGATCGTTTTTGAAAACGTCTGCTTCCACTACACCCCAAACCGTCCGATACTCAAAAACGTATCCTTCAAGATACACGCGGGCGACCACATAGGTCTTGTCGGTCATACGGGAAGCGGAAAGAGTACGATAGCAAACCTCATAACGAGAATGTACGACGTCATAACGGGTAACATCACGATAGACGGTCATGACATCAAGGATATAGAGCTTGCATCTCTCAGAAAAAATATAGCGATAGTTTCCCAGGAAATATTCATTTTCAGGGGAACGATAGCCGACAATATCCGCTACGCCCGTCCTGACGCGACAATGGCTGAGGTCATCGAAGCCGCGCGAGCCGCTAACGCTCACGATTTCATAATGAATCTTCCCGAAGGCTACGAAACGCTCGTAGGAATAGGAAGCCGTTCACTTTCGGGCGGTGGGCGTCAGCGCATCTCCATCGCCAGAGCGCTTCTGCTCCGTCCCTCTCTGCTCATTCTTGACGAAGCGACGGCGGCTATGGACACCGAGACCGAGCGTCTTATAAGTGAGGCTGTTGACAAGCTGGTCGAGGGAAAGACCACCATAAGCATAGCTCACCGACTCTCGACCCTCAAAAACTGTAACTACCTTATGGCTATCGAAAACGGAGAGATAGCCGAAATGGGAACCGCGGAGGAGCTTCTTGAAAAGAAGGGTGTTTACTACAAGCTCTATACGCTCCAAAACGAACAGATGAAAAAAGTCATAGAAGGTCGCTAAACGGATAATAAAGAAAGGCGGTAATCCAGTTATGAACGAAAACGTTAAGCAGGACGAGCTTACGCTCGAAAACGAGGAAGATATATTTTTCAAAAGAAAGTCACTTGATCTTACCCCCGAAAACGCTGTTTTTTCAAGATCCGCGGGCGATCTTGTTTCACTTGAGATCGTAAACGAGGACGGAGAAAAGGAATTTTTCGAGAGGGTTATAGTTATACGCTCATTCCCTATAACCGACCCAGACGCGTTTATCTCGATCCGTACACCCGATACCAAGGAAGGTGAAAAGGGTCACGAGATAGGTCTGATAGAAAATATAAACAAGTTCCCGAAAGAGACGGTCGAGCTTCTTTCGGCAGAGCTTCAAAAGCGTTATTTCACTCCGAAAATATCAAAGATACTCGGAGTTAAGGAAAAGCTGGGTCATATCTATTGGGACGTTGAAACGGACTCGGGTAAATTCAGCTTCGTCGTGCGCGGCGCGGGAGCTAATATCCGCACCTTGGAGGACGGACGCGTGCTGATGTTCGACATCGACGGAAGCTGCTTTGAGATAAGCGCCCCCGAAAAGCTCGACAAGGCAAGCTTCAAGAAAATAGAGATATACCTCTGATCTGACAAACGAGTAAACAGGAGATAACATTATGAAACTGCTGTACGATCTTCCGGAAAAGGATCTCAAAACCTTTGAAGGCTCTAAAACCGAAGGCGAAAAGATAATGTACTGCCTACCCTACGATATAGAGGACACGGATTTCGTTCACGGGTATATGGTATTCACCGACAAGGCTATATACAAGCTCCTCGACGGAAAGCTTCTTTTCAGATACATATACGACGATATGTATGATTTCGTAACCGAAAATATGTTCGGAAGCGTTGGCTTTTACGCGAAGCGCGGAGATACTACCGTTCTTCTCTGCCGTTTCATTTCCGGACGTAACCTTCCGCGTTACAGCGTAGCGGCAAGCGGCTGCGAGGCACTCGCCGACGCCGCTCGCAGCGCTTCAAAAGCCCCCGAGCCGCTCACATCTAACGAGCCTGAGCGTTACTGTCCGAAATGCGGCAGACCTTACCTGCTCCACACAAAGATATGCCCGTTCTGCCAGAACGGCAAGCAGATATACAAAAAGCTTTGGAACATGACACGAGGGCTTCATCTCATGATGATGGTACCGCTTATCACCGCCGTAATATCTATGGTATTCCGTTTCGTGCTTCCCTTTGTTCAAAAGACCGCGATAAACGAATACATACTCAACGGCGACCGCGCGGACAATTATCTGCTCCATTTCGGAGTTATAATAGGCGCGATAGTAATGCTCGACGTTTTCCACCGAGCCTTGAACGTATTTCAGGGCAGAATAGCGGTCATATCCGGTAACCGCTTCACCCGTACCCTACGCGCGTTACTGTTCGAGAAGATAGAGACACTCTCAATGAACAGTATCTCTCAAAAGACGACGGGCGACCTTATGGGACGCATAAACAACGACGTAAACGTCGTTCAGAACTTCATCACACATCTGCTCCCAACGTATTTCGGTCAGCTCTTCTCGTTCATTCTGGCTCTTACGCTTCTCCTCTGGCTCAACCCACTTATGTGTCTTTTCGTATTCGTACCGCTCCCGATAGCGATATACGCGATAGCGAAATTCCGTTCAAATATGCAGAGACGTCACGTTCATTCGTGGTTGCTCGGACAAAAGACCAACCACCTGCTCCAAGACGTTCTTAACGGCGTTCGCGTCGTAAAGAGCTACGGAAACGAGCAGAAAGCCATAACCGATTTTGAACGCACAACTGAAAATCAGGCGAGGATCGATGAGGCTAACGGAAAGCTTTTCGACACGGTATTCCCGATTCTGGGCTTCGTCGTCAGGTTCGGAAGCTATCTCATACTTCTCTACGGTAACATACTTCTTTTCAACAACGGTATGGACGTCGGTACGCTCAACCAGTTCAACAGCTACACAGGTATCATCTACGAGCCTCTTATGCAGATAACCCAGATACCGAGAAACATATCAAACTTCCTTACGTCTCTTTCAAAGATCTTTGAGATACTCGAAGAAGAACCGGACGTTCGTGACGCGGCGTTCCCTCAGAACCCGAAGATCAATGGCGACGTTGAGATCAAAAACGTGACCTTTGGTTACGAGGCTTATGCACCGGTTCTTAAAAACATAAATCTCAGCGTAAAAGCGGGCGAGATGGTAGGACTTGTCGGTCATTCGGGTTGCGGAAAAACGACTCTTATAAACCTGATAATGCGTTTGTACGAGGTAAACTCGGGAGCGATAGAAATAGACGGAGTCAACATACGCGACATTTCCCAGAACGCGCTCCGTACACAGATCGGTGTCGTGTTACAGGAGACTCACCTTTTCTCAGGCTCGGTACGGGATAACATTCGTTACAGTAAGCCTCACGCCACGAACGCCGAGGTAATAGCGGCGGCTAAGGCGGCTAACGCTCACGACTTCATCGTCGATCTGCCCGAGGGCTACAACACGATGGTCGGAGAAAAGGGCTTCTCGCTTTCGGGAGGCGAGCGTCAGCGTATAGCGATAGCGCGCGCGCTCATTCACGATCCAAAGATACTCATTCTCGACGAAGCAACGGCGGCGCTCGATACGGAAACGGAAAAGCTCATTCAGGACGCTATAAACCGTCTCGCTGTCGGAAGAACGACGTTTGCGATAGCGCACAGGCTCTCTACCCTGCGTAACGCTGACAAGATACTCGTTCTCGACCACGGAAACGTTGTCGAATACGGAACTCACAAGCAACTGCTCGACAAGAGGGGCTACTATTACAAGCTCGTTATGGCTCAGAAAAAAGCCGCCGAGGACGGACGCGAGCTTGACGATTAAATGAATAAAAAACGGCGACCGAGTCGCCGTTTTTCATTCTTCTGTTTTCTTACTGTATTTTCCGGGAGAAACTCCACATATGCGCTTGAACTGACGTATAAAATGATACGGACTTGCGTATCCGGTCATCTCCGCCACACGGCTGACAGTATAATTTTTCTGTACAAGCAGACGCTTGGCGTGTTCTATACGCACGTTTTGGAGATCCTTTTGCGGAGAGATTCCGAATATCCGTCTGTAAAGCTCATAAAACCGCGACGGGCTCATAGAAACACGCTCCGCCATTCTCGGAGTACTCCAATCCGCGCTGTAAGACATCATTATCTCGCATCTCAGCTCCCGAAACTCACGGTATATCTCCATTTCCGTTTCGGTCCGGTTTTCTATCATTGCTCGCATTATCCGCGCGAAAAGCTCCTCGGTCAGAGCCGCGGCTATCTCCTTGTAGCCCGCGCGCTTCTTCAATACCTCTATCTCCATCTCCGAGACTATCTCGGAAATAAATTCACTATCACGCAAGGTATATGGTACTCCAAAGCTTATCCCCGACTTTTTCGCAAGGGCTGCGATGCCCCCTGTCGCGTGAAACCAATCGTGTATTATATCTCTGTCGGGTGAGGCAAGTGTGCGCACGTTCCCCTTGTCGTAAAGAATGAACGTGCCTGCGTCATACAGCCTTCCGTCGATATACGCCGGTGTCAGAAAATGAACGAACACGTATTCCGCCCCGCAGTTCTGTTTCAGCGAAAAGCCTTTATGCTCTCTCCACATTCCCGAGACTCTCGTAATATTTATCAAACGACTCACCCTCTCATAACTTCTATACGGTATTTTAGCATACATCGCAGAAAATGTCAATATTTGAGTAGCAAATATCATTTACAAATATCTCTTATAGTGATAAAATTATGGTGTTATATTGCAATTCAGACCGTTAAATGTATAAAACAACGAAAGGCAAGGTAAACAAAATGTCAATACCAAGAAACGAATATCCAAGACCTCAGCTCGTGCGTAACGAGTGGCTCTGTCTCAACGGAGAATGGGAATTTCTCATAGATAACGAAGTCGTAGGACTCGAAAAGGGCTTTGCTAAGGGCGGAGATTTTCCGCTCACTATAAACGTTCCTTTCTGCCCCGAAAGTAAGCTCTCGGGAATAGGCAATACGGATTTTATGAACGCGGTATGGTATCGCAAAAAGCTCACCGTTCCCGCTGAGTGGAAGGGTAAGCGCATAATACTCCATATAGGCGCGGCGGATTTTGAAACTCACGTTTTCGTGGGCGGAAAAGAGGTCGGCTCCCATATCGGCGGATATACCCCTTTCTCTTTCGATATAACCGACAGCCTTACCGACGGAGAAAACACCGTAACGGTATATTGTAAGGACGACACACGTTCAACCACCCAGCCTACCGGAAAGCAATCCACGAAGCTTGCCTCTCACGGCTGTTACTACACCCGCACGACAGGTATATGGCAGACCGTTTGGCTCGAACCCGTTTCAGACGCTCACGTTCGCGCGATAAATTACATATCCAACATCTCCGCTTCCAAAGTTACTGTGGACTTAAAGCTTAACGGCGATTGCTTCGGAAAGACCGTAAAGGTCGTTACCTCTTACGAGGGCAGACCGACGGGTGAGGCTACTGCCGTATGTAACGGCAACACCGTATCTCTTACGGTCGCGCTTTCCGAAAAGCAGCTTTGGGAAGCAGGAAACGGCAGACTTTACGATGCCGTCATAACCGTAAGCGACGAAAACGGCGTTTGCGACAGCGTACAGTCATATTTCGGACTCCGCGAGGTCGGACTTGATAAAAAGGCGTTCCGTATCAACGGTAAAAAGCTTTACGGCAGATGGGTACTCGATCAGGGCTTCTATCCTGACGGAGTTTACACCGCACCCACGGACGAGGACCTTAAAAACGACATCATCTACTCGATGCAGCTCGGCTTTAACGGCGCGCGTCTGCACGAAAAGGTATTCGAGCCTCGCTTCCTCTACTGGGCGGATAAGCTCGGTTATCTCGTTTGGGACGAATATCCGAACTGGGGCGTTGAGCACAACGCTTCCGTAAACATCGAAAGCATTCTCCCCGAATGGCTCGTTGAGATCGAGCGCGACTCCGCTCACCCCTCCGTTATCGGCTGGTGTCCGTATAACGAGACGTGGAAGGCATTCAACAACCCATTCGTCAAGCTCGTATATCTCGCTACCAAGGCGGCAGACCCGACACGCCCCTGTATCGACACGAGCGGAAACTACCATACCATTACCGATATTTTCGACGTTCACGACTACGAGCAGGATCCCGAAAAGTTCAAGGATTATTACAGCGACATCGTAAACGGCAATATCTACGACCAGGTATATCGCAAGCACGAATTCGGCGGCAAGAACGCTCAGCACTACGCGGGCGAGCCTGTATTCGTAAGTGAGTACGGAGGAACACGCTGGTCTGACGCCGAGGGTTGGGGTTACGGAAACGGCCCCAAGACCGAGGAAGAATTTATTGCGCGTTACAAGGGACTGACCGAAGTACTGCTCTTTAACGAAAACATTCTGGGCTTCTGCTACACCCAGCTTTACGACGTTGAGCAGGAGCAGAACGGTCTTATGACGTACGACAGAAAGTTTAAATTCGATCCCGAGATCTTCCGTAAGATAAACACACAGAAAGCGGCGATCGAGGACTAAGCACCGCGTTTGCGCTTATTACTTGTGCATTTTAGTATTATTTCAGTTATTATTTGCGTTAACGCAAGTCCGTCCAAGCTGACCACAAACACCCCAACAGCCACCCACTCATACGGAAGAATGACCGAGCTTATGAGCGCGTTGAAGGCGGAAAAAGAAAGCGAAAGCGACATATTTTCACGCGTAAGCAGCGTAAGTATAACAAAAAGAACTAAAAAGCATAAAAAGAACAATCTTATCTCAAACATATAAAAAGCCTCCGTTACTGACGGGATTATCGGTCAGTAGCGGAGGCTTTATTCAGTTTTTTATCCCAATCTGTCAAGATAACCGGGAAGATCTATTACGTCGTCTATTTTTATGCTTCCGTCGGGATAAACAAGCAGCTTGACAAGCTGAGGAAGCTTGGCAACGTCATCAATATCATCTCTGAAAAGTCCGTCGTTTCGGTATATACGGTAGGAAATAATGTAATAGAGATCGTTTATACTGCCGTAATCATACTCGGGAGCGCTGTAATTGTACTTAGTTATAACGACGTCGAATATCTTCTGCTGCGGAAACGCCTCGTATTTTTTATTATCCTTAAAATACTCATCCGTAAACAGAGAGTTGAGCTTTTCGTGATCACCGCTTATAATAGTCTCAACGTACTCAGCCATAAATTTCAGACCCTTTCCGCCAACGGAAACGTAACTGCCTTTACTGACCGCAATACCATTCCAGCCGTCCGGACTGTAATAAATATCCTCAACAAGTGCCTGATACGCGGGAAGAGTGTGTATATCGGTTTCCCAATCGGGTGTATATAGATATATTTCCGGCTCACGCTTATCTGTATCTATTTGAAGCCATTCGTCGGGAACGTATTTGCTTTTATCCTCGTCCGATCTATCGTAAAGCCAGCGTATCAAAAAGAACGCCGATACGATCATAACAGCCGAAAGCAGTATTATAATCGTTTTGGGAGTTATCAGCTTTTTAGCAGCTACGTCGCCCTGAACCGTTTCTTCTTTTAACGGTTCTTCCGGAATATCTTTATATTCCGTCTCATCTATATCAAAAAAGCCTTTGTTTTTCGGCACATCAATTTCCGCCTTTCGCGTTATTTTGTATAATATCTGCCAATACTATATCATTATATAACAAAAAAATGTATATTCAAGTAGGTAATTTTTAAATTTTACTTGACAAAAGGACTAAAAAACTGTATAATCTTATATGACAGGCAGAGGAAGCGGATTTTTATGCCTTTTTCTTTTGAGTATATAAGACTGTCATTCGCTTTCAAAACCCAGATCCAAAGATTACGGATCACACAAAAAGGTAACTGATTTATTATGAAAAAGAACGCAACAGAACACAAGATCAAAAAAGTAAATGATCTTAAAGAGCTTGTTGAACAGGGCGCAAACGACTTCGGCGATCTTCCGCATTACTACTACAAGGAAAACGGCACCGTGGTCCCATACACCCGCAACCAGATACGCACAGTCGTAAACGAGTTTGGAACCGCGTTTGCTACGCTTGGTATAATGGGAGAGAACATCGCTATAATAGGTGACTCACACCCGTATTATATGCCCGTGTATTACGCCGCCGCAAACGGCGGAGGCGCTGCGGTACCGCTTGACAAAGAGCTTGACGATGCGACGATTGCGGGCTTTGCGAATATCGCAAAGGTAGCCGCGATCGTATATACCGAAAGCTTCAACAAGCGTATGCCCGAAATAGCCAAGCTCCTTGAAACAGTAAAATATTTCATTCCGCTCTCTCCAAACGCCGATCTTATGCCGTCGGAAAATTATATTGGTGCTTCCGACATATTAGAGCGCGGACACAAGGCGATCGAAGAAGGCAACAGGACCTTCCTCGACTTCACTCCCGACAGAGAGAAAATGGCGGCACTCCTCTTTACGTCCGGTACTACCGGAACGAGTAAGGGTGTTATGCTCAGCCATAAAAACCTCGCAACTGCGGCAAACGCCTGCATCGACGCTATGGCGTTCAAGGAGACCGATACGTTCGTTTCGGTTCTTCCTATGAACCATTCTTACGAAACGACGACCGAGCATCTTGCTATGTATCTTCTCGGTTGCTCAACTTATATCAACGACAGTATAAAGAACGCCGTCCGTAACTTCAATTACTTCAAGCCAACAACTCTTCTCCTCGTTCCGCTTTTTGTCGAAACGATGTACAAGCGCATCTGGAAGGAGATAGACAAGAAGGGTATCCGCAAAAAGGTTGAGTTCGCGATCAAGCTCAGCAACACCCTGCGTAAGGTCGGAATAGACCTCAGAGCGAAGCTGTTCAAGGATATAAAGAACGCTTTCGGCGGAAACCTCAATACCATCGTATGCGGCGGTGCGCCTCTTTCCAGAAAGCTCATTGAGGACTTTGACGCTTTCGGTATAGAGATACTCGAAGGCTTTGGAATAACCGAATGTTCTCCTCTCGTCGCGGTAAACAGAACGGGCAAGCGTAAGTTCGGCTCGGTAGGACCTGCTGTACTCGACTGCGAGGTAAAGATAGACAAAAACGATGACGAAAAAACCGGTGAGATACTCGTCAAGGGCGACAACGTTATGATGGGTTATCTTAACAACCCCGAGGCGACTGCCGAGGTATTCACCGAGGACGGTTGGTTCAGGACCGGAGACCTTGGTTATATGGACAAGGACGGTTACGTGTATATAACCGGACGCAAAAAGAACCTCATCATTCTCTCTAACGGAAAGAATATCTTCCCCGAGGAGATCGAAGAGCATCTCGCGCACAACGAAATAATTGCTGAGAGCGTAGTTATCGGACGTAAAAACGACTTGGGCGAGCCTGTAATAAGCGCGGTCATATTCCCCAACTACGAGCTTTGCGAGGGCAAGACCAAGGAAGAGATATTCGATATGGTAAAGGCTGCGGTAGAAATCACCAACAAAAATCTCCCCACCTTCAAGCACATACAGAATATCGAGATCCGAGAAACAGAATTTGAAAAAACAACAACAAGAAAAATAAAACGTTTCCTTGTAAAGTAATAAAACACAAATATCAACATCTGAAAGGAATTTTAATTATGTTTGATAAGGTAAAAAGCATTCTCGTAGAGGAGCTTCAGGTAAACGAGGCGGATATAACACTCGAATCTGAGCTTGTAAACGATCTCGGTATAAACTCTCTTGAACTGGCAGACCTCATAATGGTATGCGAGGAGAAGTTCGATATAGAGATAAAGGACGACGAGATACGTAAGTTCCTTACCGTCGGAGACATAGTAAACTATCTTAACGACATCGCCGGCTAAAAACCTCTGTCCAACATAAAGGACATACATAGTGCCTGCCGTTTTTATCGGCGGGCACGTGTTGTTTTATAAGACTTTCGACACAAGATACAATGAAATGACATTTTAATGCTTTATATAGTTAAGCTTTCGACACAAATTGCCACAATATTTCATTTTAGAAAGTGTATGCTTATGAAATTCATTTTATTCGCCGTAATATTTATAGCGGTATTTCTTCTCTCGGACAAGCTTATAGAGCCGCGTCTTACGCGCCGTTACTGTGAAGCCGTTCTCAGCGATCCGCGAAATATAAACGCAGCTCTACCATCAAAGCTTTTAAAAGCAAGTATGTCAGGCGGCAGAGTTTTCCGTTCGCTTTCTCTTCCTATTCCGGGCAGGGACGGAGAGGAGATAAGCATCGGAACGGCGGTGGTAAACCGTTCGGGCGTTTATATAGTGTGCCAAATACACGGCAGCGGAGTCCTTGAAAATCCACCGAACGATAACTGGAAGCACATAAACAGAGGTAAATGCTCGGAATTTGAAAATCCCTTCCGTATGCAGAAGGACGCGCGCGACCTTATAGAGTTTTACGCAAAGAACAACGGCTTCGGTGACGTCAAGGCTCATTCTATGGTCATCTACACAGACCCATCTCTTAAATTCACTCATCAGATAAGCCGTTCCGTGATAAGCGCGACCGAGCTTAATTCAAAAATGATAACGCTTGAACGTTACGGCAAGCTCTCCTCCACACGTGTCAGAGAGGTCTGCAAGATGCTGACCGATATAAACAACGGCGTTATAACGTATTAAGTCTCGGTGTCATCCTGAGTGGAGAGCCGCCAAGATTCCGCCTATGGCGATTTTGGCAAGCCAAAATTTCGACTACGGACATTGTCCTTCGCTCAGAATGACTAAGCGGCTCGTAATCGAACCCGCAGGGCAAGGCGTAGCCTTGGGATCTACAAAAACACAACAGATTGGAGATTAAAATGACCGGATTTTCCGAAAAAACATTACAGCTCTGCAAGGAAGCCGACGAGGCTCTTGCGAGTACATACGCGGAGATTGACCGCATAGCAATGATAAACACAGAACGCGTTATGAAAGCGTTTCGCGATAACCGTGTTTCTGACACACATTTCGCTGCGTCAACGGGCTACGGCTACGACGACCCGGGCCGCGCCGTTACCGAAAGGATATTCGCGCAGGTATTCGGAAAGGAAGCAGCGCTTGTGCGTCACACGATAGTTAACGGCACTCAGGCACTCACCATCGGACTTTTCGGACTTCTCCGTCCCGGCGACACGCTTCTTTCCGTTACGGGCAAGCCTTACGACACCTTAGAGGAAGTTATAGGTCTCAGCGGAGAAAGCGGCGCAGG
>JAZOVD010000004.1:0-6330 GCA_045658525.1 Eubacteriales bacterium
ATGCTTTGGATTGATTTCATACACGCCTTCGGCGTGATTAGGAACGCAAGGGTTCAAATCCATCGGTTAAAAAGCCCAAATATCTTTTTTATTCAAGCCGCAGGCTTGGTATGTAATCACGCGTTAGCGTGTATGTAATCACTGTGGGTGTATGGCATCACCGAAGGTGCATTTTTTGCGGCTTGATTCCATACCGTCTTGCGACGGATTCCATTCAATGCTTTGAATTGATTTCATACACGCCTTCGGCGTGATTAAGAACGCAAGGGTTCAAATCCATCGGTTAAAAAGCAAAAATATCTTTTTTATTCAAGCCGCAGGCTTGGTATGTAATCGCCATAGGCGCATATTCCGGCGTTTTGATGACATATTTCATTGAAATAATTGACATTATCATTTTTATATGCTAAAATAAAATCAAATAAGTCATTGGAGACAGTTATGAAAGAACAAATATTTAACGTTTTGGATTTCGGAGCTAAAGCTGATGGAATTACTATTGACAGTAAGGCTGTTCAAACGGCAGTTGACGCTTGCTCGGCGGCTGGCGGCGGAAAGGTGTATTTTCCTGTTGGGGAATACGTTTTAGCAACGGTGTTTCTCAAAGATAACGTACATATCGTCTTTGAAAGCGGTGCGGTGATTCTCGGCGCGCTTGATTTCTACGATTACGCGCAGCAGGAAAAGATAGATTATCCCATCTATCAGGACGCGTCTCATACATATTTTGACCTTTCTATGTTTGTCGGAAGAAACGTTGACAACATTTCGATAACCGGTAAGGCAAGGATAGATATGCGTTCCGTCTGGGACGAGGACGGTGTTCGCGGCAGAGCGATAAATTTCAGAGGCCCCAAGTTTATCGCCCTTAAAGAGTGCAAAAATATTGTTATATCCGATCTCGACGTAAACAACGTTACAGACCTCGCTATATATTTTGCGGGCTGTGAAAACGTTGATATTCACGGCATAAAGATGTACGTTTATATCGACGGCATATCTCCCGACAACAGTAAAAACGTAAGGATATACGACTGTGACATAGAGGCGGGTGACGACGCTATCGTTTTCAAATCCTCTTATACTCTCAACCGTATCGATTTTTGCCGTGATATAAAGGTCTGGAACTGCCGTTTGAAAAGCCGTTGCAACGCAATCAAGTTCGGTACTGAAACGAACGGCGGCTTCTATGATATTTCTATGGAAAACATAGATATTCGTGAGACGAGGATCACAGGAATAGCCATAGAAAGCGTTGACGGCGCGATAGCCGACGGTATAACCATCAAAAACGTAACTATGACTAACGTAAACGCTCCGCTCTTTGTACACGTGGGTAGGCGAATGAGAGGACCCGAGGGCAGAGAAGTGGGTAAGATAAAGAACGTTCTTTTGGAGAACATCACAGCCAAAGGTCCTTACGAGCCGTATGAGGTGGTTGCGTGGAACTATTTCAGCTACAAGGCAGGAGATTTTTATCAATATCCTTGGCGGTTCGGTGTGGCGGAGAGCTTTGATGACAGAAAAGAAAGTAATACGAAGGATAGCGATTGGCAAATGACCTCCAATATCTGCGGTCTTAAAGAAAGTCCGCTTGAAAACATCACGCTTAAAAACGTTCACCTGACACTTGACGGCGGTGTTCAGGAGTATAAGCGTGAAGTTCCGGAGGAAGCGCAGGATTATCCCGAGGTCTATGTTTACGGAAAAATATTGCCCGCAAAGGGGATATATTTCAGACATATAAAGGGTCTTACGCTTGATGACGTTACGGTCGATACCTACCGCGCCGACGCAAGAGAAGATTTTGTTTTAGATGACGTTGAGTAACGGAATAAAAAACGCACCCGTGAGGGTGCGTTTTTTTACGTAGTCTTAGTTTTCTTTTTCCGAGCCGATAGGGTTAACTATACTGTAACCGACGTTAACGAGGTGGTCGGCTACACGTTCAAGTCCTGATATAGCAGAGGAGTAATACGGGCTTACTTCCATACTGCAATTTCCCTCAGCGAGGCGTGAGAAGTGGCTTGCGGTAAGCTCTTTCTTCATTCCGTCAGCCTCGTTTTCCAAAACGATAAGCTCGGGAAGACGTTCCTTATTGAGATTTTCAAACGCGTCCTTGGAAATGACGAGCATCTGCATAATAATATCGCGCATTTTCTTAATATCGCTACGCGCCTTTTCGGAGAACTCTAACTTCTTGCCAAGCATCTCCTCGCCTATTTCGTAGAAATTCTCTGCGTGGTCGCCTATACGTTCAACGTCGTTAAGCACGTGGAAATATGAGCCTATTACGACCTCGTCGCTTTGAGAGGCGTTTGCCGAAAGCTTGATCAAGAACTTTGTCAGCGCGCCGTTGGTGAAGTCTATAATGGCTTCGTTGCTTCTGACCTCGTCACCGCCGTCAAGCGTGCCGTTTTCCATTGCCTCAAAGGAAAGATTCATGTTTCTTTCTACAAGGCTAAGCATATATTCCATTTCCTTTTTGACCTGCATAAGAGCAATGGAAGGTGTTGTAAGAAGTCTTTCGTCAACGTATTTGAGGGAATGTACTTCCTCGTCAGTTTTCTTGTCCTTAATAACGAGGCAGGAATACTTAACGAGATGCTTCGTAAACGGAAGGAGTATAGCAGTCGTAGTAACGTTAAATATAACGTGGAAAACGGATACACGCATTTGAAGCGACATAGGGTCATTTCCCGGGAATATGGAAACGAGGAGATTTACGGCAGGCTCCTTGAATATCCAGATGAGAGCCGCGAACATCACGCTTCCGATAACGTTAAACGTAAAGTGTATCAATGCAACGCGCTTTGAATTTGCGTTCGCGCCGACGGAGGCAAGGAGAGCTGTGACGCAAGTACCGATATTTGCACCCAAGATGATGAACAGAGCAAGATCAAGTGGGAGAACGCCTGTACCGACCATCGTAATAACGACACCCGTAGATGCAGAAGAGCTTTGAATAAGTGCGGTAAAGATTACACCGACCAAAATCAAAAGCAACGGAAAATCAATCGTTTTAAAGATATTGGTAAAAAGTCTCTCGACAAGCGGATTTCCAAACGCAGCCTCGCTGCTCATTACGTTAAGTCCGACGAATATCAGTCCAAGACCTGAGCAAAGAAGTCCTGCGAGCTTTGCCTTTTCGTTTTTCAAGAAGCCCATCATAACTCCCGCAAAAGCAAGAAGATACATAAGCATATTGAAATAGTCGTTTTTCAGCGCAACGAGCACTCCCGTGATAGTCGTACCGATGTTCGCGCCCATAATTATAGGCGTTGCCTGCATAAGCGTCATAACGCCTGCGTTTACCAAGCCTATGACCATAACCGAGGTAGCGGACGAGCTTTGTATGATAGCCGTAACGCCTGCGCCTATACCAACGCCCGAAAAACGGTTGTTGCTGATTTTTTCAAGCAGCTTTTTCATTCCGCTGCCCGCGCTTTTTTCAAGAGCATCACCCATAAAGTTCATTCCGACGATGAATACTCCAACGCCTGCGAGCAACCATATAAGGCTTTGTACGAGTTGTAAGATTTCACTTCCTGATAACATAAAATATACTCCTTTTCAAACTGTATAGGTTTTTTGAAATCCAAATTCACCCATTATACACTATATCATACTTTTCAGGATTTTTCAAGAGCTTTTTTAAAATTTTGGGATAAAAAATCCGCGCATCATTACGATGCGCGGTGCATTTTTATTTATCAGACCTTCTTGCCGGAGCTGTCCTTTAAGGTAACTATTCTGTTGAAGGTGTTTTCGTACTTGGTGTCCTTGCAGAAGTAACCTGTGCGGACGAACTGGAACTTGTCGCCCGCCTTTGCCTCATCAAGGCAGGTCTCTATAAGACAGTTTTCAAGCGTTGTTACAGAGGTGGGGTTAAGATAGTCGTCGTAGGTCTTGTCCTCGGGAATATCGCCCGTGTTTTCGATGGTGAAGAGCTTATCGTAAAGCTTTACTGTACATCTCTTGGCGTTCTTTTCGGAGAGCCAATGGATAGTACCCTTTATCTTTCTGCCGTCAACGGGGTTGCCGTTTCCGCTTTCGAGGTCTGCGGTGCAGCGAAGCTCGACTACCTTGCCGTTTTCGTCCTTGACTATCTCGTTGCACTTGATTATATACGCGCCCATGAGACGGACCTCACCGTCGGGTCTGAGACGGAAGAACTTCGGTACGGGTTCTTCCATAAAGTCCTCGCGGTCAACGAAAAGCTCGCGTGTAAAGGCGACCTTTCTCGTTCCCGCATCGGGGTTCTGAGGATTGTTGGTCACGTCAAAGTATTCGACCTTGTCCTCGGGGTAGTTGGTGATAACTACTTTAAGCGGATCGAGAACAGCTATACGTCTGTCGGCTACCGTGTTGAGCTCGTCTCTTATGCAGGATTCAAGCTGTTCTATCGCAACAAGGCTGTTGCCCTTAGCAACGCCCGTGCGGCGTATAAACTCAAATATGGAAGCGGGAGTATAACCTCTTCTGCGAAGTCCGCAAAGAGTGGGCATACGGGGGTCGTCCCAACCGTCAACAAGTCCGGTTTCAACGAGCTTGCGGAGATAACGCTTGCTCATTACGGTGTAGGTCACGTTAAGACGCGCGAACTCTCTCTGCTGAGGCTTGGACTCAAAGCCGATGTTGTTTACGACCCAGTCGTAAAGCGGACGGTGGTTCTCAAATTCAAGAGAGCAGAGCGAGAAGGTTATGCCTTCAAGAGCGTCCTGAATGGGGTGCGCGTAGTCGTAAAGAGGATAGATGCACCACTTGTCGCCCTGACGGTGATGGTGAGCGCGGACTATTCTGTATATAGCGGGGTCACGCATATTGATGTTAGGCGAAGCCATATCTATCTTCGCGCGGAGCGTCTTTGAGCCGTCGGGGAACTCGCCGTTCTTCATTCTCTCAAAGAGGTCGAGGTTCTCCTCGATGCTTCTGTTTCTGTACGGGCTTTCCTTACCCGGCTCGGTAAGAGTTCCACGGTACTCGCGAAGCTCGTCGGCGGAAAGGTCACAGACGTAAGCTTTGCCGTCCTTTATGAGCTTTATAGCGAACTCGTAGCACTTGTCAAAGTAGTCCGATCCGTAGAAAACTCCGCCGCTCGGCGTAGCGCCCAGCCACAGAAGATCCTCGTAGATGGAATCAACGTACTCGGTGTCCTCTTTGGTGGGGTTGGTGTCGTCGTAACGGAGATTGAACGGGCCGCCGTACTTCTTAGCCGTAGTGTAGTTTATCCATATAGCCTTTGCTGATCCTATGTGCAGATAACCGTTAGGCTCGGGGGGAAAACGCGTGTGAACCTTCTTTTCTGGATGTTCCGCAAGGTCTGCGTCTATTATCTCGTGTATAAAATTGGAGCTGATCTCTTCCATTTTTTTGTTCCTATCCTTAATATAGATTTTGATTTACCTTGAAATACTGCCCGCGTAAGCAAGAAGTCTCGTTTTTACTCTCGTCTCTCCGAGAACGCGCATTACCTCATACATATCGGGGGAGTTGAGTCTTCCCGTTACGGCAAGACGTATAAATGATGAAACGTCCGCAACGCTTCCCTTGAACGCTTCGGGGTCAGCCTTGTAGGCTTTCATATCCGCGGCATAACCGAGCTCTGCGCCTATCTGCTTGATCTTTTCAAACCATACGTCCTGAGTATCGTTTTCGTTATATACACCCGCAAAGTCGCAGAGTATCCTTTCAACGTCGGAAAGGTCTGTGCCTTCGGGGAGCGTTTCGGTAACCTCGAAAAGCTCATCGTAGAAGAAGCCCATATAAGCCTTGACCTCGCCCCAAGCTCCGAAATCCTTTCTCGGCTTTTTGCCGCCTCTGCCGATAGCGAATACCGCTTTGGCGTATTCGGGGTCACGTTTAAGAAGTGTTGCAAACTCCGTATCGAACTCGCTTGCCCACTCGGTCACGCCGTCGTATATCTGCTGTGCCGTGTACTTGCAGAGAACGTTTTTGGAAACGTCTCCGAGCTTAGCAAAATCGAAAAGACAACCCGAGGTGCTCATCTTCTTTATGGAGAAGGGGAAATCCGTGTACTTTTTGTCGGGGTTCTGCATGTGCCACTCCTCGTAGTTTGAGTTAAGGAGCGTCATAACGTACTCCATAACGCAGTCGGGAGCGTAGCCCATACGCTTATAATCGTTCATATTGGCGCCCATATCACGCTTGGAAAGCTTCTTTTTCGCGCCGTTTTCGAGCTTCATTATCTGCGCTATGTGCATATACTTGGGGAGCTTAAACCCGAGATATTTAAAGAGCTGTATGTGCTTGGGAAGTGAGGGGAGCCATTCCTCTCCGCGGATAACGTGGGTAGTTCCCATAAGCTTG
>JAZOVD010000005.1:0-16316 GCA_045658525.1 Eubacteriales bacterium
GCAAGGACGGAGGAGCGGTAGGGATCGACGGAACGCTCGAAAAAGACCTGAATCTTGAAATCTCAAACGTCCTTTGCGAGCTTATGAAAATATCGGGCTATAACGTCGTTATGACGAGAACGAACGATACTATGCTCACCACTGAGGATAATATCGGCAGCGCGAAAGCTCGTGATTTAAAGCAACGTCTGACGATAGCGTCACGTTATCCGGATGGACTGATGATCAGCGTGCATTGCAATAAATTCCCGTCGGAAAGCTGTAAAGGGCTTCAAGCTTATTACTGCGAAAACGAGCTTGCGCGCAATACGGCAAAGGGCATACAGGACTCGGTGACGGCACTTTTACAGCCCTCAAACCACAGAAAGCCCAAGCAGGCTGATTCATCAATATACCTTCTGCACAGAGCGGTAACACCGTCCGTGCTTATCGAATGCGGATTTCTGTCAAACACAGAGGAATGCGCCCTGCTTAATAATGACGGATACAGAAAAATGCTCGCGCTCTGCATACTCTCAGGAATAAATGAAAATTACGGAAATTAACCTTTAAACGAAAGGAACGAAAAAATTGAAAGCTGACAAAACGACGTATATATGCTCGGAATGCGGATATAAGAACGCAAAATGGTACGGAAAATGTCCCTCGTGCGGTGAATTTAATACGTTTACAGAGTGTATTCAGCCAAAGGAAAGCGCAGTAAAGCTCTCCCCCACTTACGATATGCTAAGAAAACGCTCGGCGAAGCTCGAAACGCTCGAAACACCCGAATACATACGCGTAGGAAGCGGTATGAGCGAGTTCGACAGAGTGCTCGGCGGAGGACTTGTAAGCGGGTCTGCCGTGCTTATTTCGGGCGAGCCGGGAATAGGTAAATCAACGCTTCTTATGCAGCTTTGCGGAACGGTAGCGAATCAAGAGACCGTTCTCTACGTTTCGGGAGAGGAATCGGGTTCTCAGCTTAAACTCAGAGCAAAACGCCTCGGTGTTTCGGCAAGCGAGCTGTACGTGTTAAACGAAACAAACGCAGCAAACATATTGGCAGAAATAGATGAGCTTCAACCCTCACTCGTCATAATAGACTCGATCCAGACCGTATATTCCGATCTTTCACAGTCGTCTCCGGGAAGCGTGACTCAGGTAAGAGAATCCTCTATGCTCTTTATAAATAAGGCAAAGAGTGACGGATTTTCCGTAATACTTGTCGGTCACGTCAACAAAGAGGGCGGTATAGCAGGCCCAAAGGTGCTTGAACACATGGTCGATGCAGTTCTCTACTTTGAGGGCGAAAAGCAGCACGCGTACAGAATAATAAGAGCTGTCAAAAACCGTTTCGGTTCAACTAACGAGATAGGCGTTTTTGAAATGACGGGCAAGGGCTTAAAGCAAGTCCCCAACCCCTCGGAGGCACTTCTGAGCGAACGCCCGAAGAACGTTTCGGGAAGCTGTGCTGTCTGCGTAATGGAGGGAACGCGCCCGATAATAACCGAGATACAGGCATTGGTGACCCCCACCGTTTACCCCTCTCCGAAAAGAGCGTCGGATGGAGTTGACTACAACCGCGTTTGTCTTTTGCTTGCGGTGCTTGAAAAGCGTCTCGGACTGCATTTTTCTCAGCACGACGTATATATAAACGTAACAGGCGGTCTCTATCTCAACGAGCCTGCCTCGGACCTCGCGATATGCCTTGCGCTTATCTCGGGAATACTTGACAGAAGCCTGCCCGATGATTTTATCGCCATAGGAGAGATAGGTCTTTCGGGAGAGTGCCGTTCGGTACCAGTAACGGAGCTTAGAATAAACGAAGCAAAGCGTCTCGGATTTACAAAAATAATGGTACCAAAGCGAGCGCTCAGCGGAATAACGGTTAACGAAAACGACACGGCATCGCTTATCGGTGTAAGCAAGCTGTTTGACGCGGTAAAAACGCCAAACATCTTCTCCCGTAAGGAAGAAGAAAAAAAATCTGAGCCTGACGCGTAAAATTTGCGTTATTGGCTTGACAAAAGGCATAAATACGGTTATAATGGTAAAAAAAGAGTAAGAAACGAAGCGTAAAGTGTTGGCGGGACGGGGAGTTGTCCGCCGGACGAAAAGACCTTTGATACGGTCTTGCGGTTTCGTTTCTGCATCCCGCTTTCATCTGCAACGAAAACAGAGAACGAAGATAATACCTCTGTTTCCTCAACAGAATGTTAATGCGAGGAAACGGAGGTATATTTTTATGTCAAAACGCAACAAAATGGTGATCAGACTGACAACTAACGCGGTTCTTATAGCGATGTATGCTATATTCTCGTCATTTCTGACCATAAAGATCCCGAACGTTACTCAAATATCTCTTTCGTCGCTTCCCGTAATTATAGCGGGAATACTGTTCGGTCCTCTCGACGGCTTTGCCGTCGGACTTGGCGGCGGATTTATAGAGCAGCTTTTGTACGGACTTGCGCCGACGGCACCTCTCTGGATAATGCCCGCGGCTATGCAAGGTCTTTTCGTAGGTGCTTCGGCTTACCTGCTCCGCAGACGCTTAAACGCACCCGTAACCGTCGGTATCGTAGTTATAGGCGAGATACTGCTCACGGTACTGAACACAGCCGTGCTCTATCTTGACGCAAAAATAGTTGGATATCCCGTAAAGGCTCTCTATCTAATGGTTCCGCCGAGAGCGGCATCGTGCATATTCCGCGCGGTGATAACCAGCGTACTCGTTATCCTGCTCATACAAACAATAAGAAAGACCCTTGGAGTGAAAAAAGCAAAATGAACGCAAAAGAAGCAATAGAGTATATCCACTCGATAGGCTGGCAAAAATCCAAGCCGGGTCTCACCCGAATAACCGAGCTTTGCGAAAAACTGGGCAACCCTCAAAATGGACTTAAATTCATACACGTTACGGGAACTAACGGAAAAGGCTCTACCTGCGCAATGACCGAGAGCATACTACGTCACGCGGGCTACAAAACAGGTCTTTTCATATCCCCCTATATCAGATTTTTTAACGAAAGAATACAGATAAGCGGCGTTCCGGTTTCAGATGAAACGCTGTCCCGCGCCACGGAAGAAGTAAAAAAGCACGCTGAACAGATGTCCGAATACCCCACCGAGTTTGAACTACTGAGCGCCATAGCGTTCCTTATTTTCAAGTGGGAAAAGTGTGAAATAATAGTACTCGAAGTCGGAATGGGCGGCAGACTTGATTCAACTAACGTTATAAAAGACCCCGTTTTGTCCGTTATAACGGGCGTTTCGCTCGACCATACCGCTATACTCGGCGACACAGTCGAAAAAATTGCCGAGGAAAAGGCGGGAATAATAAAGCCGTCCTGCCCCGTTCTATACGGAGACAAGGACGAAGGCTCGGTCGCTAAGATAATAAAGAAAAAAGCAATAGAAAACGGATCTCCCATATACTTCTGCGACAAGAGCGAGATAATAGTCGAAAAAGCCGATCTCGACGGCTCTGTCATAACTCTTGGCTCTCACAAAAGCGTAAAAATACCGCTTCTCGGACTTTACCAGACCGAAAACGCGGCGAGAGTTCTTAAAATAATAGATATTTTGAGAGACTGCGGGTTCGATATAAGCGACAAAGCGTTAAGAAACGGACTTCAAAACGTCCGTTGGCAGGCAAGATTCGAAAAGCTCTGCGCTTCGCCTCTCGTGCTTTACGACGGTTCACATAACCCCGAGGGAATAGACGCGGCGGTAAAAACGCTTTCTTACTATTTCGGAAACGAAAAAATAAACATTCTTACGGGAGTTATGTCCGACAAGGACTATTCGGAAATGGCGAAAAAGCTCGCCCCGTTTGCCGATAATGTATATACCGTGACCCCGAACACCCCACGCTCCCTTTCCTCGAAGGAGCTTTCGGAAATATACCGAATCTACGGCGCAAACGCCATTGACTGCGGAACAGTTGAAAACGGTTACAAGACCGCGTTCGAGGACAGTAAAAAACACAATAAGGCTCTCGTATGCCTCGGCTCTCTTTATATGTATTCAGAGGTCTGCGACGCAGCTGGAATATAAAAAAATAACCGTTTCGCTTAAAGCGAAACGGTTATTTTTATTTAATACGCTATCTCTACCATAGCGTGTATCTCCATTTCAGGTACGGTGAAAAATATTTTTCCGTTATCATAAACGAAATCTATCGGCTTGCTTTCAGGGACTATGCGCACGGAAGCAGGTTTTCTTTCGCTTTTTATCTCCATTTTTATATTGTAGAGCGGAACAGTGTCCTCTATTACTTCTGTTTTCTCACCACGTATGCAGGTATGGGCAAAAAGCATATGAGCCACGAGGCGATCCTTTTCAGCCTGAGAGGTAAGGGTTACCACTCCGCGATCCGGAATACCGCTGACTGTAACGGTCTTTTCGTTTCCTATAAGCCTTTCGATGGCGTTGTGTACCAGTTCTTTTAAGCAAAGACTACCGATTGTCGCGTATTCACCGAATATATTCCACGCTATATACGCCGTATTCCCGTTATAAACAGCTCCCGTATGACGGTCATCAGGCTTATCGGGAGTATGCTTATGAGACGAGAAATGCTCGGGAGTACGGTTAAAATACGGATCGGCTCTGTACGCAAATACCTCACTTCCCGACTTCGGGGTTATCTTCAACGAATCGGAATACATAACGTAAGAGGTGATACCGTTTATCATCTCAGTCTGCTCCGCGGGTACCATATAAGTCGGCTTATACTCACATTCGCCGTCATAGCTTACTCCAAGCTCTACCGCGAAATCACCGTTTTTCCTATCAAGGCAGGACGAACCGCTGACCAATATTTTTCCGCCATCCGAAACGTATTTTTCAATACGTCTTGCGAGATCGCAGTCGGTCTTTACGCAATCGGGAATAACGACCAGCTTATAGCCGTCAAACGAAGTATCGAGGTCGATTATATCGAACAGGTACTTGCCTTCAAGAAGCATACGGCTTGCGCCTCTGTCCGCAAGCTCATACTGCTGCGTTTTTCCGTTTACCGCGACCGCTGACAGTATCGCTATATCGGCTATCCCCTTAGCGTCACGGCACCATTCCTCTTTTTTCTCCACCTCGGCATACGCTTTTCCGATAAGACCGTAGGTAGCGAGGTTCATCTCACCCGTGGGGTGAAGCTGATCGCCTATCGAGCATTTAGCACCCAGAGATATACTGAGAGCCGCCTCGTAACGAAGCGCGTTCGGATGCTTAAATCCTCCAAACTCTCCCCACGAGGTATGAAATTTTCCGGTCATTCCGAGGTATTCCTTGCCGAGATTTTTAACGTAAGCGGCACTCATCGGAAAATGATCGTACCCCCAACCGCCCGTAGGAAGCGATTCAAGCTCAAAATGAGTATCAAAATCCGCTACGTCACGCCTACCGCGGTCTATGTTGCCTGCGTTATGAAATATCGTCGCCTCCGGGTTATGCTTATGTATGACCTCCTCCATTCTGCGACAGTACGCTGCGTAAACGTCCTTACCGTGCTTTTTAACGTCCTCGGGGTTTTTAGGATCAAGCCCTTTTTCACGCATAGAGGCGATACAGCTTGTGCAGTAACACGTACGCTCAGCTGAAATATCAAGGAATATTCCGACGGGGTTATACCGTATCATGACCTCCTCGACCTGTGCGGCAAGCTTATCAAGATACGGCGTATTGTAACAGAAAAGCTTATAATACGCTCTGTTGACGAAATCGGGACCCGCTCCGGGTGACGGAACGTTGAGCCATTCGGGATGAACGCTCGCTTCCTTTTCGTCAAGTCCCGCCGAAAGATACACTGGAGCGTTCACACCAACCTCTTTACAGACATCAAGCTGCTCTTTAAGAAGGTCAAAATCAAGTCCCGGATGCATTATATTTGCATCAGACGGGTGATAAGCGTAACCGTGATGACATTTTGAGAAAAGCGTTATCGAGTCCACGTGACCGAGTCTGAGAGCCTTGGCAAACTGCTCTTTCGAAAAACGCGACCCTATCCCGGGAATCGCGGGAGAGGTATGGAAATCAAGATGCACCTGACGGTAATTCAGCTTTTTCATTTCTTTTTCTCCTTTTTGCGGAAAACTATTTTAAGCTCTTCTTTTATGAACTTAAACGACGCAAACGGCTTTACTATCAGCCTGAATATTACGTAGAACGGGTAAAGTATCTTAAATTTATAGACCAGCGGGCGATAATCCTTTATCTCCTCAAAGCTTGGGAATATACGTCTGAAAATATATCCCGCTCTTGCCCTTGCGGGAGAAACGCCCTCTCTGTTTATCTTCTTCTCTATTTTGTTATCGATACGAACGAACGCGTTTCCGTACGTACCGCTGTAAAGCAATCTTAAAAGAAGCTCTTTGTCGGAATCCCCAAGTGCTCCGTTTTCGGAAAACAAAGCGTAAGCAAGAGCTTCAAGGCTTTTGGCAAGCTCGAAGGCTCCAAGCTTTTTAAGCTCTCCGTCAACGTAGGCTCTGTCCATCTCCGCTCCGTGACGTTCAAGGAAAACGTATATATCGGCAAGACAACGAACCCCACAACCGCCTCCAACGAAATGCTTATAGGTGTGCGCTATGTAATAAACGTACTCGTCCTCAGGCGCGAACTCAAATCTATACGGGAAGTCCGCCGATCTTTTCGCCATCAAAAACGGGTCGTCGTAATAATCAAAATGAGTCTCCTCATTAGTTATCAGACGGTGCATCTCTATATGGTAGTACGGCTTTTTAACGTATGAGAGTTCTGTCTCGTCGCCCTCATTGAAGGCATAACCCATATCCTTCATCAACGCGTCGGCTGCGTCCTTTGCCTTTTCGGAAAGCTCCGCGCGTTGCTCCGCGTCCTTGCCGGCAAAGCCGTATTTACCGTCACTTTTTTCCTCGGTATATCCGAAAAGTACGTCCATATCGGACATAAACCTCATTCCGGGCATAGGATAAAGCTCGGCAAAGCGAAGTCCCTTTAACGGCATATGCGATATTTTGAGCTCTGAAAGACGCGAGAATAAAAGCTCTCTCTCCTCCGCAAAGCCCATTTCGTGATATACCGAAAGGTCAAGCCTGTGCATCCACTTGTCGTAAAGCTCGGACGGCGGTTTATTATCAAGTGTATCCATACCGTAAGCCGCGGCGGCTTCTACCGAGTTTTTACAGGCAAGCGAAAAAAGCTCGTCAAAATCGACGTCACTCGGCTTTTCATCAGCCTTCACGCCCTTCAACGCGCAGGAGATCAAATGCATAAGATAGAGCGCAACAGCTTCGTTTCCGTAGCTGACCAAGCGTTTTTTACCGCTCACTTGTCGTTCCTCCGTCTTTTAAAGAACAAGCGATAGACCCTGCGCATAAGTCCCAAGGTCTTTCTTTTCACTATCATAAACAAACGTCTGACAGGATATATCGAGCACCAGAAAACAACGTAAGCGCGATAAAGCTTACCGTCGGGACTGACGTATTTATTACGTCTGTACATTCCCGTAACGTAGCCTATTATCTGCTTATCGGTTATACCGTATTCCTTGCGTTCGCAGTTGTCTCCGAGAATAACGTAGGAATCGTCAAGCACCTTGACTATACGGTGCAAAACGTAGTCGCTGCCGCGTCTGTAAAGCGGAATATCGTACTTTTTCAGACGTTTTCCGTTAGTCGCGGTTATTATGACCGTATCACGACGGTTCTTGAAAAGCGGATACATACTTTTCCCAACCGTAGTGCTTACGTACACTCCGTCCTTTTCAAGCACGTCCTCTATGTGCAGAGCGCTTTCGCTTCCGTTCATTCCTCTATAAATCCCGCTTCCTTCATTTTGTTTACGGTCGTCACGACGTCCTCATAAGCCTTTTCTCTATCGACCTCATAACTCTCCATAAGACGATCGGTTATCGCGTTCTCGTCAAGACCGTCCGCAACGCCCTGCCATATATCGGCACCGGTCGCGTTGAGTCTGACCATACCGTGAAACGATTTGCTCGCCTCACCCGTAGCGATAACGACGGCGCTTCCCGCCACCTTACGCATAACAAAACCTTTTTTGATCTTCATAATATCTTCCAACCTTTCGGATTTTTATTTTATGTCTGTTTTTCGGGATAATCTTCTCCCGTCATAGCCGTAAACGAGGCTTTTACCGCCTCCTCGGATATGTCGCATTCGAGTACGTAAACAGGAACTTTTTCGCAGAGCGTATCGAGTATTTCAAGTGAAAGGAGCGCGCACTCCCCGTCCTTCGGCATATATATCTGCCCAAGCAGTACGTCGAGCACGTCAGACGGCTCTGCTTTTCTTATACGGTTGACCTTTCCGCGTTTAAGGATACATACAGCGCCTATCGGCACTATCCTGTTCTTTTGCCAGTTTTCTTTACCTGCCCAAGGCGTTGAGCAGACAAGCATATCCGAGTCCGCTTTCTTTATGATGGGTTTATCACCGTTTACTATATCCACGCTATCTCCGAGATACTTTTTCCAAAGCTTTATATGCGTTGATTTTCCCGTACCGCTCGGAGCGGTAAATATATAGGCTTTATCTCCGTATGAGATCGCCGCGCCGTGAAAGACAGCCGCGCCGTATCTCGGTAAACGCTCCGCTATCTCTCTGTAAACGCATATAGACTCTATATAGCCCTTCGGCATCTGCGGAGTAAGCTTATGCTCGTTTTCGATAGCTTCATCGGTAGCGAACACCTTCATATCAACGTTATTCCCGTCAGTTACCATATAATCACGGCATTGCTTCACAATGTAATCGTATCTGCATTCGACCTCGATCTTAAGTTCCGCTATACCGAAAGTAAAGCTCTCGCTCATATCCGCATCCTCCATATCCGTACTCCCAAAATATATTATAATATACTTATTATAAAAAGTCAAGACAAAACTTTTTTCTCCTTAACTTCGCAAAACATTCTACCAACAGTAGATTATTTACGCGCGTACACCCCCAAATCGGTAAACGATAAGTAGGTTGACATATCGTGACTTTGGGTTTATAATTTAATCGGTAACACAATTATGACAAAGGCAGGTAATGCGAAATGTCTGAAAACAACATAAACCTTGATAAAAACATAGCAAGACTCAGGGCAAAAGCCGGACTTACTCAAAAAGAGCTTGCGGAAAAGCTGTTCGTCAGCAATAAGACCGTAAGCAAATGGGAAAGAGGCGCGGGTTATCCCGAGATAACACAGCTCCTCAGACTCGCAAAGGTGTTCGGCGTGACCGTCGAGAACCTTATCATGGGCGAGCGCCACGGAATAACGGTCGCGGGAAACCTGCTCACGGACTCCGTAAAGCTTATCGACGCGTATCCTCAAAAGGGTATGCTTTCGAACATATACTCAATATCGAGAGCCGTCGGAGGATGCGTTCCAAACGTCGGTATAGACCTCGCTAAAATAGATCCCTCGCTTCCTCTGAGCGCACTTGGACGTATCGGAGATGACGAAAGCGGAAAATACGTCATAATGGAGCTTCAAAGAAACGGAATAGACGTAAGCGGTGTTTCGGTTTCAAGCTCGCTTTCAACCGGATTCAGTGACGTTATGAGCGTAAAGAGCACGGGAGAGCGTACATTCTTCCACCACCGCGGCGCAAACGCCGAATTCTCTCCCGAGCACGTAAACGCAGCCTCTCTCGACTGCCGTATGCTCCACATAGGATACGTTCTTCTGCTCGACGCATTTGATGCTCCCGATCCCGAATACGGAACGGTGATGGCACGTTTCCTGAAAAGCGTTCAGGAAGCGGGAATACGCACCTCGATAGACGTTGTAAGCGATTCGAGCGGAGATTTCGCAAGCAAGGTCATTCCCTCGCTTCGTTACACCGATAACGCCATAATGAACGAGATAGAATGCTGCGGTGTTTCGGGACTCGCTCCGCGTGACGAAAACGGTAAGCTCATAGTTGAAAATATAAGAAAAACTATGGAGCAGATAATGGATTACGGCGTAGGCGAAAGAGTAATAATACATTGCCCGGAGGCAGGATTTATTTACAACAAGAACGGCACTTTCACGGTACTTCCGTCGGTAAAGCACAAGCCCGGCTACATAAAAGGTACAGTCGGTGCGGGAGACGCGTTCTGCGCAGGCTGTCTGTACGGCATATATAACGACTACGACGACGAAAAGATACTTGAATTTGCCTCGTGTGCCGCTACCTGCAATTTAGCGGCTGAGGATTCCGTAAGCGGAATGAGATCGAAGGATTATATTTTACAGCTCATGGATACCTGTGAGCGTCTTAAACTCTGATAAAGGAAAGGATATACGAAAATGCTTGTAACACTTAACGAAGTCTTAAAGGACGCACAGAAAAACAAATACGGAGTAGGACTTTTCAACACCACCGACACCGATATGCTCGAAGCGGTCATCTCAGCCGCAGAGGAGCTTAACTATCCCGTCATAATAGGAACGGCAGAGGTACTCCTTCCCGTGGGAGAGCTTGACCTCATCGGTCCTTCCATCATAGAGGCGGCAAAGCGCGCAAAGGTACCGGTCGTAGTACATTACGACCACGGTCTTACCTTTGACCGTTGTATGCAGGCTTTGAAGCTTGGATTTTCCAGCATAATGTTCGACGGCTCGGCAGGCGACTACGAGCAGAACAAAAAAGACACCGCCGAGATAGTCCGCATAGCTCACAGCTTTGGCGCAAGCGTAGAGGGCGAGATCGGTCACGTCGGTCAGGCAGACGCGGGCGACAACGCCGCCGAGGATATGTACACAAAGGTCGAGGAAGCTCTCGATTACGTTAACTCCACGGGCGTCGATGCCCTCGCGGTCTCTATCGGAACAGCTCACGGCGCATACAAGAGCAAGCCCAAGCTCGACCTCAAACGTCTTGCGGAGATCCATGCGGCTCTGCCCACACCTCTCGTGCTTCACGGCGGCTCGGGCCTTACCGACGACGATTTCCGTAACTCCATAGCAAACGGAATAAGCAAGGTAAACATCTTCACCGACCTCTGTCTTGCGGGCAACCGCGCAATGGAAAGCGGACTTCGCGACGGTCTTGCCTATCTTGATATAAGAAACAGAAAGGTAGCCGAGATCAAAAAAGAGGTCATCAAAAAAATGCTCGTTTTCAGAGAGAAATAATAGAAAATACGGAGCCGCGTCGCGGCTCCGTATTTTATTCTATTTTAGCTAAAAATGTTTTTACACCTAACCCAAAAGCCGCTTTTTGGGCTTTTTCTTTTTCTGAGAATATACCGCAGACGGTAGGCCCGCTTCCGCAAAGAAACGCTTTTTCCGCGCCAAGAGCTTCGAGCTTATTTTTCATTTCCAAAAATCCGTCACTGCAAAGCTCGAAATCATTTTTTATCTCCTCCAAAATAGCATCAACGCTTCCGTTTTCAAGTGCGCGAACGATATTATCCGAGCTTGAAACGCACCCCAAAAGCTGCATTTCGGATTTTTTAGCATCAAGAGAAGCGTACATAGATCCCGTCGATGCCTTATGTCCGCTCATAACGAACAATCCGTACATATCCGTTTTTACGGAAGCGCACGGAGTCATCATCTCACCCGTACCGCGTCCGATCATCGCTCTGTCCTCGTACAAAAAGAACGGTATATCCGATCCAAGCGACGCGGCTATCTCTAACAGATCGTTGAAATCAAGCACACCGTAAATCTCGTTCAATGCGAGAAGCGTCGCAGCGCAATCAGAGCTTCCGCCGCCCATTCCACCCGCAACGGGTATGCGTTTTTCTATATGCACGCGAACCGAAACGGACGCCCCCATACGCTTTTCGTACTCCGCGCAAGCCTTGTACGCAAGATTGTCAGAGCCACAGGAAAGGCTCAGATCATCACAGGTAACGGTTATGCCGCCAATATCGGTCTTTGAAACCGTAACGGTATCAAAAAACTCGGTCTTATGCAAAACTGTCTCCACCTCATGCTTTTTGTCAGCTCTCATTTCACCAACAGACAAAAAGAGGTTTACTTTACCGTAAGCCTTTTTGCTAACACACTCCACCAGACAGCACCCCCAACTCGTAATTTCGTTTATTTTGCACTCAACGTCGCGGTCCTGTAATTTTCATATATAACAAAACCCGGTCTTGCGCCCGACGGCTTTTTAACGTTTTTGATGCGAGTATAATCAACGTCCGCCCTTTCCTCGCCACTCGCCTTGCTGTTTTTCGCAGCAAGACACGCGGCTTCGGTAAGGTCTCTTTCGGAAGGTTCTTTACCGTCGCAGAAAAGGACCGTATGAGACCCCGGACGGTTTTTCAAATGAAACCAATAATCGTTTTTAGACGCGAGCTTGAACGTAAGATAGTCATTCTGAATATTGTTCTTACCCACAAGAACCGTAAAACCGCCAGACGTCACGTATTTAAGCGGCTCACCTATACGGTTTTTAGCGTTATTTTGAGGCTTTTTGCCGTTTCGGGGCGCGTTCTTCTCTACGGAAGCTCGTCTGTCGTAGCCCGCCTCGGCAAGCTCTCGCTGTATTTCTTCAAGCTCGGACTGACCGTTTATTCTCGAAAGCGCATCGCGCACCGAACGTATATATTCAAGCTCCGCTTCCGCCTTTTCCATCTGCGCCTTTATTTCGATCTCGGCGTTCTTAGCCTTGTTATACTTTTTGTACAGCTTTTGAGCGTACTGCGCGGGCGTAAGTCCGTGATCCAGCTTTATAACGCTCTCGGTCTCGGTATAACCGCCGTTTCCGTCGGGAACGTAATCGGTAACGGTTATAGTATCGCACTTACCCTTAAACTTGTATATATTCGCGGTAACAAGGTCTGCCTTTTGCTTGTAATCAGCCTTTTTTTCTGTATCTTTAAGCTCGTTTTTCTGTATATCAAGCTTTTTCGCAAGCCTGTTTTCAACGTTTTTCAGTAGCTTTTCGGTAGCGGCAGCTCTTTGCTTTTCACGTCCGAGACGTTCCTTTTCGGCAAAAAACGCATCCGTAAGCTCGCCAAGCGTTTCAAATCCCGCCGTTTTATAGAGTCCCGAATATTGCTTTACCTCAAACGGCGAAAATTCATACGGCTCACCGTTTTCCTTGTAAACGATAGTCGGACTGTACCTTTTAGCCTTAGCGTCATTGGTCATCTCCTCAAAAGCACTCCAAAGACGCTCGCTATCCGCGTTTTCTCCCGCGCGGTAAACCATCTCTCGCGCAGTAAACGGAGAGATACCGAGATATTTTTCGGTTATAGCCTTATCGCTTATCTCTGTTACAGTACTCAAAAAACCGTCTCTTGTTTCATTTAACGGATCTTTTTTATTCTGAGACGGAGGATACTCGTACCTCATTTGAGGAATGAGCGGTCTTTTACTGCTGACGGAAATATCCGCGGGGCGCAGAACTCCCATTATCTTCAAATCACTGTCACAAAGCACGGCGTTCGAATATCTGCCCATTATTTCGCATATAAATCTGCGCTTGGTAAAGTAACCCATCTCGTCATAGGTCTCAAACTCTATTTCAAGCGCGCGTTCAAATCCGTACTGCCTTACGTCAGTTATCTTCGCCCCCGTAAGATGCTTACGAAGAAGCATACAAAACATCGGCGGCACTTTTGGATTTTCGGGATTTTCGGAGGTTATACCGATTCTGGGCGCGCTCGCACCCGCGTTTATCTGCAAACGCGTATGAGTTTTTCCGTTATGAAGCTGAAAAAATATCTCGTCCTTTGACGGCTCAAGCACCTTTTCAACTCTCGCGCCGTTAAGTTTTTCTTTAAGCTCAAAGGCTACCGCCCCAAGCATAAACGCATCAAAGCTCATTATCTACCTTCACTTTCCGCTGAATCCGTCTATACCGCTCTTCTCTACCGCGCGGAATATCCTATGACTTACTCCCGGACTTTCCTTTTCTATATTGCGTATAAGCTCGTTTACCGTCTCCCTGTGCGTATGTTTATCCGCGGGACAGGGATTTTTTATTATAGGCAGTCCGTTTTTACGGCAAAATTCCTTTATATTCTTCTCACTTGTATAAATAAGCGGTCTTATGAGCGTCATACTGCGCTCGTCGGGAGTATTTTTCGGCCAGAACACGCTTATCTTGCCCGCATACAATATATTGAGAAGCAGAGTAGCCGAAACGTCCTCGCGGTTATGTCCGAGCGCTACCTTAGTGCAACCGAGACGCTCTGCCTCCGCGTGAAGCGCGCCCCGTCTCATCTTTGAACAGAGCGAGCAAGGACTTTCCTCTCCGCGTTCGGAGAATACTATCTTTGAAATATCCGTTTTCACTATATGGTGCGGAACTTCAAGCTCCTCACAGAGTCTCGTAAGCGGAGAAAGCTCCATACCGCCGTCGAACCCAAGATCGACCGTTATAGCCTTTACCTCGTATTTCACGGGATAAAAGCGTCTCATAAGCGCAAGCGCGCAGAGCAGGGCGGTGGAATCCTTTCCGCCAGACGCGCCGACCGCTATAATATCTCCGTCATCTATCATTTCATAATTCTGTACGCATCTCCTGACAGAGCTGAGAAGAAGCGAGTGGTTTTCAAAATTTCTCATTTTTGAACACATTTTTTAAATTTTGTTAAAACTGCTTATTAAAATTTCACAAAAAATATTGAAAATCGGATAAAAATATGTTATAATCGTTTCAGTTAACAGCCGTATTCGGCTGCGTGTTCGACTTTTATACTATGGAGGTATCCCAAATGAACCACATAATAACGATAAGCCGTCAATACGGAAGCGGAGGTCGTGAGATAGGCTCTCTCGTAGCGAAGCAGCTCGGTATCCCATTCTATGACAACGCGCTCATACAGCTTGCCGCCGAGGAGAGCGGTTTCAGCACCGAGCATTTCAAGGATTACGATAAGCACGCCAACAACAGCTTTCTTTATTCTCTCGTCCGCGGATTTCAGTACCACCAGCATACAACGGGCGTATGGTCGCTCGAAGACTCGATATATATGACTCAGGCTAAGGTAATACGCTCGATTGCCGAGAAAGGACCTTGCGTCATAATAGGCAGATGCGCGGACTATATCCTTAACGACAATCCCGATCTTGTTAAGGTCTTTATTTACGGCTCTCTTGAATTTCGCTCGAAACGTGTCGTAGAGGTAAACGGAATAGAGCCTGATAAAGCAATAGACACCATTAAAAATAAAGACAAACGCCGTCAGAACTACTATAACTACCATTCCGACGTCAAGTGGGGAGAGGCTCAGAACTATAATCTCTGTATAGACAGCAGCTTCTGCGGAATAGAAAAAGCGGCGTCTATCATTTGCGATTTCGTCACGAAAATATAAAATTCTGAATACGGGTCGTTTTAAAAAACAAATATGGGGCTGATTTTACTCAGCCCCGTTTTTATTTTCAGCCTACGAGAGCCGCTGTGTCTCTTGCTATGACCAGCTCCTCGTTGGTGGGTATAACGTACACCTTTACCTTAGAGGAAGGCTTGCTTATCTCAACGATGTCAGGCTGACGGAGGGTCTTGGCGTTTACTTCCTCGTCAAGCTCTATTCCGAGGAACGCCATATCCTTACATACGTCACGTCTGAGAGCAGGGTTGTTCTCACCGAGACCCGCGGTAAATACAACAGCGTCAAGTCCGCCCATAGCAGCCGCGTAAGAGCCTATGTACTTCTTTATCTGGTAGCTCATTATTCTATCAGCGAGTATCGCCTTCTCGTGACCCTCTGCTATCGCGTTCTCAATATCACGGCTATCGGACGAAAGCTGAGATACGCCGAGGAGTCCGCTCTTCTTGTTGAGAACATCGTTTACCTGAGCGGTAGTGAGGTTCTCCTTCTCCATAAGGAAGCAAACGATAGCGGGGTCGATAGAGCCGCATCTTGTACCCATTTCAAGTCCGTCAAGAGGAGTAAAGCCCATCGTCGTATCGACGCTGGCTCCGTCCTTAACGGCGGAGATAGACGAACCGTTTCCAAGGTGACAGGTAACTATCTTCGTTCCCTCGGTCTTGCCGAGTATCTTGGTCATCTCAGCGGAAACGTAACGGTGAGAGGTTCCGTGGAAGCCGTAACGGCGGATCTTATACTTTTCATAGTATTCATACGGAATAGGATACATATACGCGTGGTCGGGCATCGTCTGGTGGAACGCCGTATCGAATACGAGCACCTGAGGAACGTCCTTCATTACCTGCGTGCAGCCGGCTATACCCATAAGAGCGGGACCGGTGTGAAGAGGCGCGAGGTCACGGCAATTCTCAAGCTTCGCTATAACGTCGTCGGTAACGATAACGCTTCCGCTGAAATAGTCGCCGCCGTGAACCACTCTGTGTCCGACAGCCGCTATCTCGCTCATGCTCTTTATACAACCCATTTCGGAGTCGGTAAGAGTATCGACGAGTATCTGCATAG
>JAZOVD010000006.1:0-2734 GCA_045658525.1 Eubacteriales bacterium
AGAGCAGACAGGGAAAAATACTTGAAATAATAGCGGAAAACACGATAGAAACTCAGGAGCAGCTCATAGATAAGCTCAACGAGGCGGGCTACAACGTTACTCAGGCTACCGTATCCCGTGACATACGTGAGCTTCGTCTTATGAAAATCTCCTGCGGATTTGGAATATACAAGTACGTAGTATCAAATCAGGAGCCTCACTCTCATTCCGCAAAATATCTGAACATTCTCCGAGAGACCGTCACGAGCATAGAGCACGCTGGAAACCTCGTTGTCGTAAAGACGTATGCGGGTATGGCACAGGCTGCCGCGGCGGCTCTTGACAGTATGAACTGGACGGAAATAATCGGCAGTATAGCGGGAGACGATACCATAATGATCGTTCTTCGTTCGGGAGACACATCCCGTTCGTTCTCCGCTGAGCTTTCAGGACTTATAAACCTGAAATAAGCTCTTTTACCGCTTAACACAAAGGAGGTGCGAACCGTGATATGCGAGCTGCACATTGAAAATATCGCCGTTATAAAACAGCTCACCGTGAGCTTTGGTGACGGTTTTTCCGTGCTGACGGGAGAAACGGGCGCGGGCAAGTCCATAATCATCGACTCGGTAAACCTTTTGCTGGGAGCGAGAAGCGCAAAGGAGCTTATAAGAAGCGGAGAGGAGCGCGCGCTCGTTTCCGCGTGCTTTTCGGAGCTTACCGCAAACGTCGTAAAGGAGCTTGAAGCTCTTGACGTTTACCCCGATGAGGACGGCTGCATATACGTTCAAAGAACACTCTCCTCGGACGGCAAGACTCAGTCAAAGCTGAACGGAAGAAGCGTTCCGAACTCCGTTCTGCGCGACGCGGGCAGGCTTCTTATAAACATTCACGGACAGCACGATAACCAACTGCTCCTTACACCGAATAAGCATATAGATTTTCTCGATTCCTATGCCGTTTCAGACGGACTTATAAACGAGTATGAAAAGGAATATTCCGCGCTTTGCGAGATACGTAAGCGTTTAAAGGAAAATACGAGAAGCGAAAAAGAGACCGCGGAGCTTATAGAAACTCTTTCCTACCGTCTGTCGGAGATAGACGGAGCAAAGTTAAAAAAGGGCGAGGAGGAAGCGTTACTCGCCAAACGTGAAAAGATAAAGAATATAGAAAAAATATCTCGGTATTCATCTGAGATATTCAGAAATCTTTCGGGCGGAGACGGTACGACACGACCTGCCTGTGAGCTTATACGAGAGGCTGATGAGGCGGTCAGAAAGCTCGCCGACATTCTGCCTGAAAGCGACAAGATATGCCAGCGACTTAGCTTTTGCGCGTACGAGCTTCAAGACATAGCCGAAACTGCGGCGGCGCTTACGGACGGTGACTTTACCGATCCCGAAGCGGAGCTTGACCGTATAGAGAGCAGACTTGACGTTATCGCGAGACTCGAATCAAAATACGCCCCCGACATACCATCGATACTCGAATACCGCGAGAAGCTCGCAAATGAGCTTGGATCGCTCAAAAACAACGGTGCTACCGTTGACTCGATAAAACGCGAATTTGCCGCAAAGGCAAAGGAAGCGTCTGCCTGCGCAGACAAACTCACGGAGCACAGAAAGGCGTTCGCGGAGAAGCTTTCCGCGCTCGTTACCGAGCAGTTACGTTATCTCGATCTTGAAAAGGTAACGTTTTCGGTAAACGTCGCGCCACTCGTAAGCGAAAACGGCGCAAGACGGTTTACCGCTAACGGCTGCGACGAGGTGGAATTTCTTATATCAACGAACCCCGGAGAGCCGTTAAAGCCGCTTTCAAAAATAGCGTCGGGCGGTGAGCTTTCAAGAGTTATGCTCGCGTTAAAGAGCGTGCTTGCGGACAGCGACGGAGTCGGCACTATAATCTTTGACGAGATAGACACGGGAGTTTCGGGTAAGACCTCGCAAAAAATCGGTATAAAGCTGCACTCGCTTGCGAAAAGCTGTCAGGTGATCTGCATAACCCACTCAGCGCAGATAGCGGCAACGGCGGATACACATTACAAGATATTAAAGACCGAAAACGCGGGCAGAAACGAGACGTCCGTTTCCGAGCTTGACCGCGTCGGCAGAATAGATGAGCTTTCACGTATAATGGGCGGTATAGAGATAACCGAAACGCTCAGAAAAACGGCAGAGGAAATGCTCGACACAAATAAGTGAGATAAAAAATAAAATAATAATATATCAGGAGAACAAAAACAATGGGACTTTACAAGGAATTTGAAGCACGCGGAATGATCGCTCAGGCAACCGACCCCGAAGCGGTAGAAAGAATGCTTGAAAACGAGAAGGTAACCTTCTACATCG
Source organism: Eubacteriales bacterium (assembly GCA_045658525.1). Lineage (GTDB taxonomy): Bacteria > Bacillota > Clostridia > Oscillospirales > CAG-272 > SIG673. The sequence goes on from JAZOVD010000006.1 coordinate 2,328, forward strand.
GTTTTGACCCTACGGCTGATAGCCTTCACGTCGGTCACTTCCTGCAAATGAAGATAATGGCTCACATGCAGCAGCACGGTCATCACCCTATCGCCATATTCGGCGGTGGTACGGGAATGATCGGCGACCCCTCAGGTAAGAGCGATATGAGAAAGATGCTCACCAAGGAGACGATCGCTCACAACATCGAGTGCTTTAAGAAGCAGATGGCTAAATTCATCGATATAACCGACGGAAAAGCTACGTTCATAAACAACGGCGACTGGCTTCTTGACCTCAACTACATCGACTTTTTACGCGAGGTCGGAGTTCATTTCTCCGTCAACCGTATGCTTGCCGCGGAATGCTACAAATCAAGACTTGAAAAGGGTCTTACCTTCCTCGAGCTCAACTATATGCTTATGCAG
>JAZOVD010000007.1:0-34571 GCA_045658525.1 Eubacteriales bacterium
CCCGTTCGCAGAGAGCTCGCGAGAATGACGCTCGAAAAGCTCATATCCGACGGACGTATCCATCCCACCAGAATAGAGGATACCGTTGAAAAGGCTCGCCGCGAGGTCGAGACCGAGATCAAGCAGGCGGGCGAAAGAGCAACGTTCGAGATCGGCATCCATTCGATAAACCCTGAGCTTGTAAAGCTGCTCGGTCGCCTTAAATACCGTACCAGCTACGGTCAGAACGTACTTATCCACTCCCTTGAAGTCGCGTATATTTCAGGTATAATCGCGGACGAGCTGGGAGTTGACAGCGTAACGGCAAAGCGCGCGGGACTTCTCCACGACATCGGTAAGGCTCTTACCGCCGAGGTCGAGGGCTCTCACGTTCAGCTCGGTGTTGACATCGCTAAGAAGTATAAGGAGAACGCCGAGGTCATTCACGCTATCGAGGCACACCATAACGACGTCGAGCCTCAGACTATAATCGCTGTTATAGTTCAGGCAGCCGACGCTATCTCCGCGGCGAGACCCGGAGCGAGACGCGAAAATCTTGAAAACTACATCAAGAGACTGCAAAAGCTTGAAGAGATCGCAAGCAGCTTCGGCGGCGTTGAGAAATCCTATGCCGTTCAGGCGGGACGCGAGGTCCGCATAATGGTCAAGCCCGAGGAGGTCAACGACGAGCAGATGGTTCTCGTTGCACGCGACATCGTAAAGAAGATCGGGGAAAGCCACGAATATCCCGGACAGATCAAGATAAACGTTATCCGCGAAAGCCGTGCGGTAGATTACGCAAAATAAAAACACACCCCATTGCTTCGGTAATGGGGTATTTTTGTAAAGGTTTTCTCTTCTTTCTTGAAAGAAGCAAAGAACTTTTCTACTACGCCACCTTGTTATTTGGCGTAGTAGAAAAGAGATTGGTTGTTTTTCTTCGAAAAAAGAGGCGAACACCTTACAAAAAAGAAAAGCCCATTATCGGGTCAATTGCCATATTTTTATTTTACGCTCTATTATCCTAACTTTTGCGAAGCAAATTATCAAATATTTTTCTCGCGCGCTCTCGCAACACGGGAGCGTGTGAGAAAAGTTTTTTGCCTACTTTTTTTCAAAAAAGTAGGAGAAAAGAAGGTACAACATGAAAATACTTGCTCTTGGGGACGTAACGGGAAGTGAAGCTGTTGCGTATCTTGAAAAAAAACTACGCCGTTTCAGACGAGAAAACGGTATAGACTTCACCATAATCAACGCCGAGAACTCCGCGCAGTACAACGGCGTTGACAAGGAAGCTGCCGAGCGTCTTTTTGATGCGGGCGCGGACGTTCTGACGACGGGCAATCACGTCTATCGCATAAGCGCGGCGTATTCCTATCTTGACGACTGCGAGAACATCATCCGACCCGCAAACCTGCCCGGTGAATGTCCCGGAAGCGGATACGTCATTTTCGACATAGGAACAGACCGTATCCTTGTAATAAACCTGCTCGGAGTCACATATATGGAGCCGTGCGCATCTCCGTTCGACACGGCGGACTCCATACTCAAACGCGCGAGCGGAGCTTACGATATAGCTATCGTCGATATGCACGCTGAGGCTACGTCGGAAAAAGCGGCTCTGGCGCGTTATCTTGACGGCAGAGTGACGGCGGTTTTCGGCACGCACACGCACGTCCAGACCAACGATCCTCGCATTCTTCCCAACGGTACGGGCTTCATCACCGACGTGGGAATGTGCGGTCCTGACGATTCAATACTCGGTGTCATAAGCGAACGCGTTATTGACAAGCTCAGACTTCATATGCCGAGACGCTTTGAGTACGCGGGCGGCAAAATAACCGCTCACGGTGTTATATTTACCCTGCAAGACCGCAAGGTCGTAAACGTCGAGACCGTCAGCTTTTAAGAAAGGGAATCTAAATGACATATATTCCAAAAAAGAAACCGAAAAAAGCCGCTATAACAACGACGTTAACTCTTGTTATCGCTATCGTTTTGTACGCCGCGGGTGAGATCATCGGCAAATATAAGATGCTTTTCGGGCTTCCCGCGCTGATACTCATATCACTTGGTCTTATGATACTCGCAAGGTATCTGCTCTGCGACCATAAGTACATTCTCTCAGGTATCGAAAACAGGGGCGCGGAGTCGGGCTTTTCGATAATCAAGGTCTCTGGCAGCCGTGAGGTAGCGCTCGCGCATTTCGACGTCATTTCGATATACGCAATTGAACGTAAAATGAATGCCAAGGAGTTTGAGGCAAAGCACGGAACAGTTGATAAGATATACAATTACTGCTCCAATTTCCGACCCACAGATAATTGCTTGCTCGCAATAGAGTTTAACGGAAAAAAGGTGCTTTTTCTCATAGAAGCGGACGAAAATTTCTTTAACGCAATAAAGAAAGAAATTGCTGTTCTGGATATTTGATTAAATTTTATATTTCTTATTATTTTTATCTTCATTTCTTTTTCCTTCTTTGCAAAGAAAGAAAAAGAAATGAAGCAAAGAAAAAGAAAGAAACTTACAGTCGTACCTTTGTCGCCACCTTGGACGATTTTCACTTCCGAGGGGTTCGCATAGAGATATAGCTTAGTGAATTTTGGATGATTTACTCGTGTTGCGGGTGAGCTTATCCCCTTTTTTCGAAGAAAAACAAAAAAATAATTCTAAAAAATGCACCCATAACACGGGTGCATTTTTTAGAAGTTCTTTGCTTCTTTCTTTCAAGAAAGAAGATAAAAATCACTGTAACGGGAAATTACCTGCAAGTCCTGCTAAGATGGTTATAACGTAAACCACCGCGTAGATAACGGTAAGCGCGACGCCGACTATGTTAAGAGCGAGTGAGATCTTCTTTCTGCGCGCTTCTTCCTCGTCGGTCTGCGCGTTTCTCGCGTTGAGGGCGAAGAAAAGTCCTATTACACCAAATACCATACCTATACAGCAGCAACCAAATATGATATTGATGACCGAGAAAATAACGAGAGCCACGCTCGTCTGACGCTGAGGCTGGGGCTGTCTCCACGGTGTCTGCTGACCGAACGGTGGCTGATACTGTCCGTTATATCCGCCATTATTATAACCACCGTAATTACCGTTATTGTTATACCCACCGCCGTACTGACCGTTCTGCCCGTAGGGGTTCTGTCCGTACGGATTTTGGTTTTGGTTTTGCTGACCGCCGTTTCCGTTATTGTTGCCAAACGGGGGCTGATACTGACCGTATGGATTATGATACTGGTTCTGCTGACCGTTGTCATTTTGGTTCTGAGAGCCGCTATTACCGTCGTTACTGTTATTATTGTTGTTATTGTTACTATTGTTACTATTGTTATTATTTTCGTTATTGCCGCTATTGCCGTACCATTCCTGACCGTATCTGTACGAACGGTCCGCGCCCTTTGGGTGACCGCAATGAGGGCATTTCTGTTCGCTATCGTCTATCTTTTCACCGCAGTTGGTACAAAAAGTGAATGCCATATACCTTTATCCTCTCCAAAAAATATGTTTCTTACTTGTTTGAGTTGATATGAGGCCAGTAAGCCTTGAAATAGTCAAAGCCGGAGAACAGTGTAGTAACTACCATTACGGCGGTCATAACGTAGGAAGCTATAAGTCCGTCCCAGATAACAGGCTCGACTAATATAATAATGATACCCGCAATTTGTGACACTGTCTTTAACTTGCCGAAAATATTTGCCGCAACGACGATACCCGCAGAGCTTGAAACTATAAGTCTCATAGACGTTACCGCAAGCTCTCTGAATATTATGATGAACGCCGCGATAGCGAAAAGTCCGAGGAAAAGTCTGTATTCTGCTTTTCCCGTATCGATTATACGCTTTGCGGTGAGGGTAAGAACTCCTATCATCGCGCCGAATACCATCAGCTTATCGGCAAGAGGGTCCATAAATTTTCCGAAATCGGTAACGAGATTATATTTTCTCGCTATTTTACCGTCAAGCATATCGGTAAAAGCGGTAAGCGCGAAGATTATCGCGGAAACTATGCCTGTCGCGGTATATCCGAGTATCTCGGGAAATATAAGGAATACCATAAAGAACGGTATCATTATCATACGCAAACAGGTCAGCTTATTTGGAAGATTCATTTTTTCTATCCTTTCTTTTATGTGTTGTGGGAGAGTTCTGTCATTCTGAACGAAGTGAAGAATCTAAAATGAAAGCTCTCGGTCTGACGGAGCGGAGATTTCATAATTTAAGATTCTTCGTCGGCTTCGCCTTCCTCAGAATGACAACGCAGGGGTTCGTCAGCTCTGCCCTTTCCTTGTGTGTATTTGCCTTCACACGGGAGGAGCAAGCCCCTCCCCTACCAATCCGGCGTAAATCTATCCCGTAGGGGTCGGCGCCCTCGACGACCCGCCAAAACGTTTATACAATCGCCTCGGAAACAAGGTCGCCGTCAAGCGTCGAAAGTATCTTTACCTTGACAAACTGACCCGCCGAAAACGCGTCCTTTTTAGAACCGATTATATATATCTTTCCGTCTATTTCGGGTGCGTCCTCCGCGCCTCTTGAATAGTACGTCTCAGAAACCGGATCATAACCCTCTATTATGACCGTCTCGGTAATACCGACACGGGAGGCGTTATATTCATCGGTTATTTCTTCCTGCTGCATCATAACGGCTTTATAACGGTCTGCCTTCTTTATCTTTGAGACCTGACCGCTAAAAGAAGCGGCGGGCGTTCCGTCCTCGCGTGAATACTCAAACGCGCCGAGCTTATTTATCTTGGTCTCTTTAAGGAAGTCCATAAGCTCATCAAAATGCGCGTCCGTTTCCCCTGGGAAGCCAACTATTACGGTGCTTCTTATCGTTATCTCCGGGCAAGCCTCGCGAAGCGCCTTTATCGAGCTTTTTATTACCTCGCTTCCGCCGTGGCGGTTCATTCTTTTAAGAACGGTATCATTTATATGCTGGATAGGCATATCTATATACTTTACAAGGCGGTCATTTTCCTTGAACTCTTTAAGAAGTCCGTCAGTTATCTTGTCGGGATAGCAGTAAAGTATTCTTATCCACGGTATAGAGGTCTCCTCGGTTATCCTGCGGATAAGCTTATCAAGGCAATACTCGCCGTAGATGTCCTGACCGTATCTGGTCGTATCCTGCGCTACAAGCACAAGCTCCTTTGCGCCTATCTCCTCCATATCCTTTGCTTCCGCTACAAGCTCTTCTATCGGTCTTGAACGGAATCTTCCTCTTATATCGGGGATAGCGCAGTAGGTACAGCGGTTATCACAACCCTCCGCGATCTTTAAGTAAGCGTAATGCTCGGGTGTGGTAACTATCCTGTCACCTCCAAGCTCAGCTTCCTCAGGGGCTTTAAGCGAGGAATAACGTTCTCCTCTCTCTACCGCCTTGACTGCCTCTGTTATATCGTGTATAGAGCCTACGCTGACCACCGCGTCTATTTCGGGGAACTGTTTGAGTATGTCCTTTCCGTATCTCTGTACGAGACAGCCGCATACTATAAGTCCCTTTAACTTAGCGTTAGTCTTTAACCACGCTATATCGAGAATATTCTCTATCGCCTCAGTCTTTGCTTCCTGTATAAAGCCGCAGGTGTTGAGTATTATTATATCCGCTTCCGTGTCATCGGGCGTTATCTCATAGCCTGCTTTCGCAAGCTCCGCAAGCATCACCTCGGTATCCATAAGGTTCTTTGAGCAACCGAGTGACACAAATCCTATTTTCGTATTGTTCATTTTAGTTTATTCCTTTTGGTTCTTTCGCCTCCCCTGTGCAAGGGGAGGTGTCTTTGCCATCGGCAAAGACGGAGGGGTTGTAAATTTGTCATATCACGAAAAACAATCCCTCAGTCATCGTCTGCGATGACAGCTCCCTTTACACAAGGGAGCCTTCCAAATTCCTTTTCGCTTCGTTTATCTCGTCGGGAGAAAATCCCGCGTTATACGCCGCGCGCATTGCCTTTTCTATCGGCTTTCCCGCGTATTTACTCATAAGCCTTTCGCAGTTAGACACGAAATCTATCTCGGAAAAGTCAAGACTGTCTATTACTTCCTCGGATATTCCCTTACCTGAAAGATAGTAGCAGATCTTTTTCTTTCCCCAAAGACGCTCGGAGAGCTTATAGATCGCGTTTTCCGCAAGACGCTTATCGTTTACGTATCCAAAGCCCTTGACGTACTCGATGGCTTCCTCTATCTCGTCCTTTGTGTACCTTTCTCTGCTTTCAAGCTTACGCCTTAACCCTTGCTCGGTATATGAAGAAGTCGAAACGAGCGACATTGCGTCGGTTTTTGCTGTTTTCTTTGGCTTTAACAGCGTTTCTTCCTCGGCGCGCTCGTCGTTTTCTTGGGATTCGGGGTCATTTATTGCCGTTTCGGTGTCGTCACAAAGTCTTACCGCGCGGTTTCTGTACTCGTCGGGTGTAAGAGCGTCGGCGCGAGAACGACGCATTATACCTCGTCCTCTAACTTAACGTCGAATATGGAATCGTCCGCGTCGTCATCCTCGGAGTAGGCTTCCTTCATATCGAGGTCGAGCTTATCGCCCTGACTTCTGACCTTTCTCTCTATCTCCGCGAACAGCTCCTTGTCGCTTTCAAGTATCGCGCGGATATTGTCCTTACCCTGACCGAGACGCTTGTCGGCGTAGGAGAACCACGAGCCGCTCTTTTCGATTATGTTAAGCTCTATCGCGAGGTCGAGAAGCTCGCCCGATTTGGATATTCCCTGACCGAACAGTATATCGAACTCTGCGGTCTTGAAGGGGGGAGCGACCTTGTTCTTAACGACCTTACATTTAACTCTGTTTCCGTATGTATCCGCGCCGTTTTTGAGGGCTTCGCCCTTTCTTACCTCTATTCTTACGGACGAATAGAATTTGAGCGCGCGTCCGCCGGGAGTTACCTCGGGGTTGCCGTACATAACTCCGACCTTTTCTCTTAACTGGTTGATGAAGATACAAACGCAGTTGGACTTCGCTATCGCGCCTGAGAGCTTACGCATCGCCTGGCTCATAAGTCTTGCCTGCGCGCCGACGTGGGATGCTCCCATATCGCCGTCTATCTCCTGCTGGGGAACGAGTGCCGCTACCGAGTCAACGACTATCGCGTCGATCGCGCCTGAACGAACGAGCGCCTCGGTAACTTCAAGAGCCTGCTCTCCGCTGTCGGGCTGGGAGATGAGAAGCTCGTCTATGTTTACACCGAGGTTCTTGGCGTAAACGGGATCGAGCGCGTGCTCAGCGTCTATGAACGCCGCCGTTCCGCCCGTTTTCTGGACCTCCGCTACTACGTGGAGCGCGACGGTGGTCTTACCCGAGGATTCGGGTCCGTATATCTCAACTATACGTCCCTTTGGAACTCCGCCTATTCCGAGCGCGGTATCGAGCATTATTGAACCGGTTGAGACTGCGCTTACCTGCATCTTGGCGTTCTCGCCGAGACGCATTATAGTTCCCTGACCGTAGGCTTTCGTTATATGTGCTATCGCTGTATCGAGCGCTTTTTTCTTTTCCTCAGCGCTCGTCATCTGTGATACCTGCTGGGTATCCTTCTTCGTCTGCTTCGCCATTTTGTTTTATCCTTTCGATGAGATGTTTTTTTCCTTCTTTCTTGAAAGAAAGAAGCAAAGAACTTTTCTACTACGCCACATTGGTATATGGCGTAGTAGAAAAAGGTTTTGTTATTTTGCTCCGCAAAAAGATGGAGAAAATAACCCTGAAATGTTAAAATTAGTTTTGGTTGGATTTTTGTCAAAAAGCGTTTGAAGGGGTTGGGAGCCCCGAGGGAGGGGAGGATCGCAACTCCCCGCCCTTTGGTCGTCCTTTGGTTACTTTCCCACGATCGGGAAAGTAACATAAAAATCTTAAAGAAAATGTTTCTTTAAAAATTTCTTTTAGTTAGTAAGTAGGAATATCAAACCGCCAACCGTTTTCGGTCATCACCATACTTAATTCATAGTATTTGGTGTTTCCGTCCTTAACGTACGGCGCGCGTATGATCGCGCGGTCATAGCTAAGATCAACGATGGTCGCTCCGTTTACGTCAAAGCGTCCGCTAAGCTCGCGCCCTTTATTTGAAACATCGACCTTTAAATTTCCGCCGTCCTCAGAATATCTCGGAGAGAGCTTCTGTGACTCGCCGTAACCGCTGAAAAGACTGTAAACGATAGCGTCGGTATAATAATCGCTTGAATATACTTCACGTATCGCTTTTTCAAACTCGGCACGGCTCTTATACGGAGCTTCGCTCGACACTGCCTCATACTGAGGAGTCGTCTTTTCGTCCCAAGGCGTATCGCTTGGAAGTCCCACGCCGTAAACGTATTCGTTTATTACAACGGATTTTTCATAAAGCGTCTTGAACGCTTCCATAACTCCCGCTTCGTCGGGCTTACCGCACGCGGTAAATACCGCCGTTACGGTAAGCATCAGAACCACAAGGAGTGATACGAGACGTTTATTAAACCTCATCGTTATTCTCCGTTACCTCGGTCTCGGTCTGCTCAGCGTCAGCCTCGACCTCGTCCTCCTCCTCGGGCTTACCTACGTTAGCTACCGCGGAGACCGCAGAGCCTTCCGCAACTCTCATTACTATAACTCCGCCCGCGCTTCTCGAATAGAGCGAAATGTCCTTAACGTGAGTCCTTATCGTTACTCCGTCCTCGGAGATAAGAACTACGTCGTCCTCGTCGGAGACCGTAACGACTGCCGCCAGCAGTCCCGTCTTTTCGGAAAGTCCGTGTACTATAACACCCTTTCCGCCTCTGTTTACGGTTCTAAAATCGTCGAAGCTGCTTCTCTTACCAAATCCGTTCTCGGTTATGGTAAGGAGCGTGCAATCATCACGAACGAGCGCGACTCCCTTAACGTAGTCACCCTCGGCAAGACGTATTCCGCGTACTCCGCGCGCGCCTCTGCCCATTACTCTTGCGTCGTTCTCGTCAAAGCGGACGGCGTTACCGTTTCTGGTAGCGATAAGTATCTCATCGCTTCCGCGGGTATGGCGAACATATACAAGCTCGTCGCCCTCGTCAAGCGAAAGCGCGATCTTTCCGCCCTTGCGCTGATACTCGTACTCGGAAAGTCTGGTACGCTTTACAACACCGTTTTTCGTTACCATAAGGAGATATTCGTTCTCGCTGTAAGAATCAACGGCTATCATCGCGGTTATCTTCTCGTCGGGAGAAAGCTCGATAAGGTTTACGGCGTTCGTTCCCTTTGCCGTTCTGCTCGCCTCGGGTATGCGGTACGCTCTCTGAGTGAATACCTTTCCGCGGCTGGTGAACATCATAAGATCGGAGTGGCTGTTTACGGCTATAACGCTCTCAACGAAGTCCTCCTCCTTGGTCGTTATGCCCTTAATTCCCTTTCCGCCTCTCGCCTGAGCGTTATACGCGTCGGACGACATACGCTTGATATATCCCGCGTGGGTCATAGTGATGACGCAGGTATGTCTGTCTATAAGATCCTCGTCGTCTATATCGGAAAGGTCGAAGCTGATCTCGGTACGTCTTTCGTCGGAGAATCTGTTTTTAAGCTCGATAAGATCCTCTTTGATTATCTCCTTTATCTTATCCTCGCTTGAAAGCTTATCGGTTATATCCTCGATAAGCGCGTAGAGCTTGGCAAGTCTGTCCTCGACCTTACGGCGTTCAAGTCCCGTAAGGCGTCCGAGAGTCATTTCGACTATCGCCTGAGCCTGAGGATCGGTAAGTCCGAACTTCTCACAGAGATTTACCTTAGCGTCGGATACGGTAGCCGAGCCCTTGATGACCTCTATTACCGCGTCGATGTTATCGGAAGCTATCTTATATCCCTCGAATATGTGCGCTTCCTTTTTCGCTCTTTCAAGCTCGAATTTGAGCTTTCTTACCGTTACCTCCTCCTGATGGGCGATGTAATGGTTGAGCATATCTTTAAGTCCGAGTATCTTCGGGACGTTATCTACGAGCGCGAGCATATTTGCGGCGAACGTATCTTCAAGGGGAGTATATTTATAAAGCTGGTTGAGAAGCACCTGACCGTTAGCGTCGCGGCGGTACTCGATAACTATACGGAGTCCGTCCTTACCCGACTCGTCACGTATATCGGTTATTCCCTCGACCTTCTTTTCCTTATGGCAGTTTACCATGCTTTCCACAAGCGCTACCTTGTTTACCTGATACGGTATCTCGGTAACGATTATGCGGCGGTTCTCCTCGTCAACGGTAGCTCTGGAACGTACTCTTATACGTCCCTTACCCGTCTCGTAAGCCTCGGCTATACCGGACGTTCCGCAGATGATAGCACCCGTCGGGAAGTCGGGACCCTTTATAAACTGCATAAGGTCCTTTACGGTCGCGTCGGGGTTTGACATAAGATAAATAACGCCGTCAATGACCTCGCCGAGGTTATGTGTGGGGATATTTGTCGCCATACCGACCGCTATTCCGATAGAACCGTTTACGAGCAGGTTCGGGAAGCGTGACGGAAGAACTATTGGTTCTTTTAACTTATTATCGAAGTTTGGTGCAAAATCAACGACGTCCTTTTCAATATCGGTGAGCATCGAGTCGGAAAGACGGCTCATTCTCGCCTCGGTATAACGGTAAGCAGCCGCGCCGTCTCCGTCGATGTTACCGAAGTTTCCGTGACCCTCTATAAGAGGATAACGGAGCGAGAAGCTCTGTGCCATACGGACCATCGTATCATAAACTGCCGTATCTCCGTGGGGATGGTAACGTCCGAGAACGTTACCGACGGTCGTTGCCGACTTGCGGAACGGCTTATCGTAAGTAAGATGATCCTCGTACATAGCGTAAAGGATACGTCTGTGAACGGGTTTAAGTCCGTCGCGAACGTCGGGGAGCGCGCGGGACATTATAACGCTCATCGCGTAATTTATAAACGAGGTCTTGACCTCTTTTTCCATCTGTACGGGAACTATTTTTTGGTCCTTGAATTCTATATCGTCTTTGTTTTTATCTTTATCCATTTTGCCGATCCTTTCTCCTACTTTTTTGAAAAAAGTAGGCAAAAAACTTTTCTAAAAAGCACCCGTGTTACGAGAGTGTTTTAGAAAATCGTTTTCTTTTTTTACTGTGGATAAACCTCTGTGGAAAAACGTCGAAATAAAAAGTTTTCCCACCGTTATTCACATGACAAAAGTTGCTTTGGGGATTAAATACACAAGTTTTCCACATATCTGTATGTCTATTATGCGCTCTCGGTGTGTAAAACCCGAACTTCCTTGTGTTTCAAGGGGTTATCTGTAATTTTTATGTCGTTTTTACACCCTGCAACGTAGCAAAATTACCGAACATAGAGCAATTTTCAAGAAGTTCTCCACAAAGTTTTCCACACCCTGTGGAAAACATATCAACAAGTGGAGTTGTTTTTGAAATTTTGTGGACTTATCAAACGTCGAGATTTGAAACGTATTTCGCGTTTGCCTCGATGAAATCACGGCGAGGCTCGACCTTATCTCCCATAAGGAGCGAGAACACCTCGTCACAGAGCATCGCGTCCTCCATAGTAACGAGCTTTAACGTTCTCTTTGTGGGGTCCATAGTCGTATCCCAAAGCTGAGACGGGTCCATCTCACCAAGACCTTTATAGCGTTCGGCTTCGACTCTGTCGCCGCCAAGCTCCGCTATATACGCGTCTCTCTCCTCGTCGGAGAACGCGTATCTTTCGGTCTTACCCTTAAATACCTTGTAAAGAGGCGGCATTGCCAGATAGACGTGTCCTTCCTCTATAAGCTTTCTCATGTGACGGAAGAAGAACGTCAGAAGAAGTATCTGAATATGCGATCCGTCAACGTCCGCGTCCGCCATTATTATTATCTTGCCGTAACGAAGTCTCGACATATCGAACTCGTCACCGATACCGCAGCCTATCGACTGGATTATAGGAAGAAGCGACTGGTTTCCGTAAACCTTGTCCGCGCGACTCTTTTCGACGTTGAGGACCTTTCCGCGCAGGGGGAGTATCGCCTGATAACGGGAGTCGCGTCCGTCCTTTGCTGATCCTCCCGCGGAGTTACCCTCAACAAGATAAAGCTCAGTAAACTCAACGCGCTTTTCCTGACAGTCCCAGAGCTTTCCGGGAAGCGACGCGCTTTCAAACGGACTCTTTCTTCTCGCCGCTTCTCTCGCCTTTCTCGCGGCTTCTCTCGCTCTTGACGCGGCAAGCGTCTTATCAAGTATCGCGCGAGCAACGGAGGGGTTTTCCTCAAAGTACTCGGAGAGCTTTGTGCTGACGAGGTTATCGACCATAGTTCTCATCTCGGAGTTACCGAGCTTGGACTTTGTCTGTCCCTCGAACTGAGCGTCCTGAAGCTTTACCGAAACTACAACGCAAAGTCCCTCTCTCGTGTCCTCGCCCGTGAGGTTCTTTTCGCTGTCCTTTATAAGTCCGTACTTTCTTCCGTAATCGTTTATTACTCTCGTAAGAGCGGCTTTAAAGCCCGTTTCGTGCATACCGCCCTCGATAGTGTTTATGTTATTTGCGAATGTCATCATCGTCTCCGCGTAGGTGTCGTTATACTGCATAGCGACCTCGGCGGAGCTGACTCCGTTCTGAGACTTCATATAAATAACGTCCTGATGTACCAGCTCGCAATGCTTGATGCTGTTGAGGTGCGTAACGAAGCTGGTTATACCGCCCTCGTAGTGAAGAACGTTCTCGACCAACTCCTCGCCTCTCTCGTCGCGGAATATTATCTTTACTCCCGCGTTCAGGAACGCCTGCTCTCTCATTCTGTTGAGAAGTATATCGTAATCGAAATTAAGTTCCTCAAAAATGGTCGCATCGGGCATAAATCTTACGAAAAGACCCGTTTTATCGGTATCTCCGAGGCAGGTATAGGGTTTTACGACGTGTCCGCGCTCAAAGCTCTGCGTATATACCTTACCGTCACGGCTGTCCTCGTAGTAGAGCCACTCGGAGAGCGCGTTAACTACCGACGCTCCAACTCCGTGAAGTCCTCCCGAAATGACGTAACCGCCACCGCCGAATTTTCCACCCGCGTGGAGAACGGTAAATACAACCTCGGGGGTAGGCTTTCCCGTTTTGTGAATACTTGGGGGAATTCCGCGTCCGTTGTCTCTTACTGATACGCTTCCGTCTTTATGGAGCGTTACCAATATATCCGTACAGAATCCCGCGACCGCCTCGTCGATGGAGTTATCAACTATCTCGTAAACGAGGTGATGCAGACCGCGTATAGAGGTCGAGCCTATATACATTCCCGGGCGTTTTCTGACTGCTTCCAGACCTTCGAGAACTTGTATCTGGCTTTCGTCATACTGCTGTTTTTCTTCCATTTTTGTACCTTTCCTTTCGAATTATAGGAATATGTTTTTTAATTATCTGATTTAATTTTTTATTTCTTATTTTCATTATCCTTTTAACTTCATTTCTTTTTCCTTCTTTGTAAAGAAAGAAAAAGAAACGAAGCAAAGAAAAAGAAAGAAATTTACAGTCGAGCTCTTGTTGCCACCTTGGACAGTTTTTCACTTCCGAGGGGTTCACATAGAGATATGGTTTGATGTAAATTTGGCACACTCAAAGCATTTATGAGGGTATTTATTCTTCTTTTGCGAAGCAAATTAACAAACTATTTTTCTCACACGCTCATAACAAGTGGGCGTGTGAGAAAAGTTCTTTGCCTACTTTCTTTCAAGAAAGTAGGATAAATCCCCTTCCGTCCTTGCTTTGAGCACCTTGGCGGAGTATTGGGAGAAATAGACGTCACCAGAAACTGTTACGAGAAACGATTTCGGAAGCTCTCCGCCCGATCCGTGTACCCGTCCTTCCCTCTCGTGCTTAACGAGAAACGCCTTAGTTACCTTAGTCGAGGACGCGCTGTCTATATCGAATATCCCGACTATATCTTTTATCTTTAAGGTCTTTTCAGGACCTATATTTATAAACATTGAGTTTTACCTTACCTTTCGGATTCAGACCGTCACGCTTCCCGAGCTTACTCCGAAAATGTGTCCTTTCGGTATATCCTCACAGCAGGTTATTATCACCTGCCTGTTATCGAGTCCGGACAGAACGTAATCCTTTCTGCTCCTGTCAAGCTCGCTCAGTATATCGTCAAACAGGAATACGGGATATTCTCCCGTTATCTCACGCGAGATCTCGCCCTCCGACAGTTTCATCGAAAGAGCTATGCTCCTTTGCTGACCCTGTGAAGCGAAGCTCCTTGAATCCTTACCGTTAAGAGTAATCGTTATATCGTCCTTATGCGGGCCGTAAAGCGTCACGCCTGCGCGAAACTCCTTATCCGTATTAAGTGTCAGACAGTCAAGATACTCCTTTTCATCGCGCCTACCCGCGTAAATAAGCTCTGCTTTCTCTTTTCCGCACGTCATATCGGATATTATGTCTCCAACGTACTCGGAGAGCTTTAAAACGTACTTTTCGCGGTAAGCGGATATAAGAGCCGCTTCCTTTGCGAGCTGCTCGGAAAGAACTCTGAACATATCCTCTGAAAAATAACCGTTCTCTCTGTCCTTTATGCAGGCGTTCCTCTGCATAAGTATCTTCTGATATTTTGAAAGAGACGACATATATACCGGATATAACTGAGATATTGCTACGTCAAGAAACGTCCTTCTTTCGCTCGGACCGTCCTTAACTATCGACAGATGCTCGGGACTGAAAAGCACCGCTCGGAAAGAACCTATAAACTCGCTCATTCGGTTTATCTTTATTCCCTCTTTGAAGCAAGCCTTTCTTTCGGTCTGGGAAAATATTATCTTATGTTCTCTTTCTCTTACGCTATCTGTAAAATTAAGCGTTATGGAAGAATTATCCTCGCCGAACCTTATAAGCTCCCTATCCTTTGCCGCCCGAAAGCTTTTTCCGCAAGCAAAGTAGTATATGCCTTCAAGAAGATTTGTTTTTCCCTGAGCGTTGTCGCCGTAGAAAACGTTTACTCCTTTTACAGGCTCTATCTCAGCCGTCTCTATATTTCTGTAATTTTTGTAGATTATCTTTGTGCAGTACATTTATATTACCATAGGAGCTGTCCTTTATTTTGGACCTTTAATATCAGTCCTTCATTCTTATGGGAAGAACGAGATAAAGGAACTTGTCCTCAGTATAACTATCGCTCGGCTTTATCACCATACAGGAAAGAGGAGTGTTCATCTCGCAAAGAACTCTTTCCGTTCCGCAGGCACGGAGCGCTTCAAGCAGATAACGGCAGTTAAAGCCTATCTCTATATCGCTCTCAACTCCCCCAACGGGTATCTCGTCGTAAACCCTTCCGTTTGCCGATACCGACGATATTTTAAGTATATTTTCATTGAACGTGCATTTTACGTAGCTCTTGGTCTGACCCAGAGTTCTGTCCTCGGAAACAAGGAACGCTCTTTCAAGACTGCGGATAAACTTTTCAGTCTCCACTGCCGCGTGTATCTTGCTCGATGAGGGTATGAACTTGTTATAGTCAAGATAGTCTCCGTCTATTATGCGTGAGAAGAACAGAAGATCTCCTACCTCAAATACGGCGTTACGTCTCGTGACTGTTACTGTAACCGTATCATCGTCGTCCTTAAAGAGTTTAAGAAGCTCGTTCAAGGTCTTTCCCGGAAGTATAAAGCTGCTCTCGGGAGACTCCTCGGTTACGGAATTTATCTCGCATCTCTGTTCTCTTATAGCAAGTCTGTTTCCGTCGCACGCGACTACCTTTACGCTGTTTCCCGAAAAGCTGAAAAACGCTCCGTTAAGAACAGCTCTCGTCTCATTCTGCGCGACAGCAAACGAAGTCTTAGTTATCATAGAACGAAGAACACCCTGCTCTACCGTAAACTTTATGTTGCTCTTGAACTCAGGCATAGTGGGGAAGTCAGAGCCTTCCATCGCGCTAAGCTCAAATTCGGAACGTCCCGAGCTTATCTTTACCATAAGCTTGTTATCGACAGAAAGTTTAAGCTCACCCTCGGGCATAGTCTTTACTATCTGAGAAAGACGTCCTCCATTTATAATGTAGCTTCCCGGCTCCTCTACCTTTGCGGGGATCTTTGTTTTGAAACCCTTTTCGAGGTCAAAGGATATGAGCGTACACGCGTCGTCTCCGTTGGTGGTTATAAGAATACCCTCGACGGCAGCTATCGTGTTTTTGTTGGATACCGCACCCATCAAAGGAGCGATAGCATCTGAAAGCACACTCTTTTCAAATACAACCTTCATTTTGTTATCCTTTCACATTTCATTCCTAAGGGGAGATCTTGCTATTTTCTTTTTCCGCTTTCTGGAAGAAAGCTTGGCAAAGACTTCTCTAAAACCTACTCTTGTACCAATGAGTAGGTTTTAGAGAAAAGTTTTTTGCTACTTTTTTTCAAAAAAGTAGAGAAAGAAACCGTACAGGATTTTCCTTTGGAAATTAAATTTAAAATTTAAAAAATTTAGTAGTAGTAGCGGTAGTAGTCGTAGTAGGGAATGTTCAAACAGTGGAAAACTCCCATAACCCCTTATACCGCCTCGTTTTTTCGATGTGGAAAATTCTATAAAAAACGTTAGTAACTATGTGGCAAAGCTGTGTATATCCGCTTTTAAACCTGTTGATAACCGATAGGTATATGTTGGATCA
Organism: Eubacteriales bacterium; assembly: GCA_045658525.1. Taxonomy (GTDB): domain Bacteria; phylum Bacillota; class Clostridia; order Oscillospirales; family CAG-272; genus SIG673. The sequence goes on from JAZOVD010000007.1 coordinate 16,565, forward strand.
GCTGTTGATATCCTTTATAAATTCGTTTATTTCAAGCTCAAACAGCGAATTATTCTTAATCTCTGTTTCTATAAGTCTGTAAGACGACATTATAGTCGTATGATCCCTATTGAGCTTCTTTCCTATATTCGGATAAGACATATCGAGTATCTTTCTCATAAGGTAAACGCACATGTGGCGCGCCTTAGTTATCTCGCTCGTCTTTTTCTTACTGAGAATATCGTTATAGTCAACACCGTACTTTACCGCGACCTTTGAAATGATCTTCTCCGGCGTAACTCTTACCGTTCCGCTTCCGGAAAGGAGATCGGATATACAGGACGTTGCCAGCGGTATTGTTATCTCCTCGCCGCTGAGGTAGCTATACGCGCTTATCTTCTTTATAGCGCCCTCTATCTGTCTGATATTGTTCGTCAGCTTTTCCGCGAGGAACGAAAGAACGTCGTTCGGGAACGGCTTACCGAGCATCTCCGCCTTTTTCTTCATTATCGCTATACGAAGCTCAAAGTCGGGCGGCTGAATATCCGCTGACAGACCCCATTCAAATCTTGTGCGGAGTCTTTCCTCTAATTTCTGAATATCTCTTGCGGGACGGTCAGACGTAAGGATTATCTGTTTTTTATGCTCGTAAAGGTCATTGAACGTATGGAAGAACTCCTCCTGAGTCGATTCCTTACCGGCTATAAAGTGTATATCGTCTATAAGGAGGACGTCCGCTTTTCTGTACTTTTCTCTGAACTGAGCGGTTATTCCGCGTCCGATGCTTTCGATCATCTGGTTTGCGAACTCCTCACCCTTAACGTATATAATGTTGTAATCGGGGTGGTTTTTGTGTACCTCGTTAGTTATCGCGTACAGAAGGTGGGTCTTACCGAGACCGCTCGGTCCGTATATGAATAACGGGTTATACGCGTGAGCGGGTCTCTGCGCGACCGCGGTACAAGCGGCGTAGGCGAACTTGTTTGAAGAACCGACTATGAAGTTATCAAACGTATATTCCGACGAATGGAAGGACTCACTTGGATTTTCGGGCATTATCCTGTTCTCGCTCGTGGAATAGTATGTAGGCTCGTCCTCTTGTTTTGGTGGCTCGACCAATACGTCTGTTGACTCTTTCGGATTATTTTCCGTAAAAACAGGTTCGGCAAAGGGTGTTTTTTCGCGGTTTTCGAGCGACGGAATATCCGGCGTCTCGCTCAAAGTGAACGCGACGTCAACCTTGTAACCTATAACGCTTTCAAGCGCCTGTATCATTGTTTCGGAATGCTTTTTTTCAAGCATATCGCGTTTAAACGCGCTTGGCGTGTAGAAAACAGCAGTCGTTTCACTGAGGGAAAGGAGTTTAAGGTCGCTTATCCACAGAGAAACGAAGGTCTCGGAATGTTTTTTTCTCAGCTCTCCGAGAACGAGAAGCCATATTTCATCAAATTCCTGCATTTTATTTTCTCCGATTTTTGTGTCTATTTTGCTTTTTCGGGGGTCTTATATTACTGTTATTTACATAAGAATATAACAAATTAAAAATATTATAACATATATATATATCTAATACAAGGACAGAAAAGCATTATTAACAAAATTTTTACAAATTTTTACCCCCGAATAAGGGGGTGAAATTTTAAAAAAGGACTTGACAAGCGGGGTTTGAATAGTATATAATAGAGATTACGATGCAGACTTATGCGTTGTTTCCGTTTTTTTAGCGTGCAGCTATATACGGAAACGGAAGCACAAAGCAGATACTAAAGAAAAGGAAACGGAGGTGTTTGATATGCTTAGAACATACCAGCCGAAGAAGCGCCAGAGAAAAAAGGAACACGGCTTTCGTAAGCGTATGAAAACCGCAAACGGAAGAAAGGTTCTCAAGAGAAGACGCGCAAAGGGCAGAGAAAGACTCACATACTGAGTTTTTTAGCATCTGTGAATAAGCGTTCCGGTCATTGATTTCCGGCACGATCACGCAAGTGGAGCATTCTGCGTGTTTTCACTTGCGTGTGATCTTCACGTTTATTAAAAGTCAATACGAAAGCAGATGAACATAGGTATTTTGATTCCGTATTCATCTGCTTTTTTGTTAAATTACAAAAAACTCTCACTTTGGGAGAGGTGGCGCGCGTATGCGTGCCGGAGAGGGCATAGCCCTTTCAAAATCGTATCAGTAATTATGAAAGAAATAGCCATAAGAGAAAATCATCTCTATAAAAAAACATACCTCGGCGGAAAAAAGGCTGCGGGCAGATATTCCGTTATATACGTTTTAAAGGACCTTAAAGCTTATAAGCTGCGTAAGGAAAATCCGAAAAAGGAATACGTTAACCGTATTGGGCTTACCGTTACCAAGAAAATGGGCGGCGCGGTCATAAGAAACAGGATAAAACGCGTTCTCAGAGCCGCATTCCGCGCGGTCGAAAAGGAATACGGATTAAGAAAAGGTTTTCTTATAGTTATATCTTCAAGAGAAGCCGCCTTTCGCGCTTCCTCTGAACAAATAAGAGCTGAAATGGTTACTCAGTTCTTGAAGCTCGGTCTTATTTCTGAAAAAGACAACGCGGCGGCGGAAGTCGGCTCCGCGGGTGTCGTCGCGGAGATGGCGGAAGTCGCCCACGACCAAGCGGTGGAAAAAGAATGAGACGTTTGCTTATCGCGCCTATACGTTTTTACAGAAGGTATCTTTCGGCGCAGAAGTCCCACCCTACGTGCAGGTTCTACCCCTCCTGCTCGGCTTACGCTATGAAGGCAATAAACGAATGGGGAGCATTCGTCGGATTTTTTCTCGCGTTTTGGAGAATACTCCGCTGTAACCCGTTCGGCGGAAGCGGTTTTGACTTCGTTCCGCGAAGAAAACGAAAAACTGTACCGAAAACGTTCGGCTGTAAGGGTGTAAGATATATTAACGGAACAGATTCTTTCTGGTCGTTCTACGAACCGAACGAGGAATAAACGTTCGCCCGTGTCATTCTGAGTGAAGCGGAGCGAAATCGAACTGCAAAGCAGCACCGAGCGTAAGCGAAGGTGGAATCTCGGGCTACATCGGCTCAAATTACAAAACACGCAAAAACTTTTAAGAAGGAAAAATAAATGGAAAAGTTCTCAGATATTCTCAACGTCCCACTTGGATGGTTGATAAACCTTTGTTACTCGTTTACAAAGGATTACGCTCTTGCGTTACTGTTCTTTGCGATCATAATAAAGGTAGTTCTTCTGCCGTTCGCGATAAAACAGCACGGAAATTCGTTAAAGCAGGCACGTCTCCGTCCAAAGGAAGCCGCGATAGTTAAGAAATACGCCGGCAGAACGGACAGAGTAAGCCAACAGAAAAAGCAGGAAGAGATCCAGAGACTGTATCAGTCTGAAAATTACAGCCAGTTCGCGGGCTGTCTGCCTATGCTTCTCCAACTCCCCATCATTATGTGTATATTCAACGTGGTAAAAAGTCCTCTGCGTTATATATGCGGACTTCCCTCGTCAGTCGTTAAACTCATAACCGATAAGGCGGGCACGACCGACCAGATCGCCGCCCTTAACATAGCAAGAGAAAACTTCGCCGACTATTCGGGGCTTCACGAGTCGATCGCGGCTCTTTCCGGTAAGCTCCCCGATTTCTATACGTTCGGTATAGACCTTTCCAAAACGCCGAAGATAGGACTCGATATACTTCTTCTTATTCCGATAATAACCTTCCTTGCGACCTTCTTCTCGTCGAAGATAATAAGGAAGTTCTCCTACCAGTCTCCGCAGATGCAACAGAACTCGCCCGATGCGAAGATGTCTATGACCATAATGGATTTCACCCTGCCTCTCCTTTCGACGTGGATCACGTTCGGTGTTCCCGCGGTTATAGGTATCTACTGGATATACCAGAGCCTTCTCGGTGTAGTTCAGCAGATAATAATGGTCAAGGCAAAGCCGTTCCCTGTATTTACGGCTGAGGATTATAAGGAAGCGGAGCGCCTTATCGCGGGTAAGACCTCCAAGAGAAAAAAGAAGCTGGAAGCTGCTGAAAAGGACTCCAACCGTCCGAGAGTTCGTTCTCTCCATCATATAGACGACGATGAGTATAACGCAAAGGTCGTTGATACTCCTGAAAGCGCAAAGAAAAAGGAAACGTCATCGGAAAGCGGACTTCTTTCGCCTATGCCGATGAAGGATGATAATAAAAAGAGCAAATAAATTTACGAAAGGTACGGACTTTTGTTCATGATAAAGGAAACGATAGGAACGGGACGCACGGTAGAAGCGGCGATAGCCGACGGAGCCGCACAGCTCGGAGTTGACGCGTCCAGAATACAGTACGAGATAATAGAAGCGCCCAAGAAGGGCTTTCTCGGCTTTGGAGAAGCTCCCGCGAAGGTAAAGGTGTTCGTTGAGATAGGACCCGAGCAGCACGCGCTTGATTACGTTAATACGGTCATAAAGGCGCTCGGAATGAAGAACGCCTACGCGGAGATAGGCAGAGAGCTTAGCTCCGAGGGCGGAAAGATAATAAAGCTGCACGGCGAGGAAGCGGGAATGCTTATAGGAAGACACGGCGAAACGCTTGACGCGCTTCAATATCTTTCGAATCTCGCGCTTAATAACAAGCTCGGCGAGGATAACGATTGTCCCAAGGTAACAGTCGATATAGAGGGCTACCGCGCCCGCCGCGAGGAAACGCTCCGCAGTCTTGCGAAGCGCACCGCGGACAAGGTAAAGAAGTACCGCAGAAATATCGCGCTCGACCCGATGACCCCCTATGAGCGCAGAATAATACATTCCGCGCTCCAAAACGACAGTATGGTCATGACCGCCTCGGTCGGTTCGGACGAGAACCGCAAGGTAGTTATACATTACGTCGGCAAAAAGACACAGAACAATAACGCAAACGAAGGCGCACAGGAAAACGCCTAAAATTTAGGGGAATACCGCGCGGTGTTCCTCTTTTTCTCTTCTTTCTTGAAAGAAAGAAGCAAAGAACTTCTCTACTACGCCACGTTGGTATATGGCGTAGTAGAGAAATAGTTTATTATTTTGCTTCGCAAAAAGAAGTGAAAATAAAGCATACCTCGATCGAAACTCTATACATCGTAAAATTTTGATAAGATTATATTATTTCAAATTATTTCTCTACATTTTTGCGAAGCAAAATAACAAATATATTCTCTAAAACGCACTCATGTTACGAGTGCGTTTTAGAGAAGTTCTTTGCCTACTTTCTTTCAAGAAAGTAGGTGGAAAAGGAAAGTGAAATGAAAAATCAAACCATAGCCGCAATATCAACGCCTTTCGGCAGAGGCGGAATAGCAGTTATCCGAATATCGGGAGAAAAGGCGTTTGAAATTGCCGACAAAATGTTCTTCCCCTTATCGGGCAAAAAGCTCGCGGAAGCTAACCCCAACACCGCCGTTTACGGCAAAATAATATCCGACGGAACGCACATAGACGACGGTATCGCCGTTGTTTTCCGCGCGCCGAGGTCTTTTACCGGCGAGGATACCGTCGAGATAAGCTGTCACGGCGGAATACTTCTTACCGAAAGAGTATTAAAGACCGCGTTTACCTTGGGAGCGTTCCCTGCGGGCGCGGGAGAGTTTACCGAAAGAGCTTTCCTTAACGGCAAAATATCTCTTACCGAAGCGGAAGCCGTTATAGGGCTTATAGACGCCGAGAGCGAGGAGAAGCTGTCTCTTTGTGCCTCTCACGCGTCGGGAGTGCTTAAACGCCGTACAGACGAAATTTACGCCTCTGTGCTGAGGCTTTTAAGCTCGGTTTACGTCGGACTTGATTATCCCGAGGAGGATCTTGAAGAGGTAAGCGACGCGGAGTTTATAGCCTCGCTTAAAGATATATACGACCGACTTTCGGAAACGGCAGACACGTACCGCGAGGGTAAGGCGGTCGCCGAGGGGGTAAAGACGGTGCTGCTCGGAAAGCCAAACACGGGAAAATCGTCGCTTCTTAACGCGTGGCTCTGCGAGGATCGCGCGATAGTTACCGATATACCCGGAACTACGCGAGATGTAATAGAGGAAAAGGTGTCGGCGGGCAGGATAATGCTCCGTCTCTGCGATACCGCGGGTATAAGGCAGAGTGCTGACGAGGTCGAGCGGATAGGCATAGAAAAAGCGGTAAAAAAAGCCGAGGAAGCGGAGCTTATAATAGCTCTCTTTGACCTTTCGCGAGATATAGACGGCGAGGATAGGTTTATCTGCGATAGTCTCAGGGGTTATGCGGAAAAAGGAAGATCCGTCATCGCGGTCTTTAATAAATGCGACCTTGATGACGGAAATGACGTTTTTTCGGCACGTGAGCGCGCCGTGACGGAGATGCTTCCTCCCGATACTGAGATATGTCATGTAAGCGCGAAAAACGGCGACGGTCTGGAAAGGCTCAAAAAAGCCGCTGAGGAGCTTTTTGCGTCCGGACACACAGATTACAGCCAAACGGCGGTTATCGCCAACGCAAGGCAGTTTTCGGCGGTCTGCTCGGCTCGTGATGCGGTCCTTGACGCGATAACGGCGTTTGAAAGCGGAGTTGGCTCGGACGTTTGCGGAATGGATCTTGAAAGAGCGCTCGCCTCTCTTGGCGAGGTTGACGGACGCGCGGTGTCCGAGGAGATAACCTCTGAAATATTCAAAAATTTCTGCGTAGGGAAATAGCCTGATTTTCTTTAAAGAAAAGTAGGCAAAAGAAATTTTGTATGGGTACCGTCGTGTAGATTTTGATATGGTATCATAGAGTGACGGTATTTTGTTTGGTGTAAAAGCCCCGATAAAACAAAAAATACACCCCGTTCGGGGTGTATTTTAAGGAAATCAGTTCTTAGCCTTGCTCTTTTTAGCGGCTTTCTTATCCGCGTCCTTTTTGGGGATCCAGAAATAAATGAAGACCACTATGGCAACGAATAAAACTCCGGCTACACAGTAACCGACTATCTGATTGTAAGAGTCCCACCACTTAGCGAAGCCTGTCTTTTCGTCCGCTGCGAACGCTGTTATGCCCATAGAGCAGAACATAAGCGCGAAAGAAAGAATGGCAAGAACTCTGCTTTTTACATTTTTAAGCATATCTTTAATCCTTTCAAAGATGTATTTACGTATTGCGTCTTTTGTGACGCCTCAATATGTTATCAAATAATTGTAACCATAAAACGTTGTTTTTTTGACTAAACTGTTAATATTGGAAATGCCCGATTAGGGGTTAGTTCCAGTGAGGAATAATAAATGTTTTAAACGTTTAAACGGAGATTTAGCGTGAAAGTTCAGTTTGAGCGCGTCAAGGCTTGGGTTGTTTCACGCTTTGAATTTACTTAAAAGTCGGAGCGACTTTTGTTTTGCGATGCAAAACACAGTAAATTTGTCCACAATTTGTGCAGCTGTCCGCAGGACAGCAGAATGGAGATTTTATATGGAAAAAAGATTTCAGAAGAACGATAGCGGCTTTATATGCGCAAACTGCGGAAAAGAGGTGTTACCTCTCGGTTACACGTCGCGTAACCATTGCCCGTTCTGCCTCTGCTCGCTCCATCTCGATATAAATCCGGGCGACAGAGCGTCGGACTGCGGTGGACTTCTCGAACCCGTTTCCGCGCTTCCCGACCCCAAAAAGGGTTATATAATCATAAGTAAATGCCGCAAGTGCGGCGAGATAAGGCGCAATAAGTCGGCGCACGAGGCGTCCGTTCAGCCTGATGATATAAATAAGATAATCGCGCTTACCGTTAATAAGGAGTGGTGAGTATTTCCATTGAGGGAAAGCCTTATTTCTCCACCACCGAATGAAGATAATCAAGTGCGTCGGAAAGCGACCCGATACTGTCTATAAGACCTTCTGCGACCGCGCGTTCACCGTCAAGGACTGAACCAAGGTCCGTCGTCATCTCATCGTGACTGAGCATAAGCGAACGGAAGCGTTCGGCTTTCATATTACTGTGTGAGCAGACAAAATCCGTTATCCTGTCCTGCATACGGTCAAAGAAAACGAACGTCTGCGGCGCGCCGAGGACGAGTCCGCTCACTCTTACGGGGTGTATAGTCATAGTTGCGCTCCTTACTATAAACGATTTTTTCGCGCTTACCGCAAGCGGTACGCCTATCGAATGTCCGCCGCCGAGAACTATCGAAGCGGTGGGCTTTTTCATACCCGCGATAAGCTCGGAGAGCGCAAGACCTGCCTCAACGTCACCGCCAACTGTGTTAAGAATGAGCAAAAGGCAGTCTGTTTCGGGGTCCTCCTCTATTTCAACTATCTGAGGTATCAGAAGCTCGTATTTGGTGGCTTTCGTGCCGGTGGGCAGAAGATTGTGACCCTCTATCTGACCTGATATGGTTATAGTTCTTATGGATATTCCGCTTTTATTTTTGGTGTTTACCGAGCCGTCGGGACGCTCGGGGGCGGTCTCGTGTACCTCGTTATCCTTGTTTTTATCTTCGTTATTCATACATATCGCTCCTTTTTCCGAATTTTTGAAAAAAAATTGAAAAATACGGGATTAACCCTTTACTTTTCTCACGAAATATAGTATAATAGATAAAAATAATGATTATACGAAAGGAAACAAACAAAATGGAAAAAATACTTGTTGAAACATCTGCAAGACACGTTCATCTTTCGAGCGCGGATCTTGAAAAGCTTTTCGGAGCGGGCGCGACCCTTACTCATAAGAAGGATCTCAGCCAGCCCGGTCAGTTCGCCTGCGAGGAGCGCGTAAAGCTCGTCGGACCCAAGAAGGAGATAGCTAACGTTATCATTCTCGGTCCCGTTCGTCCCGCTACTCAGGTAGAGCTTTCTTATACCGATGCCCGTACTCTCGGAGTTGACGCTCCCCTTCGCGAGAGCGGAGACCTTGCGGGTACTCCCGGACTTAAAATAGTCGGACCTGCCGGAGAGGTTGATATAACTGAGGGTGTTATAGTTGCTAAGCGTCACATACATATGACCCCCGACGACGCTGCCGCTTACGGCGTTGAGAACGGACAGATCGTTGGAGTTAAGATAGACAGCGGACGTTCCGCGGTTCTTGGAGACGTCGTTATCCGCGTAAGCCCCAAGTTCGCTCTTGCTATGCACATCGATACCGACGAGGCTAACGCTGCCGCCGCTTTCGGTAAGTGCTTCGGCGAACTCGTCAAGTGATATACAATTAGTCAAATATTGCGGATATGAGGTTTATCTTCTTTCTTGAAAGAAAGAAGCAAAGAACTTCCCTCACACGCCCCACTTATTATGGAGCGCGTGAGGGAAGTGTTTTTTGTTTTTCTTCGAAAAAAGACATTCTCATACGCAAGATTGGCAATTACACCTTAACGATATCTCCCGTGGGCGTTCGATGAACGCCCCTACATTACATTATTCATTATTTGGTAGGGGTCGGCGCCTACGATGACCCGAATAAAACATCAAATTTTCTCTTTCCATATCTCTATGCGAACCCTGTGGAAAACTCTCTCCCCTGTGGGAAACTATGTTCAAAACCCCTCAAAAATGAGAAAAAACCGAGATTTTCTGTGGAAATCTCGGTTTTTTGTATTATTTTTTAAGACCGTCAAGGAAGTTATTCATAAAGTCCGTAAGACCGATTATGATGTTCTCCGAAAACGCGATGACTACGCCAAGCGCAATGAGTATTCCGATGACTGCTATGAACTTTGTCGGCTTGCCGAAATAGAGCGAAGCCGCTCTGTCGTGAAGCTCCGGCGGTATATAATAACGCGCCTTGCAAATATCAAATTTTACTCGTTGCTTTGGTTGATTGTAGCTTGTCGTCTGGATTTCTTCCGTAACCGTAGAGTTTTGTTCGTTTTCCGTAACGGTTTCGTCCTTTATGCGTGATTTTTTCGTTTTTGTATGTCTGAAACTGAACGTTTTAAGCATGGGAGGCTCGTCGGTGTAGGTGGCGTTGGTGTAATATTTACCGTCGTCGGTGATCGCAACCATAAGATTTTTGTAGCTTGCGTGCGATTTGAGTCCCATTTTGACGAAAAATCCGGCTTTTACTCCTGTGTCGGTCAACGTCATAGCCTTTTCGGGCGATGACGCGTCGTTATTCAGTAACGCCTGCATGAACGCTCCGAACTTTACCTTTATAATAAATGAAGCGATAGCGGCGATGAAAACTCCTGTAAATATAGACCAGAGAATTATAGAAAGCGGCACTTCTCCGTTATATATAAGAAGCTCCGAAAGGTTTGGCATATCTGTATTCCTTTCTGTTAAGGGGCGAATGTTTCACGTGAAACATTTTGGGTTATTTGATTACGTCAACTCCCATATACTTGCGGAGAACCTCGGGAACGTCTATTCCGCCGTCGTCTCTCTGGAAGTTTTCCATTATAGCGGCAACGGTTCTTCCGACCGCTACGCCGGAGCCGTTGAGCGTGTGAACGTAACGCGGCTTAGCCTTAGCGTCGGTCTTGAAGCGGATGTTGGCGCGGCGCGCCTGATAATCCTCGAAGTTGGAGCAGGAGCTGATCTCTACGTAACGGTTATAGGAGGGCATCCAGACCTCTATATCGTAGGTCTTTGCGGAGCTGAATCCTATATCTCCGGAGGAGAGGCATACTACGCGGTGAGGAAGTCCGAGAAGCTGTAAAACTCTCTGCGCGTCAAGCGTGAGGCTTTCAAGCTCGTCGTAGGAGGTGTCGGGGTTGGCGAACTTAACAAGCTCTACCTTGTTGAACTGGTGCTGGCGGATAAGACCTCTCGTGTCGCGTCCCGCGCTTCCCGCCTCAGCGCGGAAGCAAGCGGAATAGGCGCAGTACTTTATCGGAAGCTCGTCGGCGGTGAGAATATCGTTCTTATACATATTCGTTACCGGAACTTCCGCGGTAGGAATAAGGAAATAGTCGGTGTTGGCTACCTTGAACGCGTCCTCCTCGAACTTCGGGAGCTGACCTGTTCCCTGCATAGAGTTTCTGTTTACCATATAGGGCGGGAATACCTCGGTGTATCCGAACTGGGTGTGAGTATCAAGGAAGAAAGAGATTATAGCGCGTTCGAGCTTAGCTCCGAGTCCCTTGTAGAAGTGGAAACGCGCGCCTGTTACCTTGCCCGCGGTCTCGGGATCGAGTATTCCGAGGTTCTGACCAAGCTCCCAGTGAGCCTTCGGCTCGAAATCGAACTGTCTCGGCTCTCCCCAACGGCGGATCTCCTCGTTGTCGGAGTCGTCCTTACCTACGGGAATGGTGGCGTTCGGGAGGTTCGGAACGGAGAGAAGGAGCATTTCAAGCTCTTTTTCGGTCTCCGCGAGCTTATCCTCGTCGTCCTTCATCTCGTCAGAGAGCTTCTTCATCTCCTCAAAAACGGCGGTAACGTCAAGGTTCTGCTTCTTCATAGCGGGTATCTGCTTTGATACCTCGTTTTTCTTTGCTTTTATTGTTTCGGTAGCGGAGATGAGGGTGCGTCTGGTCTCGTCAAGCGCGAGAATGCGGTCTATTTCCTCGCTGTAATCCTTTTGTCTGGTTGCGAGTCTTGCTTTAACTTCTTCGGGGTTGTCTCTGATGACTTTTATGTCTAACATTTTTATGCCTTCTTTCAGTATTTGAGTGTGTTATATATTATAATGAAGTATTTTTATCAGATGTCTTCGAAAAACTCGTCTCCGCAGAGCATTTTGAGAAGCTCTTCGAGATCCTCGTTTGAGGAGAAGGTTATTTCGATCTTTTTCTGCGAGCCTTTGCTGACGATGTGGACACGGCGTCCGATAACGTCCTCTACGCGCTTTTCAAGCTCGGCGCAGTAATCTACCTTTATTTTTTCGGGCTTGTCAGCCTTTTCGGCTGCGGCTTCCTTTGCGGCGGCTGAGTTGAGGGTCTTTACGAGAGCTTCCGTCGCGCGAACGGACATCTCGCGTTCGGCTACTGCGTTAGCGGCTTTTACGAGGTCCTCCGATTTGGTAAGACCGAGCAACGCTCTTGCGTGACCTGCGGAGAGCTTGCCGTCGATAAGCATATCGGCGATCTCCTGGGGAAGATCGAGAAGTCTTGTGGAGTTGGCTATCGCGCTGCGGCTCTTTCCTACTCTCTTTGAAAGCTCGTCCTGAGTCATATTGTGGACTTCCATAAGCGAACGGTACGCCGCGGCTTCTTCGATGGGGTTGAGATCCTCTCTTTGGAGGTTCTCGATAAGCGCGATCTCGGCGATCTTTTTCTCGTCCGCTTCAAGAACTATTACAGGAACCTCGGTGAGTCCCGCTATTTTTGATGCTCTCCAACGGCGTTCGCCCGCGATTATGCTGTAAAAGCCGTTCGGCTGCTTTGAAACGAGGATCGGTTGAAGAACTCCGTTTGATTTTATTGAGTCGGCGAGCTGATTTAAAGCGTTTTCGTCGAATTTACGGCGAGGCTGGTCCTTGCGCGGCTCGATTTCCGAGACGCGAAGGGTCTTTTGGGTCTCGGTTTCCTGAGGTTTAGTGCCCTGGATCTTGAAAAGGGCGTCGAGTCCTCTTGCTTGTCCTTTATTTACCATGTAAGTTCTCTCCTTGGTCATTTATTTTCGGTGCGCTCGATCAGTTCTTTTGCTATGGACATATAGTTCTGCGCGCCCTTGGAGAACTTGTCCAGGTATAAGATCGGTGTTCCGTATGAAGGAGCTTCCGCGAGACGGACGTTTCTGACTACGGGAGTCTTGAATATAACGTTGCCGTAGTGGGAACGGAGGTCTCTGATGATGGACTGGGATATGTTCAGACGGCTGTTGAACATTGTGATGATGAGTCCCGTAAGTTCAAGCTCCGGGTTGTAGTAGTTTTTTATGTTTTCTATGGTGTTTGTGAGCTGGATAAGTCCTTCGAGCGCGTAAAATTCGCACTGAACGGGGATGATTACGCCTTCGCTTGCCACGAGCGCGTTTATTGTAAGAAGTCCGAGCGCAGGAGGGCAATCTATAAATATGTAATCGTATTTATCCTTTACCGAGGAAAGAGCGCGTCTGAGAAGGCGTTCTCTTGACTCTATCTCGGCAATTTCAAGCTCGGCTCCCGCGAGATTGATGTTTGCGGGCATAACGTCGAGGTTTTTAAATTCAGTCGTATAGATCGCTTCGTTTGCCGAAAGCTCGCCGGTGATGACGTCATAAGATGATTTTAAGGAGCTTCTGTCCATAAAACCGACGCCTGTGGAGGCGTTACCCTGGGGGTCGAGATCCACCAGCAGGACTTTTTTACCGAGCGAGGCGACCGTGGCGGCGACGTTGACTGCGGAAGTGGTCTTTCCCACGCCGCCCTTTTGGTTTGCGAGTGATATTATCATGTCGTTACCTTTCTGTATTGTTGGTGTCAAAAGCCCGAAATTATGCAAATTCGGAGCGTTTTTTGACCTTACAAAATAATTATAGCAGTTTGTAAACCGTTTGTCAACATAGGAATGGGTCTTTTTTATAATAAAATGTAAAAATTCGCTTATCAAGGTCTTAATAAATGCAAACACCCGAGTGTTTCACGTGAAACATTCGGGTGTTTTGATGCTCAACGGTGTTTCACGTGAAACATTGTCAAATGATGGCGGTTTTGGGGATAGAGATCGTATAGATTATGTCGGTGTCCGTCTCGGAATGAGTCGTGCGAATGGGTACTCCGCCGTTTCTGGTGTTCTCTATCGCCTTTCGGATGCTTGAAATGAGTGCGTGGTAGTCAGCTTGATGCGGTTCTGCGGTCTTTTCAACGGGGTTTATCAGCTTTTCTATGTATTCTTCCGTTTGTTTTACGTTAAGTGAATGTTTTATAACGTGTGCCAGAACACTTTTTCTCTCTCCCGGCTCTTTTACGCGAAGTAAGGCGCGTGCGTGGCGCTCGGTGAGGTTGTTTTCGAGGATAAACGTCCTTTCTTCCGTCGAAAGCTTTAAAAGGCGGAGTTTGTTGGCTACCGCAGCTTGTGTGAGGGAGAGCTGTAACGCTATTTGTTCCTGTGTGAGCTTGTAAAGCTCTATGAGAGACGCTATGGCGGCGGATTCTTCGAAAATATTGAGGTCGTCGCGGTGCAGGTTCTCTATTATGGCGAGCGCGGCGGAAGTTTGTGTGTCGGTTTCTATGATTATGCAGGGAACTGTGGGTAAACCAAGCAGTTTCGAGGCTCTGAGACGGCGTTCGCCTGCCACAAGCTCGTATTTAAATATGGAAAAACGTGAGTTTTCCTCTGTTTTTCGTACTGTGAGCGGTTGGAGGATGCCGTATTTACGGATGCTTTCCGCCAAACGCTGTAAGCTCTCGTTTTCAAACGTGGTTCGCGGTTGCGAACGGTTTGGCATTATTGCTTCTGTTGGTATCTGTACTACCTCTTGGTTTTCTGCGGTTTTCGAGATAACTGTCATTGTTTTTACCTTCCTTTTTACAAATTCGACCGAAATTTTTGTGAATATACGATTTCCCGTCCTATGATTCTATAATATCACGCAGGCTATGGCGTATGCAAGTGAATTCAGCCGTTGAAAAATAGTTTTTTGGAGGTTATACACCGATATAAAAGCTGTTTTTGGGTATGTTTGAGTGTATAGGTCGGTGCGAGTCGGTTTTTGTAATACGAAAAATAAGACCGCAATGTTTCACGTGAAACATTGCGGGCTTATATATATGCACTTAAACGACAGTTGATTGCAGAAAATTCATAATTTGTAACATTCTTTTATCTAAGCGGGCTTTTCGAGATCTTGGAATACATTCTCGGATATGCGGACGGCGTTTTCGTCACCTTTTTTATAAAGATCACCGTTCTGCTTTGCGTTTCGTTTGGCAAAACAAGGGGGATCTCCTCTATCTTTTCAAGCTCTCCGCCAAGCGTTTTGATGGCTTTTTTGGCTTCCTCGTACTCTTCTTTTCCCATTGAGCCCTTTAACGCCATAAACGTTCCGCCTACCTTTACGAACGGCAGAGCAAGCTCAGCAAGGATATTTAACCTCGCAACAGCTCTTGCCGTGACGGTATCGTAGCTCTCTCTTTTCTCCGTTTTTGCAAGCTCCTCGGCTCTTGCCGCGCTTGATGTGAAGTTAATTACACCGTTTTCGGTAGCGAACGCCGTTGAAAACGCTATCTTTTTGGCGGTGCTGTCTATTGCGTTTACAATAAGATCCGGCCTTGCTATCGCTATCGGAAGCGATGGAAAACCCGCGCCGCAGCCTATATCGAGCAGCTTTCCGCCCTCTTTCGGGTAACGCGCGGCAAGCAGGCTATCCGCGAAATGCAGACCGCATACACCCTCCTCGCTCGTCACCGCGGTGAGGTTGTAAAGCTTGTTCGTTTCCACGAGTGACGTAAACAGCTTTTCGAATATTTCGGCGTGTTTTTCATATTCTGAAAGATTATTTAATCTAAGTATATTATTATATATATTGTTAAAATAAGACATAAATTGTCACCTATAATAGACAAATATTGATATAACAAGTTATTTATTATTAAGCTTCAACCATATAAGGAGAACGGAAATGTCGGCAGGCGAAACTCCGCTTATTCTCGAAGCCTGACCTATATTCATAGGCTTGACCTTGTCGAGCTTCTGGCGGGCTTCGAGACGAAGTCCTGAGATGGCTGAATAATCCATATCGGGCGGAAGCAGACGGCTTTCAAGCTTTTCCATCTTCTCCGCGTCCTCACGTTGGCGGTTTATATAACCCTCATACTTTATAGCTATCTCTGCCTCGGTGCGAACTATACGCGGAAGCGTCTCCGAGTACGGATCGACTGGCGCGAGCGCTTTGTAGGAAAGCTGAGGGCGTTTAAGCAGGTCGTAAAGACGGATACCCGTGGTAACGGGTGTGGTTCCGTGTTCCGCAAGTATCTTGTTCAAAATCTCGCTTGGCGGAACGGAAACGCTGTGCGTGCGTTTTATCTCGCGCTCGATCTCTTTCTTTTGCGAGACAAGCTCGTCATATCTCTCCTCTGAGACAAGACCAACGCGCCTTCCCTCGTCCATAAGTCGGAACGCGGCGTTATCCTGACGTAAAAGCAAGCGGTATTCCGAACGCGAGGTCATCATTCTGTACGGCTCGCTCGTGCCCTTCGTGACTATATCGTCGATAAGCGTACCGATATAGGAGCTGTCGCGCGTGAGGACCATAGGCGGCTCACCTTTTATTTTCAGAGCGCAGTTTATGCCCGCGACCAGACCCTGCGCGGCGGCTTCCTCGTAGCCGGACGTTCCGTTGAACTGACCCGCGCCGTAAAGACCGCTTACCGACTTGAATTCGAGCGTCGGAAGGAGCTGTGACGGGTCTATGCAGTCGTATTCGATAGCGTAGGCAAAGCGCATTACCTCGGCATTTTCAAAGCCCTCTATCGAATGGAGCATTTCGAGCTGTACCTCAGCGGGGAGCGACGAGCTGAACCCTTGCAGGTATATCTCGTCCGTGTCGTAGCCCATAGGCTCGGCAAACAGCTGATGGCGGCTCTTGTCCGAAAAACGGACTACCTTATCCTCGATGCTTGGGCAGTAACGCGGCCCCGTACCCTCTATTTTACCCGAATAAAGGGGTGAACGGTGGAGATTTGCTCTGATTATCTCGTGTGTTTTTTCGTTTGTGTAGGCTATATAACACGGTATCTGGGGTGAGGAATTAAGCGCGTCCTCGTCGGTCTTGTATGAATATGGCACGATGGGGGCTTCGCCATCCTGTATTTCGAGCTTGGAAAAGTCGATGCTTCGTCTGTGTATTCTCTGCGGAGTTCCCGTCTTGAAGCGAAGGAGCTTTATGCCCATTTCTTTAAGACATTCGTTAAGTCCCTCGGACGGAAGCATTCCGTCGGGACCCGATGAGTACGCCGTATCGCCTATTATGACCTTGCCCCTGAGGTACGTTCCTGAGCAGATGATCGCACCACGAACAGGGTAAAACGCTCCAAGCTTGGTCGTAACGCCTTTAAGAACGCCGTTCTCTACCTCTGTTCTCACCACCTCAGACTGAACGATTTTAAGGTTCTCGCAGTTTTCGAGAGTCTTTTTCATTATTCGGTGGTAGAGCATTCTGTCCGCCTGGACCCGTTTTGAGTGAACGGCAGGGCCTTTTCCGAGGTTTAACGTGCGGCTCTGCATAGTTACCTTGTCCGCCGCGACGCCCATTTCTCCGCCGAGTGCGTCTATCTCGTAAACGAGATGACCTTTCCCCGTTCCGCCTATCGACGGATTACACGGCATATTGCCGATAGCGTCGAGGTTGAGCGTAAAGAGCAGGGTTTTAAGACCCATTCTCGCGCAAGCAAGTGCCGCTTCTATTCCCGCGTGACCCGCGCCTATTACCGCAACGTCGGCTTTTTCCGCCGTAAATACGGCGAAGTTCTCCTTTTCCATACCGATCTCCGTTCTGCTATTCGCACAAATTCAAAGCGTGAAACAGGATAAATTTTGATGCGCTCAAACTAAACTTTCACGCCATTCTCCAACTTACACTTTTTCAACTATTATAGCACATAACTTTGACTTTTGCAAGTTTTTTCTCTACTTTCTTGGAAAGAAAGTAGGCACCGTACTTTTCTTGAAATGAAAAGCGATTATCCTTCGGATAATTGGCAAAAGAACTTCTCTATGGGTACCGCTGTGTGAATTTTAATATCATATCATAGAGAAGTATTTGTTATTTGCTTCGCAAAGGGAAAGGTGAAATATCTCTAAATCCATAGAGATTTTAACTGTCATTCCAGACTTTTCGCTTTGTCATTCTGAACGAAGTGAAGAATCCTAAATGAGCGCGCACCGTTGGACAAAGCAAAAAATCAATAATTTAAGATTCTTCGTCGGCTATGCCTCCTCAGAATGACAGTTTTATTATAACAATATCTCTATGTGAACCCCTCGGAAGTGAAAACTGTTCAAGGTGGAGACAAGAGTTCGACTGTAAGTTTCTTTCTTTTTCTTTGGTTCATTTCTTTTTCTTTCTTTGCAAAGAAGGAAAAAGAAATGAACGTAAAAAATAATAATATAATAAAAACCTCTTGAAAATACAGAATTTATTTGCTATAATAATTATAATATATTAAAAATATAATCATACCCAACGAAAGGAATACAAATATGAAAGCAACAGAATTTATTACCAAAGCAAAAAATGG
>JAZOVD010000008.1:0-28650 GCA_045658525.1 Eubacteriales bacterium
TGGCCTCCGACTTGATCCTTTCGTTGGGAAATTCCCGTTTATTCGGACATCTTTTTGCGGAGTATTCCGTAAAATCCGTCACGCTTAAGCTTTATCATTCTCAGTGGACGCGTGCTTTTCTTTACCGTTATAGCGGCTGAAAGATCAAGCGTTTCAGGCTCGCCGCCGTCAACGGTTATAGTGCAGTCCGATTCCGCCGTTACCGCGCCGAGAACGCTTGATGCGGAAAATATCATAGGTCTGACGGAGAGTGACTGTGGGCATATGGGGGTAACGCATATACAGTCAAGGCTTGGGTCTATTACAGGACCTCCCGCCGACATCGAATATGCGGTAGAGCCGGTAGGAGAGGCGAATATAAGTCCGTCTCCGCGAAGTGAGTTCACTCTGTCTCCGTTGCAGTAGAGCGTTATTTCGGTCATGTGGGTGCTTTTTGCGTGTATGACAGCGTCGTTTAACGCTGCGTATTCCTTTTGACCGACCGATACCGAGAGGGTCATACGCTTATCCTCGGTGTAGTTACCGTTAAAGAACGCGGATATGAGAGGGATCTCGTTTTTTTCGATCTCCGCCATATAACCTATCCGTCCGAGATTTATACCGATTATCGGCAGATCGTATTCCTCTGCTATCCGAGCCGCGCGCATTACCGTTCCGTCTCCGCCGAGAACTGCGATCGCGTCAGCGTCGGCAGGATCGCTTACGATAGAACCGCCGTTTTTCTCCGCCTGCTCGGTTATCAGAGCGCGGTATTCTCCGTTCGGATCCTTTCCCTTTCCCGTAAAAATATAAAGCTTTTTCATAAGTGTTACCGCACCTTTCCTTGGCTGGTAGTTAACGTTTTTAAAAAATCGTCGTCAAGCTCTACGGTCTGTATCCCGCCCGAAATGAACATAGCGAGATATTCTCTGTTGCCGTCTCCGCCTTCGATCGGAGAGGGGATAAGACCCGTAAGCGATAGTCCGAATGAGTTTGCCGTTTTGGTGACCGACTTAATAACGCTTATATGCGCCTTTTGGTCCTTTACTATTCCGCCGCGTCCGAGCGCGGAGCGTCCCGCTTCGAACTGTGGCTTTATGAGCGAAATAAACCTTCCTCCGTCCTTTAATACGGAGCGTACCGCGCCGTAGAGTAGCGTCTGCGAAATGAAGCTTACGTCCATAACCGCGACGTCGCATTTTTCGCCCAACGTTTCCGCCGTCAGCTCCCGCGCGTTGAAATTTTCTATGTTTTTTACTCTTGTGTCGGTTAAAAGAGAGTGATGAAGCTGACCGCTTCCGCAGTCGATAGCATAGACCTTTTTCGCTCCGTGCTGCAATAAACAGTCGGTAAAGCCTCCGGTCGAAGCACCGATGTCGGCACAGATCAGACCGTTTACGTCAAGCCCAAAGGCGTCTATCGCGCCGAGAAGTTTAAGTCCGCCGCGCGATACGAACGGCATCACCTCACCGCGTATCTCGACGTTATCGGCTTCTTTTATTTCAAACGAGCATTTTTTTACGTTTACGCCGTTTACGAACAAAAGTCCGTCCTCGATACAGCTTTTAGCCTTTGAACGGCTCTCGCAGATGCCTTTTTCGGCAAGATAAACGTCCGCTCTCATATTTTTCTGTCTCTGAGGAAGATGGCGAGTGCGGTGAGTGTCTCGCTGTTTTTGAAGCCTGACAAGGCTTTTATGGCGTTTTCGGTGAGCGAAGCGGCGTATTCCGAGGCTTCCTTTGCCGTCATGAACGAAAGATACGTTGTTTTTTCGTCCTCCTCGCCCATATCGAGAAGATCGTCGGTTACCTGAAAAGCGAGTCCGACGTTTTCGGCGTAAGTCCTTGCCGCCGTGAAAGCGTCATCATCTGCGTTTGCCGCTATACAGCCGAGCTGAGCTGAAGCTGATATGAGCGCGCCCGTTTTTAGAAGATTCATCTTGCGATGGAGCGAGAAATCAAAGCTTTTGGAGTGTTCCTCTCCGAGAAGATCAAGCTGTTGACCGCCTATCATACCGTTTGAGCCTGCGTTTTTGGCGAGAAGTGAAACGGCTTTTACCTTTGCGGGATCGGAGAGCTTTGGCGTATCGGTTACTGCCTCAAATGCGAGAGTAAGGAGCGCGTCACCCGCTAAAAGCGCGGTGGCTTCTCCGAACACCTTGTGGTTGGTCGGCTTTCCGCGGCGAATATCGTCGTTATCCATACAAGGGAGATCGTCGTGGATGAGGGAATATGTATGGATAAGCTCTATCGCGGCGGCAAGCGTAAGCGCGCCGTCAACGTCAGAGCCATTTTCGGAAAGCATACGGAAAAATTCTAACGTAAGCGTCGGGCGAACACGCTTTCCGCCGCCGTTTGCGGAGTAGCTCATAGAGTCGAAAAGCACCCCGAAATCGTTATCGCGTACTGCGAGAAGCTCGTTTATCTTGTTTTCTGTAAGGCGCGAGTTAGCTTCAAGAATTTTCAGCATCGCCATCACCGCCGTTTCCGTTACGGGTAAGCTCACGGACCTTCTGTTCGGCACCGTCGAGCTGTTTTTTGCATATACCTATGAGCTTAACGCCCTCCTCGAACATCGAAAGTGACTCGTCGAGCGGAGCCTTTCCGCTTTCAAGACCCGCGGCGATCTCGCTTAAACGCGCGATCGCTTCTTCAAACGTGAGTTCTTTATCCGCCATTTTATCAGTTACCTTTCTGAGTGAACTTGCGTACTTTTTCGGCTTTTGCCGTTATTTCTCCGTCGGAGAGCCTCATTTTGAGAATATCTCCGCTTTTTACGTTATCCGTGTGAGTGATCACGCTTCCGTCCTCGGAATAGAGCGCTCCGTAACCGCGCGAAAGTACGGAAAGCGGACTGAGTGCCTCTAATTTCTTGCAAAGAGCAACGAATTCACCTTTTTTATCGGAAAGAATAAGCTGAAAGCTCTTTGCGGTTTTATCCGAAAGCGCGTCAAGCATCATTCGTTTTTCGTCGATAAAACCGTAAGGCGAGGAAAGCACGCGCTTCTTTTCGAGCGACGACAGCTTTTCGCTATACATATTCAGCTTGCTTTTCAAGGCTGATATAAAGCTTGCTTCGTAGCCAGAAAGTACGGAATACAGCTCCCGTATATCCGGAGTCGCTATCTCCGCCGCGCCCGATGGAGTAGGCGCGCGAACGGAACAGACGAAATCACAGATCGTGAAATCCGTCTCGTGTCCAACTCCCGAAATAAACGGAATGGGGGAGGCGACTATCTCTCTTGCGAGAGCTTCACTGTTGAACGCCCAAAGATCCTCTATCGAGCCGCCGCCGCGCCCTATTATCACTACGTCGGGACGTTCCGAACAGCTTGAAAAATATCTTACACCGTCTATAAGCGAGCTGACCGCACCCTCGCCCTGAACGAGCGCGGGATAGACTGTTATCTCGGCTATCGGCCAACGCCGACCCGTTATGTTGATTATATCACGTACCGCCGCACCCGTGTTCGAGGTTATAACACCTATCTTTTTCGGATAAGTGGGTATCGGCTTTTTGTAGCTTTCGGAGAAAAGTCCTTCTTCTTCAAGACGTTTTTTCAGTCTTTCATAAGCGGCGTGCAGCTCGCCCTTGCCGTCGAGGGTCATTTCGCTGACGTATATCTGATATATTCCGTCTCTTACGTAAGCAGAAAGGCGTCCCTTGGCGACGACCTTCATGCCGTCCTCAGGCACAAATCCGAGGCTTTTCGCCTCGCGCGCGAACATTACCGCCTTTATGACCGATTCCTCGTCTTTAAGCGAAAAGTATAAATGTCCGCTTTTAACATGGTTTTTGAAGTTTGAGATCTCACCCCGAATACGGAGTGACGAAAATATCGGGAGAGCTTCGAGCGTTTGTTTTACGTAGCCGTTCACGTCGGAAACGCTTAATATGTTTTCTTTGAAAAATGCTTCGAAGTCCACGTTATACCTCCCGAAATATTATAAAATCAGATCAGATGCTTTTTTAAGCACAAAAGCGCAGTTCCGACAGCGTTATCGCCCGAAAGCTCCGGCGCGGCGAACTCCGAACGGTATTTTTTCGCCAGCGCGCGCGTTATACGCTTGCACGACATTACTCCGCCCGCGTACAATATCGGAAGTTCGGGATGAACTGACAAAAGATTTTCGCTCATCTTATCAATTGTTTTCAATACCGCGTCGAGCGTGAAGGCGGCGACCTCGTTTGCGCTCTTTCCGTCTTTGAGGAGCTTTTTTGACATATTTTCAAGCCCCGCAAGGTTACAATCAAAGTCCTTTACGGATATTTTTATGCCTTTTGAGTACGGTTGATCCTCCGCGAGTGCTTCAAGCGCTTCTCCTGCCGGAAACGGAAGTCCGAGCGCGACGCCTACGCGGTCTATCGCCTGACCGGCGTTAAGATCGAGAGTTCCTCCGAGTAAGGTTATCTCTCCGTTATCAAATAGTAGAGCCTCGGTCGTGCCTCCGCTTACGTGAAACGCGAGAAATCTGCCGTGTGGGGCAAAGTCGTTTTCGCGCTTCAACAGCTCCGAGAAGCTTAAAAACCGAGTTTCGGGGTCGCTTACCGCCGAATAAAGCGCGGCTTGGATATGACCCGCCTGATGAGAAAACGGATAGGCGGGAATACCGTTTATGCTCGCGACCGAACGCGCAACAGCTTCTCCCGCGAGAAAGCATGGCATATAAGAACCCTCGCAGTCACGCGGCTTAGCCGAATATCCGACTGCCGCGAGCGGATAAGAGCCAAGCTCCTCCATTACCGACGGCAACGCTTTTGTGTGAGCGAACAGAGCGTCGCTTTGGCGAAGTCCCGTTTCTCCCGATTTTACCGTCAGCAGCCGTCTTACGGAACTGACAACGTTTCCGTTTTCGTCGCAGATCGCCGCTGAGGTCCTGTAATTTGAGGTATCTATACCCAGATAATATTTCATAAAAGCTTATGCTTTGGGCTTTTTCAAGCCTTCGCTCTCCGCTATGGAGTTAAGTATTCCGTTTATGAACTTGGGTGCTTTTTCGTGATCGTATGCCTTTGCAAGCTCGACCGCCTCGTTTATTGCTACGCTGAACGGAACGTCGTCAGCGCGATAAAGCATCTCGTATGCGGCAAGTCGCATTATCGCGAGTGAAACGCCTGATATTCTTTCCAGCTTCCAGCCAACGGCTTTTTCGGAGATCAGGGAGTCGAGACGTTCCTTTTCCTGGTCCACCCCGCATACTACCGATCTTATGTAGTCATCGGGTGTAAAATCCTGCTCAGATGCGGTGTCGGCGATTATTTCGTCCGGCGTTTTATCTGTCTGAACTCCAAGCTCGTATATTAATGTAAACGCTAATTCTCTTGCCTTGCGTCTGTTCATTGGGTTTACCTCTTGCTTTCTTTATGCGGGCACTCTGCCTGAGTATTCGATATATTGTATTATATATTAAAATAATAATTTTGTCAATATAAATGTATATTTTTAAGAATATTTTATTTTTATACATTTTTTGCTTCGGTGCAATGTAAAAATATTTCTGTTTACGATACGGAATATTAACAAAATCCGTCTCCGAAAATGTTATAATAGCTTAAATAGTAGCTCTCGGAAGGGGAATATGACTTGATAAAGGATCTTGATCTGAAAAAAAAGATAATATATCCGGCGTGCGCGCTGTTCTGTATAGCCGTGTTTCTGTATTTTTTAATGGCGATCGCGGCAGGGATAAACGTTCAGGATAGCGAGACCGTATATACACAGATATACGATGCCGGCGAGAATACGAACGACCTTACCGCGGACGTAGTTCCGCCAAAGGCGTTACCTGTTCAGACGCTTCTCGGTATTTTACTGTTTTCGCTGTCGGTAATGGTGCTGGGGCTTCTTGATAAATTGGAGCTTAGCCGAGCGTTTATAATCCTTATGCACTATCTCGGAACTGTGCTTTCGTTTTTTGTGTTCGTTCTCGTGCTTTCGGGCTTTGCCGCAAGCGAGGAGGGGCTTGCCGTATCGCTGGTAGCCTGTTTGTTCCTCTCGATCATCTATTTCGCTGTACGTGGAATCGCGGTTTTGGTCAAAAAAATCAAAAATCAGCGTTTGTGGGTCGCGTCTGCGTACTTTTCAAAGGTGTGCTTTGTCTTTGCCGTGATCGTTTTCTCGTTGTCGTTTTTTGCACTTGTGTCCGGCTTTAACGTAATAGTCAAGTTTAAAGAGGACGGGGGATATATAAACACGGACGTTATTCAAAACGTGTTCGTTACCGTTATGACTCCGCTTGCTCCGACTATACAGAATTATCTCAGATACTTTGCGTCAGCCGCTGTGTTTTCCGTATCTGTCTCCGTGCTGTACACCAAGCTCGGAAACGTTCTTAAAGTAGCTCTGAATTTCCTTATTCTCGCTTTGGGGTTCGTTCTTATATGGATAATAGGACTTGATTATTTCAGACTTGTAAGCACTAACGCTATGATTGCGTGTATAGTATTCCTTGGTACATACGTTGTTGCGCTTGTGACCGTTTGTGTTGTGAAATATGTAAAAGCTCGCAGAAGCGAGGACACCGAAGAATACGAGACTCAGTTTTCTGCCGGAAAGATAATAAAATGATAAAAGCTCCGCATATACCGTATGCGGAGCTTTTATGCGAATAAAAAGCCTCGTCTTTCGACGAGGCTTTTTGGTGCACCTTCAGGGATTCGAACCCTGGACCCACTGATTAAGAGTCAGTTGCTCTACCAGCTGAGCTAAAGGTACACATTCAACACTCTTATGAGAGCTGACGTTGAATGGGCTTATCAACATTCAAAATTATATCACATAAATCACGGTAAATCAAGAGCAATGTGATGTAATAAATGAACATTCGGTTGTCTTAAATTGTTAAAAGAACTCATTGAAGGTCAGCATTGCGTAACCGAGGGTCAACGGAGTCGGTTTGTTTGCAAAATAATCAACAGTGAATTTTTCCACTGATGGCTGCTCATGCTTTTTGCGGCAAAGCTTTATGAACTCGTCCACTAATACGCCGTAACGTTTTATATGTTCAAGACTGTTGTCTATTGCCTCGATACATTCGTTTTTGGGTTCTGCTTCGCCTGAAATTTCCGTATCGAGCGTGTGATTTACGGTTATTGCCTTAGCGTCCCTATAATTGTGGCTGAGGAGCATTCCGGATATTTGCAATGTTGAAAGATATTTGAGGATGTTTCGATATTCCTTTAAGTCTCTGAAAAAGGCGGTGCCTGTCTCCGCGGTTCCGTCACCCTGTACCATATCGCCGCATACGAGGAAGCCTGTCTCGACGTGATACCAACAAAGGTGTTCCGTTTCGCTTTTTGTAGGAGAGAACGGTCGCAGCTCCTTGAATATTATGTCGTCGGGATTTATGCGCGCGTCAACAAGAACGCCCTTTATCTCTCTGAACGGCGGAGCGTGATCAGGAAACACAGAGCAAAGCTCGGAAACGTAATAAGTTGGGTTTATTATTTTTTGGACCTGCGCCTCTGAGGCGAGAACGTGTATCTCTGGCGCGAGACGTTTAAGTCTGTGCAGACCACCTACCGTTTCGGGAGAGCAATGCGTGAATACTACGTAATCTATATCCTTGGGAGTGAGTCCGAGGGCTTTGAGGGCGGGGACTATCACGTTGGTTACTGACGAGTCGCGCGCACCGCAGTTGATAAGGAAGTTATTTTTTCCCGTAACGAGAGTTACCGCGCTTCCAAATTCGGCAGAATCGGGAACGAGGTGGTAGATGTTTGATTTGACTTCTGTAAATCCGTTCACAAAAATAACCTCCTGACACAGACTTGAATACATTGTATCACAGGGAAAGTCTTTTTTCAAGTTAAAAATAAAAATTAACAATTTTTTGTTTGGCTGAGAGTAGGCGTGATAAGGCTTTTCTTCCATTATTAATAAATACGAATGAGAAAATGTTAAAAATATATTGACAAAATATGAGAAGAGTGCTATAATGTAACCAGGCTGGGGAGATGTGCGGCGTAATACCCTTATCTCCGAAGGTCGATTTACATAGATTATGCCGGGAATGTTGATTTTTCCGGCTATACGCATCTACACTCATATTATAATGACTGAGACCGGAAAGATTCCGGCCCGTAACGAAAGGAACGGAAACAATGTCTATTGGATTGATAATGACCGCTGTGTTTGCGGTTTACCTCCTTGTGTGCGTCGTATGGGCGCGCTTGAGAGGTGTCACGCGTTCGAGAATTCGAATGATCACCGTAGTTGCTTCGGCAATACTTGCTTTCATAGCAACACTTATCGTAAAGTCGTCACTTGTTAACGGAAGCCTTAAATCCGCATTATATGGCGCGATAGGCGAAGAGGGTATGAAAGCCATATCTGAGCTTACCGCTGTCTCTCCCGTACTTGAGGAGATAGTTCTCAAAACCGGCGGAGCACTTGTAGCGCCTTTGCTCTATTTTGTATTCTTCTTGGCGTTTTGCCTTATCACATGGGTACTTTATTTCATTGTTACCCTGGCGCTCGTAGTAGTTATACACCGTAAGGAAAAAGAGAGAAAATCCAAGAATATTCCCTGCCTTATACAGGGTCTTGTTCAGGGTGCGGTATGTCTTGCTGTGCTTCTCGTACCGATCTCGACTTATTCCGCAATAGCTCCCAAGGTAACCGATCAGCTTGCCGGGACACTTCCCGAGGGCGAGACCGCAGCGGTCGAGGAGATCGTCAAGCAGGTAAACGGTGTAAATAAGAGTCCTGCGGTAGTCGTATTCCGTGTAACCGGCGGAAAGCTTATAAGCTCGACGTTTACCGATTACTCCATTAATTACAATGGAGAAAAGGTAAAGGTAAAGCTTGCGAACGAAATAGGCTCGATAGCAGAGCTTGCGGCGGGAGCTATGGAGCTTACCGACAAACCTGTCACAGAATATACCGAGGCTGAATCTCAGGCAATAGTTGAGCTTGGAAAATCCGTTGGAGATTCCAAGATAGTATCCGTGATCGCGGCTGAGATCGTTCATAACGCTACCGGCTCTTGGAAAGAGGGCGAGGCGTTTATGGATATGGCTAAGCCAGATGTTGGAGAGCTTGCAGGACCTATGTTCGATAAGCTTATCGACGTGCTTTATGCAGGCTCCGGCAACACAACTAATTTCAATGAAGATATACAAACGATAACAAAGCTCTTTGCAAAGCTTGTTGATACAAACGTTATAACCTCCATTGGCGGAGATACTAACGAGCTTGTAACCGCTATTTCACAGAAGGGTGTTGTAACCGGTATAGCGTCAGTTCTCGGAGAGAACCCCAGACTCAGAGTTCTTATTCCCGAGCTTACTACGCTTTCGGTAAAGGTGCTTGCGCAGAGCGTCGGTATTCCCGAAAACGATGAGGCTGTATATACAGCTATGCTTGAAAATATCGCTACGAAGCTGAATGAGCTCAAGGGAGGCTCGGTTTCTCAGGCTGACCAGGTCACGACTATGGAAGCAACTCTCAAGGCTGAGTTCAAGAAGGCGGGAGTAGAGATAGAGCCTGAGTATATAAGTGACGTTGCTGTCGCTCTTGTCGCGGACTTCGGTGACTCAATCGTTGAGATAGATCCCGTATTCATTTCCGAGTTCTTCGATATATACGCAGACCGTATGGCTGCTGAGCAGAACGGCGTCGGAGACGTTGCTTATAACGGCGGAGCCGGTTTTGTAAATCTTGGCGGAAACGGCAACAACGGTAATGGTAACGGTAATGGCAACGGCAACAAAAAATACACCTATTATAAGTACAATCCCGAAGAGGAATACGAGAACAGCCAGGGTCAGATAGTAAGCGGAAACCCTGAAAAGTCATCTGCGGCTGACCTCGGAAACTATATGGGTAAGGTAAACGAGGCTATGTCCGACACGAGCTTTGAGCAGCTTGGAGAGGAAGAAAAGAAAGAAAAGCTCGGACAGCTTCACGAGGAACACTTCGAGAAGCCTTACCAAGAGCTTTCCGACAGAGCTGAGAAAAAGGGCGAGGACGTCGCGGCAGAAAAGCAGAAGGTAGATGAGCTTAAAGCTCAGCATAAGGAGAATAAGAAGCAGGCTCCCGTTGATAAGAAGCCTGACGCGACCTCCGAGAACCTTGCGAGCTTGAAGAGCAAGGATACCGCGAATACCAATGCTACAACCATTGAAAAGCTTACAACAAACACCGTAACCGAAGAAACTCTTACAGAGGAAGAGGTCCAGAAGGAAGCTGAGGCACTTGAAGGAATGCTCGGATGTGCCGCAGGACTTCTCACCAACGAAAACGCTTCCATGAGCGAACTTATAAAGGGTGTTGGAGAAGCTCTTGACAACCTTTCTCAGACCGAGATATTCGGTAAGGATAAGACGAACGACCTCTTCGAGGCGGTTCTTGAATCCGATAAGGTAGGAGATATTCTTACCGATGAGGAGAAGGCTGACATTATAGATAAGGTCGTCAACTCCGATAACCTTTCCTACGGCAGCTTGTTCGGAGGAGTATCCAGTATAGTTGATCTTATAGAGTCTCTTGGTAAGAGCGATTCTTCTACTGTCGAGATTCTGGTAGTAAAGAACCTTATCTGGTCACTTACAGAGGAGAACGTAAACGCGCTCAGTAGCCTTATGACGGGCAACCGTTTCGGTAATATGGGCATACCCGAGGCTAAGCTTGAAAAGGCTACGGCTCTCATAAAGGATCTTCTTACCGAGATAGGTAAGTTCAGAGATCCGGACCGTATAGATGATGAAGCCAAGGCTATAAAGCATATGATAGACATAGCGCTTACAGCTAAGAGCGGAAGCGGAAACACACTCTTCGGAGAAGAAGGCAGACTCGAATGCACCGCTTATGATATGATCGAAATGATCATGGCAAGTACCGCCGCTCGCAATACGCTTGACCACGGCGCGATATTCGACCCGTTCGGACTTGCGACAGGCGATGAGCATAAGATAGGCGATACGGAGATAGCGGCCATCAAGTCAGCTTGTGACGCTTACTACGCAGATCACTGCAACGATGCAGGCGTTGACGCAAACAAGCTTGATGAAGAGCTTACGATGCTTGCATCTATCCTCGGAATCGAGAGATAAGTCAGCTTAATAACACAAAAAACGGAGCCTTGCGTTCATAAAGCGCGAGGCTCCGTTTGAATTTTTGATGCTTGGTAATATGAAGATAACTCAAAAAAGTATAAATCCGTTTCCGTATTCGGACGACAATAAGCGTTATCATACTATGGATTACGCTATGAGAAAAATGTTTGGTCGTAAAGCCTGTAAGGTTCCGATAGACGGGGGATTTACCTGTCCGAACCGTGACGGAAGTAAGGGGTACGGCGGGTGTACGTTTTGCTCGGGTAAGGGCAGCGGCGAATTTGCGGCGGGTAGGGAATATTCCGTAACCGAGCAGATAGACCGCGGCGCGCTGATGATGCGTAAAAAATGGAACGATGCGGCTCTTATACCGTATTTTCAGTCGTTTACGGGAACGTACGCACCGCTCGAAACACTTAAAAAGCTCTATTCGGAAGCACTTTCACACCCCGAAAGCGCGGGCTTGTGTATTTCCACGCGTCCCGACTGCGTAACTCACGAGATAGCGGGATATTTAAAGGAGCTTTCAAAGGAGCATAAGGTGTTCGTGGAGCTTGGACTTCAAACAGTCCACGACGACACCGCAAAAGCTATCAACAGATGCTGTACGTATGCGGATTTTTTAAAGGCTTATGAGCTTCTTGACGGACTTTACGTCTGCGTTCACCTTATAAACGGACTTCCGGGTGAAAACAGAGATATGATGCTTGCTACGGTAAAAGAAATGGCGAGACTTCGTCCGTGGGCGGTAAAGCTTCATCTTCTGCACGTTCTTGACGGCACTGAAATGGCAAAACAGTACGCTCGGGGTGAGTTTCAAGCTATGGAACGCACGGAATACGTCTCACTTGTTTGTGACGAGCTTGAACTGTTACCGCCCGAAACAGTAATAGAACGAGTTTCAGGAGACGGGGCTGAGGATATGCTCATAGCACCTTTGTGGAGCCGTAAAAAGCTCGTGCTGCAAAATGAGATAGACAAAGAGCTTTTCGGGCGAGGAAGTATGCAGGGTGCAAAATATAATAATATGTAATGGAGCGATCGCCCAAATCGCTCCGTATTAAGATCAGAATTTAGGTAAAAGAGTAAGGGGATTGACGGTCTTTCCGTTACGGCGTATCTCGAAATGCAGATGCGCGCCCGTGACGTTACCCGTAGCACCGCTTTTGGCGATATACTGCCCTTTATAAACGCGAACTCCCTTTTTAACTCCAAGCGAGCTTAGATGCGCGTAATACGTGAGGTCGCCGTTATCGTGCTTTATCTGTATAAGATAACCGTAGCTTCCCATATAACCTGAAAATATGACCTCTCCGCCGTCCGAAGCGTAAACGCTCGTTCCTTTTGAGGCGCGGAGATCTACCCCGAGATGATAGTCGTATTTCGAGTTTAAGTATCTTCCACCGTAATTGGAAGTGACGTACATGCTTTTAAGCGGGAAACCGTATTTTCCTGTGGAGGCGGTCGATTTTTTAGTTCCGACTAAAACGACCTTATCCGTTGCTGGAACGGTCTGCTTTTCGGAAACGAGAAGGCGCGAGCTTTCCGTTCCGTCTTTGTACGTGACCTCATAAGTCAGGAGCTTTTCTCCGTTCTTGCCCGCGACAGAGGTTATTTTTTCTCCCTCGTAGTATGCGGATGAGTTTTTATACACCGTCTTGAACGGAACGCTCTCGACAGAGCTTTCGCTTAGTGTGACGGTATATGAAAACGAACCGCCATCGGAATAATAACTGTCGAGTGCTTTTTGCGGCTCGGTTATCTCGTTTTCCTGGCAGCTTACGGGTGTTACGGATATATTATTGTTGACCGAAACCTTGATAGGCTTTGCGCCTGCTTGGTTAAGCTCGGCGGTCTTTATATCTATCAGAAGAGCTTTTATGCTCTCGGCTTCGGCTTCGCTTTTCAGAGGAGCAACCTCTTTGCCGTCTATCGTCAGCATATATGCTGAGACTGTGGCGATCTCATTTTCCGATTGCGGTGGCTTTTCGGGAAGCTCGTCCGCGGAGCATCCGACTAAAAATACCGCAATAAGGGAAAAGAGTGTCGGGATAAAATAAGTGTACGGAGATTTTCCGTGTCTCATTATGTACCGTCCTTTCTTGCGTGGGTTTACTGCGTATGAGTCGCTTCCCGTGGGCGGCAGACGGAAACGACTATAAAATTATATCAGAAAACTAACCCCAAATCAAGTGTATTGACGCTTTTACCTGCAATTCCCGTAAATTCCTTCAAAAAAAGGAGAAAGGAGCAATATGAACAGAACTGATAAATCAACCTCTGTCGGTCTTACGTTATCGGCTTATATCGCGCTGTATCTTATTACTTCTTTTGCGTTATCGGCGTTTTCGGGAGCGGTCTATAACGTGATTTCGCTCTTTTTTAAGGTGATAAGATTTGGACTTCCCGTACTTATCTATCATAAGCTTACGGGATACGTCCCGAACACGAAAAGTCGTATTAGCCTTAACGGTAGAGGTGTTATTGAATTTGTGTTTGCGTTTTCGTTTACCGCGATCGCGGTAAACGTTGTGGGCTTGCTCACCGAAAAAATGCTTTCGCTTTTTGGACTAAAAATGTCTCAAAACGCATTTTCGGGAGATGTGGGTGCGTTTATATTTATGTTTTTAAGCAGCGTATTGCTCGCGGCTGTTGCGGAGGAGATGCTTTTTCGAGGCGTGGTGATGGACGCGCTTGAAGGTTTTAGCTTGAAGGTAAGGGTGTTACTGTCAGCTATTCTTTTTTCGCTTATGCATTGCAGCTTTTTGCAGATGCCTTACGCATTCGCCGCGGGTGTTGTGATCTCATTATTTTTTGTGAGGACGGGTTCACTTATTTACGCGGCGGCACTTCATTTTGCGTCGAATCTTCTAACGTATGTCTTTGCGCTTCTGAGGGTTGTCGCCGATGAAAAAACGGTCAACGCGGTAACAAACGTAGTATTTTTAATACTTGTCTTGCTTGCTGTGACGGGAACTATATATTTTATTTTGCGCGCAAGGAATAACGAAAAGACAGTACGTGAATCGCAACTGAAACTAAAAAACTTTTTTACGTCGGGAACGGTCATCTATATCGTGTTTACCATGCTTATAGCTTTGATAAACATTTTTTAACGGAGAGCTTATGGAAAACGAAAAGGATATTACATTTATGCAAGCGGCAATAGAGCTTGCAAGGGAAGCCGCGCGCGACGGCGAGGTGCCTGTCGGCGCAGTCATAGTGCATAACGGAGAGATAGTCGGCAGAGGCAGAAACAGGCGCGAAAAGTCTAAAAACGCGCTTGCTCACGCAGAGGTCGAGGCTATAAACGAGGCTTGCGGAACGCTTGGCGGCTGGCGGCTTCCCGAATGTACAATGTATGTTACGCTTGAACCCTGTCCGATGTGCGCGGGCGGAATAATAAACGCAAGGATAGACAGAACGGTCATTGCGCTTGCTGACGCAAAGTCGGGGGCGCTTCGTTCCGTTATAAACTTTAATAATTATCCGCTTAACCATAAGACGAAAACTGAATTTGGACTCATGGAAAACGAGGCGCGAGAGCTTATGACGGAGTTTTTCGTCGGACTGCGCTCCAAGCTAAAAGAAAAAAGCCGAAAAAGTGAATAAAAATGCAGTTAAAATGTAACAAATCCAAGTATTTACTTGACATATCCGCATAAAGTGCTATAATATTCATTGGCAAACTGAAAGGAAGTGCGTACAATGCCAATGCAATTTATAAGAAAATTACCAATACCGCTCGATACGAAGGAGAAGTACCCAATATCAGAGAAAGCCGAGCGTCAGAAAGAGCTTAACGATATAGCCATACGCGACGTTATGACAGGAAAGTCTGATAAAAAATTACTTATAATCGGACCTTGCTCCGCTGATAACGAAGAATCCGTTATGGATTACGTTTACCGTCTTAAAACGGTAGCGGATAAGGTTTCGGATAAGCTCGTTATCGTTCCGAGAATATATACGAATAAGCCCAGAACCACGGGTGACGGCTACAAGGGAATGCTTCACCAGCCCGATCCTCTGGAGCGTCCAGATATGTATAAAGGAATACTCGCTATAAGAAATCTTCATACGAGAGTTCTTACCGAAACGGGTCTTCCGACAGCCGATGAGATGCTCTACCCCTCTAACCACAGATACCTTTCCGACCTTATTTCTTACGTTGCTGTCGGAGCGCGTTCCGTTGAAAATCAGGAGCATAGACTCGTTGCCAGCGGTATAGATGTTCCCGTTGGAATGAAGAACCCCACAGCAGGCGATATATCCGTTATGATGAACTCGATAACCGCCGCACAGCATTCCCATTCCTTTATTTACAGAGGCTGGGAGGTAACTACATCGGGAAACCCCTACGCTCACGCGATACTTCGCGGTTACGTAAATAAGCATGGACAGAGTCTTCCTAACTATCACTATGAGGACCTTGCCCATCTTGCGGAGACATACGCCAAGACGGAGCTTGCCAATCCTGCGGTAATAATCGATACCAATCACGCGAACTCCGAAAAGAAGTATAACGAGCAGCCCCGTATCTGCAAGGAGGTACTCCATTCTTGCAGGCACAATACGGAAATAGCGAAGCTTGTTAAGGGATTTATGATAGAGAGCTACATTGAGGACGGTTGCCAGAAGATAGGCGAGGGCGTTTATGGAAAATCCATAACTGACCCGTGTCTTGGTTGGGAAAAGACCGAAAAGCTTATCCTCGAAGTGGCTGATCTGCTTTGAAAAGGAAATTAAGATGACTATAACATACGAGGTCGGAGACGGACTTTACGTTAATCTGACGAACAGATGCACGAACGCTTGCGAGTTCTGTGTAAGAAGCGTAGCTGACGGAACGTACGGCGAGCTTTGGCTCGATCGCGAGCCTACAAAAGAGGAGATACTTGCCTCTATACTTGATAGAGAGCTTGACAAATATTCGGAGCTTGTTTTCTGCGGATACGGCGAGCCTACGATACGCCTTGATGAGCTTTTGTGGGTATGCGATGAGGTTCGCAAGGTAAATCCGATAAAAACGAGGATAAATACCAACGGTCAGGCAAATCTTATTCACGGACGTGACGTTACTCCCGAGCTTGCGGGTAAGATAGATACTGTTTCTGTAAGTCTTAATACGGCAAACGCCAAGGATTACGATGCGGTATGTCATTCCGATTTCGGTGAAAAAGCGTTTGACGCGCTTCTTGATTTCGCCGTTAAGGCAAAGGCTTACGTTCCGAGTGTTATGCTCAGCGTCGTGCGTGGCTCTATTCCCGATGAGGATATAGAGGAGTGTAAGCGCATAGCGAAGGAGCTTGAAGTTACGCTCAAAATAAGAGAATATATAAAATAACAAAAGGGCGATTTACAAATCGCCCTTTTTGTTATCCCTCATATACAACGTCGTCAGGGTCGCTTTCCTCGAACGGTTCTTCCTCCTCGCTTGGCTTCTTTTCAAGATAGCATTGACAGTATCGGTTGAACGGAAGCGAGATCGCACTGTGTCCGGGAGAATGACCGCGCGTAAGAAGGGTAAGGTAGAACGGCTCGGTAGATAAAAGACAGGGAGAGCTACCGTTAAGCGGACGGTAGGTGTATTGAGCATCGCTTATTATTACGTCCTTTGGGAAAGAACGCTCAACCTTTAAAAGTCCTACGCGCTTGCAGTTTTCCTGTGGACACTCCGCGCCTGCCACGCCGCCGTGGACTACGTCGTAATTGACGAGAACGTGACAGTCACAGTAGGTCTTTGGAAGTGTTTCGCGCGTAAAATAACCCGTCTCGGCGCGCGAGCCGCGCGGGTCGCACATACAAGCCGAGGAAAGGAGCTTTCCCGAATCACGGCAGTAGGTCGCTGTTATTACTCCGTCAGCCTCGGTGAAATGCTTTTGAGGCGCGTGACCTAAATATTCCTCGGTGTTTAGTATTTTCATAATATCGTCCCAAGCGGTAAGTGCCGGACTTGGTGACGTTGGATAACCTGTAAGACTTTTCGGATTTGCGTAACCGAACCACACTCCCGCGAGCAGCTCGGGTGTGTAGCCGATGAACCACCTGTCGTAATCGTTGTTGGTAGTACCTGTCTTTCCCGCGCAGTCGAACTGTCTTTTTGCGGTCATTCCGGAAGCCGTACCGGCTGAGGTAACTCCTTGTAAAAGCTTGGTCATTATCGTTGCGGTCTGCTCGGAAAACAGCTTTTTGGGTGATTTTACGTTGTCGATAAGCACGTTTCCGTCTTGGTCGAGGATTTTTAAAACGGTTCTTGCCTCGCAAAAATATCCACTGTTGCAAAGCGCGGTATAACCCGCGGTTATTTCAGATACAGTCACTCCCTTTGTAAGCTGACCGAGTGCGAGCGGGGATTCCGCTACGTCCGTATAAAAGCTTCCGTTTCGTTCCTCGCCGTAAACAAGGTGCTTCATATTCATTTCGTCGTGAAGCAGGGTGAATATCTCTTCCTTGCCAACGGCGTCGAGTGCCTTTACCGCGACTGTGTTTACCGAACGCGCGACGGCATCACGGACAGTCGTAAGTCCTCTGTATCCCTCGGGATAGTTTCTCGGCCAACCGCGAAGCGAGCCGTGTCCGTTGTTTACGAAACGGACGGGGGTATCGTCTATTACCGAGCCGTATGTCAGGATACCCTTCTCTATTGCGGGTGCGTAAACGGATAACGGCTTTATTGACGAACCGGGAGAGCGTAACGTTCCCGTTGCGTAGTTTAACGTTCGGTTGAGCTTTTTTTCGCCCGTCGCGCCCGCTAAGGCTAAAATATCCCCGTTTCGGGGATCGATCACCACCATTGAGCATTCGGGATGGATAAGACTTGACGAGGAATAGAAATTCGTTCTTGTCTCAAAATAATCACTTACCGCCTTCTGCATTTTGGGGTCTTGCGCCGTTATGACAGAAAGTCCGCCTGTGTAGAGAAGCTTTGCGGCGGTCGCGCGACTGCTCGCTATTCCGTTTTCGGTCAAAAGGCGTAAGGCTTCCTCTATTACAGATTCGGTGTACCAGGAATGTACCTCGTTTGTCGTTTCGGTGTTTTTTTGCTTTTTTACCGTTATGATCCTCTCATTTAACGCGTTTTCGAGCTGTTCCGCACTTATATATCCAAGCTCGTTCATGCGGTAAAGAACGGTCTTTCGTCTTTCCGCGTTGTTTTCGGGGTTAAGCGAGGGATCCCATTTGGTCGGCGACTGCGGAATACAGGCGAGCGCGGCACATTCGCTAAGCGTAAGCTCGCTTACGTCCTTCCCGAAATAACGCTCAGCCGCTGCTCCGATCCCGTAACAGCCGCTTGACAGATATATGGTGTTCAGATAAAGCTCAAGTATCTCCTCTTTCGTAAGCTCGCTGTCAAGCCTGCTCGCGCGAACGATCTCTTTTATTTTACGGCTTACGCTGTATTCGTCGTCGCCCGTGACGTTTTTGATAAGCTGTTGAGTGAGCGTTGAGCCGCCGTAACCGCTCTTGCCCGTAACAAAGCCGAGTATCGCGCCCGCAGTTCGGCGAACGTCTATTCCGTTATGCTCGAAAAAACGGTGATCCTCTATTGAAACGAACGCGTTTATGAGGTCGTTTGGAATATTTTTGTAACGTATCCACTCTCTGTTCTGGTCCTGATAAAGAGCCTCGCTTTCAAGCTCTACCGCGCTTCCGGTACGGTTGCTTTTATCCGTATATGACATATAATAAAGCTTGGTCGTCCTGTCCTGCGCCTTTGCCATTACTGAAAATTCGTTTACCGAAAGGTCGGGAGAGGTATATATATATACGGCTAATGCTGTAATACAAAACAGAGCGGTGAAAACGGCGCAAAGCGTTAATGCTCCGATAAAACGGAAAAATGTGCGGAGAATACCGCGTTTTTTCTCTTTTGCCATTTTGCAGCCTTTCCTTTGATCATTTGTAGTAAAATTATTTTTGGCATAAGAACCAAAGGATATATCAAGAAAAATACGGGAAATTCATTTATTTATGTGAAAACGGCAAAATTTTTGTTAAAACGCCAAAAAAGAGTTTTTTGGGTATTGCTATTTTTCTTTATTTGGTTTATAATAAGTAAGTAATACATTAAAGAGAGGTGAAACGTATGCCTATAAAGATCCCCGAAGGACTGCCGGCGGCAGGTATCCTCGAAAACGAGAATATATTTATAATGAACGAGCTTCGCGCAAAAACTCAGGACATACGTCCTCTGAAAATAGCGATACTCAATCTTATGCCTACGAAGATAGTGACGGAAACTCAGCTTGTACGTCTGCTTTCCAATACTTCGCTTCAAGTTGAGATCACGCTTCTCAGAACCGCGTCTCACGAATCAAAAAACACCCCCAAGGAGCATATGGAGGCGTTTTATAAATATTTTGACGATATTTGCGACGAGAAATTCGACGGACTTATAATAACCGGCGCGCCCGTTGAGGAGATGCCGTTCGAGGCGGTGGATTACTGGCCCGAGCTTTGCAGAGTGATGGAGTGGTCAAAGACTCACGTTTTCTCAACGTTTCATATATGCTGGGCGGCGCAGGCGGCTATGTACTATCATTACGGAGTTCCGAAGTACAAGCTTGATAAAAAGCTTTTCGGAGTCTATAAGCATGAGGCGATAGAGCCAAACCACCCGATGCTTCGCGGCTTTGACGAGCAGTTCCTCGCACCCCATTCCCGTCATACTGAATGTAAGACTGAGGATATAATGAGAGAAAAGCGTCTTAATATACTCGCAAGCTCAGATGAGGCGGGCGCGTTTATAATCTCGGCGCGCGACAGTCGTATGCTTTTCGTTACAGGCCACGCGGAATATGACAGTGATACGCTCGCAAAAGAGTATTTCAGAGACGTTGATAAGGGACTTCCGATAGACGTTCCGAAAAACTATTTTCCCGATGACGATCCGACTAAAACTCCCAAAAATTTGTGGAGAGGTCACGCGCACCTGCTGTTTTCTAACTGGCTCAACTATTTCGTTTACCAGCTTACGCCCTACGATTTGAACGATATAAAGTAAAACACCGTGAAATGGAGATCAAAATGAGGAAACCTTCTTATTCAGAGGTTTATATGTACAAAAACCTGTTCTGGCTGGCGATAGGGGTTTTTGCGTTCGTGCCGTTTTTCAATAGCTTTATATTGCAGGTAGTACAGCTTTACGTTGAGGGCGATATAGTTTACGGAGGGCTCAGCGACGGAATACTGATGGCAAGAGAATGGCTCTCTACCCTTGCCTCACATATAGGACTTGGCACGGTAGCCGTATCGGTAATATATTTCGGTTCTAACGCGCGAGGTATTATAGGACTTATGTTCGCGAGTCAGGGAGTGGGACTTATCTCATCTCTCTTTGCGTACATAGTGTGCGGCGGAGAGGATATTATATCTGCTATATTCATACTTTTCTCGGACGTTATCGCAACGGAAGCGGTTTACGGACTGATACTGTTCCTGCTTCTCAGATTTGTAAAGAAAAACGGGACCGTGCTGAATATCGCTCCGTACAAGGTGCGGTTTTTAGATTTTTCGCACCCTGTAACAAAGGGAGTTCTGATAGCGGTATCTGTATTCGGCGCGGCAAGTCTTATAGCGCTTATATACAGAATGGTCGGAGATTTTATTGACCCGAGCCTCGGAATGCCGATAAATATCTATGAATGGCTTTATTGGGTGCTTGAATACCTTAATGTATTTATAAGGTATATCGTCGGTTATATTGCCGCTATGGCGGTCACGGTACTTGCGTCTTTCTACGTAAGAAAAGTAAAACGAGCATAAAAAACAGCCCCGTCAGGGGGCTGTTTTTTTATTTCTCTTTTAAGAAAAGAAGCATCTTGCTTAAAGTTTCGTCGCTTATGACGTGTTCTATCTTACAGGCGTCAGCAGAAGCCGTTTCGGGCGATACACCTATATGAACGAGAAATTCCGTCAGGGTCTTGTGACGCAGATATATTTTTCTTGCCGTCTCGCTTCCGTTTTCGGTCAGCTTTATCGCGCCGTCATTTTCAACGGTTATATAACCGCCATCTCTGAGGATACCGACTGCGCGGCTGACGCTTGGTTTTGAGTATCCCATCTCCTCGCTTATGTCTATGGAGCGAACTACGTTCAGCTTTTCCGAAAGACGTAAGATGGTTTCGAGGTACATTTCTCCCGATTCCTGTAAACTCATTATAACTTATCCTTTCTTGTTTTGTCAGATAGCGGCTCTTTTGTCGGTATCAGCGGTATAACAAAAGCAGTAAACGCTATTACGGATATGACCGTTATCCATACGGCGGCTTGTGAAAACTCAGCCTTTTGCGGAGCGTTCGGTGTCTTGGACGGAGTGGAGACCGGAGTCGCGAATACTGTAAGTGCTTCCGAGAACGGAGCGAAAAGCTCCTCTCCGAGAAAGTCGAACGCGTATGTGAATTTGTAGTGCTTTTCCGTAATTTCCGTCGGAAGAACGAACGTGCCTGTCCTTATTTGGGATGCGATCTCGGAATATTCCCCGTTCTTTTCGTCTGCAACGTAAACGTTACAGTAATTTCCCTGCTCCCGTTCGGGAATAAGCACGTAGGATTCGTCTGCCGAGAGAGTTACTGTAAGTGGCGGCAGATCGGATATGGAAGCGCGGGTCGTTTTATGCGAAAAATCGTCTATCGTGACGTCTCCCTCGCCCGCGAGCAAGCAGAAACGAAGCGAAAGCTCCGTTTTTTCGTCAACGGGGGTATAGGAGATCGATTCGGAAACGCATATTCCGTCAATAAACAGAGCTACATCACAGCTTTTGGGGTTAAGCCAGAGCGTTATACGGTAGCTCTGATTTTCTTTTATCTGCATTACGGGTGAACCGTTTGAAAGATACAGCGTTCCGTTCGATATGTACGCGGTCTTTCCGAGACGCGCTCCGTTCCCGTAAACAGAGGCAAGCGTCAGCGTATCGGCAATATCGGAGATTTTCAGAGGAAATGATATAACGTGATTGATCTTACGTTCTATTGCGCTTAATTCAAAATACGGGATAACGCCGGTGGCTTCGTCGTTTATGATTTTAAGAACGTCGAGGTTGGCGTTGATAAAGCAGTTATCGCCGCTGAAAGCGACGTTTTCCGTTTCACCGGAAAAGCTTTCGCTGAAATTTGTTTCATAGGAAAAATACGTAGGTCCATTTTTGATATACGCGTCGGTAACGTAAAGTCCGCCCGAGGCTGCCGTGCTGTCATTTATTCTGAAAAGGCGTATTCCCTCAGGAGCTTTAAGCTTTTGTGGAACGGGAATGTCCGTCATGACCACATCTCCGTCTATTTCGATCTCGTAAGATGTCCGTTCGGACGAGAATATGACCTTTATCTCAGTGAATTTGTCAAACGCGACCGAGGCGAGCGACGTTTCGGAGTCAGAGACGTGGAACACCGAGCCTGTTTCGGATATTCTCAGTATGTCGAACACTTGCAAGATACCGCTGTTATCCGTATAGAACGGAGATATGACGGATGCGCTTCCGCACCAGTCGCTTGCGAGCTTTAACGACACGCTCATAATTAGAGACGTTCCCGATAACGTATTACCGGTAACGTAAATATCGGCGTAGGGAGAACCGTCGTTTTGAGAGGCGTGCAGAACTTTTTTGCCCGAATCCTCGGATACGGTGAATGTGTTTCCGAGAGGGACTAACAAAAGTTCGTTTGAGAGGTATTCTGAGGTTATCTTTGTTTCATTTTCAAATACCGAAAGGTCTAAGGAAGCGATCGAGTCGCTTGGGTTTTCGGCGTGAAGCGGCGGGAGCATTGTAAGTGTGGATATTATTATAAGAATAACGGTGAGCGTTAACGCCGTTATGCGTTTTTTAATATAAGATATTCTCACTTTTCTCACTCCTTAGCGGTTTATATATTTATGATACAGTAAAACGAACGATATGTAAAGGTATAATAATTCCGACACAAGGTCGTGTTTGAAAATATTATACCACTTTATTTTGAAAAAATCAATAAAAATCTGAAAAAACCTTTACAAAACAATACTTATATGTTATAATGTAGGTGAAAAAATGAACGCACATTGCGCGTGTAATAGAGAGGGATAATTATGCTTTACAAAAAGAATAGAGAAAAAGAACTTTCAGATGACCTGTTCCGTAACCCTACAAGCGAATACAGAGGTACTCCGTTCTGGTCTTGGAACTGCAAAATGACTCCTGAAATACTTGAAAAGCAGATCGGTTACTTAAAAGAGATGGGATATGGCGGCTTTCATATGCATTCAAGAGCCGGTATGGATAATCCGTACCTGAGCGATGAGTTTATGGGTCTTGTCAAGGCGTGCGTAAACAAAGCCAAACGAGAGTGTATGCTCGCGTGGCTCTATGACGAGGACAGATGGCCCTCGGGTGCGGCGGGCGGTCTTGTGACCAAAGATCCCGAATACAGAGGAAGATACCTCGCGTTCCTTCCCGCGGAATGCGTAAAGCTCGCGGATAACCCTCAGTACGACCCGAGCTTAAAGGATAAACGCGATTTTTCCGACGAGCTTCCGAAATCCGAGGCGATAGCCAAGGGTAAGCCGTATTTTGTAGGAGCTTACGATATAAAGCTTGACAAAGACGGTATGCTTGAAAGCTATAAGCAGATAAAAAGAACGGAAAAAGCGGAAAACTCCAAGTGGTATGCGTTCTGTCCCACTGTTGGTATGTCGGGCTGGTATAACGGATACTGCTACGTGGATACGCTTTCAAAGAAGGCAATATCGCGCTTTATAGAGGTAACTCACGAGACGTATAAAAAGCACGTCGGCGATGAGTTCGACAAGACTATTCCCGCCATATTTACCGACGAGCCGCAGTTCGCGCACGAGGTAACACTCGATTTCCCGACGGATAAAAAGGTATGCGTGCTTGCGTGGACGCCCGATTTTCCAAGCACCTACAAAAAGACATACGGAGAGGATATAGTTGAGCATCTCCCAGAGCTTCTCTGGGATCTCCCGAACGGCAAGGTATCGGTTAGCCGTTATCATTTCCACGACCATGTATGCGAACGCTTTACCGAGGCGTTCAGCGCGCTCTGCGGAAAATGGTGCGATAAGAACGGAATACAGCTTACGGGTCATATGCTCGAAGAGCCGACGCTCCGTTCGCAGACCTGTACCGTTGGAGAAGCTATGAGAGCGTACAAATATTTCGGTTATCCGGGAATAG
The DNA here is from genome assembly GCA_045658525.1 of Eubacteriales bacterium. Lineage (GTDB taxonomy): Bacteria > Bacillota > Clostridia > Oscillospirales > CAG-272 > SIG673. The sequence continues at coordinate 24,209 of JAZOVD010000008.1, forward strand.
ATATGCTCTGCAACTCTGTGGAGCTTACGACCGCGAAGCAGACGCAGTCCGTCGTTCACCAGTACGGTAAGGAAGCGATGATGTCGGAGCTTTACGGAGTTACAAACTGGGATTTCGATTTCAGAGGCCATAAGTTCCAGGGCGACTGGCAGGCGGCTCTCGGTGTCACGATACGCGTTCCGCATCTTTCGTGGGTATCTATGAAAGGCTCGGCTAAGCGCGATTATCCCTCTACGTTCAACTATCAGTCCGCGTGGTATAAGGAGTATCCTTATATAGAAAACCACTTTGCGAGAGTAAATACCGCGCTCACGAGAGGAAAGCCTCACGTTTCGATAGGCGTTATACACCCGATAGAGAGCTATTGGCTGCACTGGGGACCCGGACGCACGACACTCGACGCGAGAAATCAGCTTGAAAGCAACTTCCTTAATTTCATAGACTGGATGCTTTTCGGTCAGCTCGACTTCGATTATATAAGCGAATCTCTTTTCCCCGACGAGTGCAAAAAGGCAGGTGCGCCCATAGCCGTTGGAAAGATGAAGTACGATACCATTGTTGTTCCCGGTATGGAGACGATGAGACGCACGACTCTTGAAAGACTCAAAGATTTCGCTTGTGCGGGCGGAAAGCTCATATTTATGGGTGAGTGTCCGAGATACGTTGACGCTATCGAGAGCGATGAGGTCAGAGAGCTTTACGAGCGTTCGGTATGCATACCGTTTGAAAGAAGAGCGCTTCTTGCGTCGCTTGACGGAAACAGAGATCTTGAAATACGCGGTGCTGACGGCGACCTGACCAACAACTACATATACCAGATGAGAGACGACGGCGCAGCCCGTTGGCTGTTTATATCCAACGCCCGTAAATATAATCTTGCGGACGTGGTAAGAGCGAAAAAGCTCTTTATAAAGATAAAGGGTGAGTATGCTCCAAAGCTTTACGACACGATAAGCGGAGAGATAAAGGATATAAGCTACAAGTGTGCGGACGGTTACACCGAGCTTGAATATACGGCGTACCTGCACGATTCCATACTCTTGAAGCTTACCAAGGCAAAGAAAAGATCGCTTTACGTTCACGAAACAAAATACACCGTCGTAAGCAAAAAGGACTATAAGACCAAGGTTGCTTATAAGAGAAGCGAGCCGAACGTTCTCGTTCTTGATATGGCGGAATACAAGTGGGATGACGAAAAGGAGTTCCGTCCGCTTGAAGAAATGCTCAGGCTTGACGCCGAGGTGAGACGCGGAGCGGGAATACCGCCAAAGGACAGCACTCAGCCTTGGGCGCTCCCCGATGAGGAGATAACTCACAGCGTAACGCTCAGATTTACTTTTACAAGCGAGATCGATATAGTGGGCGCGAGGTTTGCTACCGAGGACGCAAGAGAGGGCAAGATCATTTTCGACGGAAAGCCGATTTCTCAGATACCCGACGGTTACTTTACCGATGAGTCAATAGAAACTCTCCCGCTTCCCAAGATAAAGAAAGGAACGCATACGATAACCGTTACCCGTCCGCTTGGCTCCCGTACCTATAACGAATGGTGTTACCTGCTCGGGGATTTCAACGTAAGGCTCGAAGGCTGCGAAAAAACGCTTATAGCTCCTACCGAGAGCATCGGCTTTGGCTCGATAACCTCTCAGGGAATGCCGTTCTACGGAGCGAATATAACCTATATGTGTGACGTTTACGTTCCCGAGGACGGACTTGACGTTAAGATACACGCAAATAACTACCGCGGCGCGCTTATCTCTGTAAGCGTTGACGGCGGAGAGGCGAAGAAGATAGTGTTCGCGCCTTATGACGTTGTGTTTGAAGAACTTTCAAAGGGAGATCATAAGATAGAAATAACTCTGCTCGGAACGCGTTTCAACTGCTTTGCGGGACTTCATAACGCCGAGACTGACCTCAAATGGGTAGGTCCGAATATGTGGTTTACGAAGGACGACGCGTGGAGCTACGAGTATAATATAAGAGATATGGGAATACTTGCCTCGCCCATAATAACCGTACTTAAAAAGGTGTAACTATGTTAAAAACAGAGCGCTTTAATTACGCCCCCGAGGAGAGACAAAACCCGTATATCGGATTTATGAGCTTTCAGCATTTCAGTGGAGAAAAGCTTTACTCGGATATAGAGGTGCGTCCCGAAAACCGTTATTGCGAGACGGAGAGGGTGGAATGCTATCCCGTTTCAGCCGATGCGGAGGAAAACGGCAGGGCTGAGGGCTATTATCCCGATACGTCTATTGCGTATATACGGATACTCTGGAAGGAGTTTGAGCCTGAGCAGGGAAGGTTTAACTACGCTTTTATCGAGAATATCATAAACGAAGCGAAAAAGCACGGTCAGACTCTTGTTTTCAGACTTATGGCGCACAGCACGCGCGCCTGTGACGACGTTCCCGAATGGCTCAAAGGTATAATGCCGTGTCCCGAAAGACCCGATTGGGAAAGAGTAAAGGACTCCCCGACAGACCCGAGATACATAGACCTGTTTCTTAACGCCATAAAAGTGTTTGGCGAACATTTTGACAGCGAGCCTACGCTTGATATGATGGATATTTCGCTTCCCGGTGCGTGGGGAGAGGGGTATAATCTTCATCTGTATCCCGAGGATACCTACGATAGGATAGCGGATACTTATGCATCTGTGTTCAAAAAGACGAGACTCTGCGCTCAGGTATCTCGCCCCGAGCTTATCGAACGCATAAATAAGACCGCGGAGCGTAAGGTTGGTTGGCGCGGAGACGGATTTGGCTCGCCAAACCATATAAAAAACATCTATCCGTCTATGGTCGAAAAGGTCAAGGATAACTGGATGACCGCGCCCGTAGCGTTTGAATCGTACTGGTGGCTTGGTGAATGGAAACGACAGGGCTGGAATATAGACGAGCTTATCGCAAAGTCGCTTGAATGGCATATCAGCTCCTTTAACGCTAAATCTTTGCCTATTCCGTACGAGTGGAAGGATAAGGTCGATGCTTGGGTAAGAAAAATGGGCTACCATTTCGTTATAGACAGCGTTACTTATCCCGTTTCCGCGACCGCGGGCGAAAAGATAGAGATCAAAACGGTGATAGACAACGTAGGGGTAGCGCCGATATACGAAAAAATACCGCTTGAACTGCGCCTCAAAAGCTCGGAAAGCGAATACGTTTTTGATGCTGATGCCGATATTACGAAATGGCTTCCCGGTAAGAACGAGGAAACGTTAGTCATAGAGCTTCCGAAAGAGATGAAAGCGGGTGGATACGAATTATATATCGGTATTTCGGGGATCTGTTTTGCAAGTGACGCGGAAAAGGACGGGGATTTCTGTAAGGTTGGAAAGCTGAACGTCAACTAATAAAAAAGAGCAAGCTTTAAGCTTGCTCTTTTTTCGTATAAATTATAAAATGCTTTGTAAAAACTGTCTGAGTCTGGGGTTTTCGGGGTTAGTGAATATCTCCTCGGGGGTTCCCTCCTCGGCTATTTTTCCGTCACACATAAATACGACTCTGTCCGCGACCTCGCGCGCAAAGCCCATCTCGTGCGTAACGCAAAGCATAGTCATTCCCTCTTTGGCAAGAGACTTCATAACGTCAAGGACTTCTCCGACAAGCTCAGGGTCGAGCGCGGAGGTAGGCTCGTCGAAAAGCATTACCTCAGGCTCCATACAGAGCGCGCGTACTATCGCTATTCTCTGCTTCTGTCCACCCGAAAGCTGGCTCGGATAAGCGTCCGCGCGGTCGTCAAGTCCGACACGCTTTAAAAGCTCGTGAGCCTTAGCCTCCGCTTCTTCTTTGCTCTTTTTGAGGAGCTTCATGGGAGCGGCGGTAAGGTTTTTCAGTATAGTCATGTGAGGAAAAAGGTTGAAATGCTGGAACACCATTCCCATCTTCTGACGGTGGACGTTTATGTCAACGTTCCTTGCCGCTATATCAGTTCCGTGGAACAGTATGCTTCCCGAAGTGGGGAGTTCAAGCAGGTTGAGAGAGCGCAGAAACGTGGATTTACCGCTTCCCGAGGGTCCGATTATAACAACGACCTCGCCCTTTTTTACCTTCATCGAAACGCCGTCAAGAGCCTTGATAGCGTCACCCTTATAGTATTTTTTTACGTCTATCGCTTCTACGACTACGTTATTTTCAGCGTTCATTCTGGCGCAGCCTCCTTTCGAGGAGCTTTACGAGCTTGGTGAGTATAACTACTACCACGAGGTATATCAGCGCGACCGCGATGAGCGGCATAAACGCGGAGAAGGTTGCGCCCCTTATAAGGTCGCCTGCTTTTGTAAGATCCATTTCTCCAACGTATCCGGCGATAGATGTCTCTTTAAGAAGCACTATAAATTCATTACAGAGTGTCGGAAGAATATTTTTAACGGCTTGCGGTATGATTATATGCAACATGGTTTGAGGATAATTAAAGCCAAGTGATCGTCCAGCTTCAAA
>JAZOVD010000009.1:0-37118 GCA_045658525.1 Eubacteriales bacterium
GAGACACGCCGCGCCCGCGCGGTTTTTGAGGCTCGCTCCGCCTTTCAGCAGTACGCCTATCTTTCCGCATTCCGCTGTCAATACGGAAAGCAGCTTATCGTTATCTCCCCACGGAAGCTCCGAAAGCACCAAGCCTTTGAACTGTGACAGCATCTCGTTCTCCTTAGCCGCTTATTCCGTATCTTCTCTTGAAAATCCGAAGTTATTGAGAAGAACGTCGCTGTTACGCCAGTTCTCCTTCACCTTGACCCAAAGGTCGAGATATACCTTTACTCCGAAGAATCTTTCTATATCCTCGCGCGCTCTTGAACCTATGAGTTTAAGCGACGCGCCGTTCTTACCGATTATTATTCCCTTATGCGATGCCTTTTCGCAGAATATCTCCGCTCTTATGCTGAGAAGTCCCTTGCTTTCCTTGAACTCCTCAATAACGACCGCCGTTCCGTGAGGTATCTCGTCCTCTAAGGTACGCAGTATCTTTTCGCGTATTATCTCCGAAACGATAACTCTTTCCGGCTGATCGGTTATCGCGTCGTCGGGGAAGAACCATTCGCCCTCGCTCATAAAGTTATCGACCTCGGAGAGAAGAACGTCAACGCCCTTACCCTTTATCGCCGCCATAGGAACCACCGCGTCAAACGAATGTATATCGGCATAAGCCTTTATAGTATCTCCTATCGCCACAGGGTTAGTTCTGTCTATCTTGTTTACGACGAGTATCGATGGAATACCGCTTTTCTTTATCTTCTCGATAAGACCTATTTCTATGTCACCGGGGCGGGCTATCGGCTCAACTATAAGTATCGCCGCGTCAACTCCCGACATCGCGCTTTTGGTCTGCTCTATCATTCTGTCTCCGAGCTTGGTTTTCGGAGTGTGCATTCCGGGCGTATCGAGAAATACGTACTGCGTTTCCCCTTTCGTAAGTATGCCCGTTATCTTATTTCTCGTCGTCTGGGGCTTTCTCGACACTATCGCGAGCTTTTCACCTATGAGAGCGTTGAGAAGCGTGGATTTACCCACGTTCGGTCTGCCTATTATCGCAACAAATCCTGTTTTCTTCACGTCTTTTCTCCGTATCCGTTATTTATCTTGTAATTTTCATTTTTGCAAGTATTGCTTCCTGCTTTGCGAACATTTCCTTTTCCTCTTCCTCGCCAAGCTCGTGGTCGTAGCCGAGCAGGTGAAGAACGGAATGAACGCACAGAAACGCCACTTCTCTTTCCATAGCGTGACCGTATTCCCTTGCCTGCTCCTCTGCCTTTTCAAGCGAGATAACTATGTCTCCGAGCGCTATCGGCTCGTCCGAGACCTCCTCGCTTTCATACATACCGTCTATCTCGTCGGCTTCGTAAAGAGGAAACGAAAGCACGTCCGTCGGGCGGTCAACGCCCCTATGCTCCTTGTTCATCTCGTGTATCGCCGCGTTATCGGTAAGAGTTACCGATATCTCCGCGTCGTAGGGAAATCCCTCGTATTTCAGGGCGGCGTTTATTGCGCGTCGTATAAGTCCGCGGCGCGCCGCGTTTATAGGGCTGTCCTGACGGTTCTGTATATAGATCTTATTCATTACGTCTTACCCTTTGGAACAGCACGCTTCTGCGCGTTTTCCGCCCTTTTCTGTTCGTTTTTGTCGTATGCCGCTATTATCTCTCTGACAAGTCTGTGACGAACAACGTCTCTTTCGCTGAAACGGTGAACGGCTATATCGTCTATACCTTCAAGTATGGAAGCCGCCTCTATCAGTCCGCTTGCCGTTCCTTTCGGAAGATCGACCTGAGTTATATCTCCAGTTATGACTATCTTCGAGTTATTTCCAAGACGGGTGAGCAGCATCTTCATCTGTTCTCTCGTCGTATTCTGGGCTTCGTCAAGAATTATGAACGCGTCGTCAAGCGTTCGTCCTCTCATATACGCCAGCGGCGCTATCTCTATCGTTCCGCGCTCAACGTGCTTTGCGTAGCTCTCCGCTCCAAGCATCTCAAAAAGCGCGTCGTGGAGCGGACGGAGGTAGGGATCTATCTTATTTTGGAGATCCCCCGGAAGATAACCGAGCTTCTCTCCCGCCTCTACCGCGGGTCGTGTCAGAACTATCCTTGATATTTCTTTCGCTCTCAGCGCCGTTACCGCCATAGCGACCGCAAGAAACGTTTTGCCCGTTCCCGCAGGGCCTATACCGAATACTATCGTATTTTTCTTGATCAGCGAGGTGTATTTTCTTTGACCGACAGTCTTTGGCTTTATCGGCTTACCCTTGACGGTAACGCAAACGCAGTCATCGTCATAACCGTCAAGCTCCTCGTCACGCCCCTCGGTTATCATATTCGAAACGTATTCCACCGTCTGCAACGGTATTGTTCCTTGAAGCCTCGCGGTCTTTAAAAGCAGTCTTACCGCCTTGACCGCGTTATCGACCGCCGTCTCGTCGTCACCGCTGACGATAAGCGTATTTCCCGCCCCGGTCTCGCTGTCTCTGTTAAGACAGTTGACTCCGAACAGTTTTTCAAGCAGCTTTACGTTTCGGTCGAACGGCCCGAAAAGCGCGCTCGACGTTTCAACGTCCTCTATAAGTATCTTTTTTTCCGTCATTCAGGGATCTTCGTCCTTCCTCTTTTAACCAACGTTTTTCTTTTCCGTTATATCAGTTATACACACGTATTCCGCTTTCGCGGTAACTCCGTCCTCATCTTCACAGTACGATACGTTAAGCGAAACGGTCTCAGCGTCCGAAAGTACTTCAAGCACCAGCTCGTTTATCCTCGCTTCGGCTTCCAGTCTTGCCTCGTGCGCACTTCTTTGTATAGCGGTCTCGCTTTCGCTTACCGCGTAATAACGAGTTACCGTAACCGGTATCTCGACAAATCCAAAAAAGGTAATATAGCTTTCCTCCGACTCTGCCGCGTTTTCCGTTTTCCCAAGCTTTAAATCGAACCCAAAAACGGAGATCTTCCGTCCGCAGGGCTTGTTCGCAACGGTCTGCTCGGTAACGGTCTCGGAAATCGGCACTCTGACGCTTACCTCTCCGTTTATCTCGGCGCGAACGTTTCCGCGCGCGTTGCCAACGCGCAGGGGAGGAAAATCGGTTATTTGAAGCCCGCTACCGGAGATAAATCCCGTGATAAGAACATCGCCTTTTTTCACGACCGTTCCGGGACTTACCGCCGCGCACCCCTCATACACCAGAACGCTTCTTACTATTCCGTCGCTCTTAGCTACCAGCACGTTTGTTTTTTCGGTATCCGAGGCAGGCTTTTTCTCGGTCTCTCTTACGTTAAGCGAGACCGTCGTTCCGGTAAAATTGAGTGCAGCCCAGGAAAACTCGGGATGCGCGGAAAGAAATCTGTCCGAGACCGAGCCTCTGTCTATACGCGAAAGAAGTATTCCGGGTCTTACACCCATTTCGGAAAGCTCCGCGCGGACTTCCTTTACAGAAAGCATCTCCGTTCCGACAACGTTCACCTTCCACACAAAAAGCGTGGATACCCACACCAAAAGCAAAAACGCCGCCATTCCAACGAAAAGCCCGTATCTTTTCCGATAACCGGACAGTATCCGCCTTATACCATATATATTTATAATATATACTATTATTTTCAATTTGTCAAGAGCGGGAGCAACTTTTTTTAGTGTTGACTGCGAAAGAAGCGCATATACACCGCCGTTTTCATTATCGGAAGTTATTTTTGCGCTTACGCCCTCACTTACGAAAAAGCTTAGAAGCGCGTTTTTGTTTTGTTTATCCGCGTATATCCTTACCCTGCCAACGAAAAAAGAGAGTATCTTATCCGCTATCATCTTAGCTTTCCCTCGCTTTCCTCGAATTTAAGCAAGCGTACATCTCCGCATATTTTTATCTCGTTGCCGAAAAACGTCGTCACAGCAAGGTATTTCCCCTCCGCGATAAGCTCTCCGCCACGCATACCGAGAACGACCTTATCGTCTGTATAACATATTACTTTTTCGCATCCGCATACCGTCATTTCTTTCCCGAACACCACAAACGCGCTACCGCTGATATGATTTTTCTTTGAAACCGCCACACTATATCACTTTTTCGCCGTCAAGACGAATTTTCCCCTTTCCTCCATCATAGAATTGACCTGTAAAATCTATATGCGGAGGGCTTCGCTTGAATACCGTACTTTCCGAAAAAACCTCAAATAAGCTTTCTTTTTCGCTACCGTGGAGCAAAATCTTGCTTTTTTCTTCCGTATTAGCCGTTTCCTTTTGCTTTATAACGCACCCCGAAACGACAAAACGCGCCGTAACAGACGCGCTTTCATTTTGTTTTTCGACGCTTATCCCGTCGCTTTTCCCGTTCGCCGTGGCGGGAGAGGTACTCGTTTCGGCGGGCTTCGGTGAGTTTTGCGGCAAGCTCTGCGGAAACAGATTTATGCGCGGACGTGGCTTATCGGCTTTTTTGCTCGGAGCTTTCTGTGGCTTTCCGATAGGCGGTAAAACGGCTATCTCGTTTTACGAAAACGGCGAGCTTGAAAGATCCGAAGCTGAGCTTCTATGCGCCGTATGCAACAATGCGGGTGCGGGCTTCGTTATCGCGGGAATAGGCTCGGCTATGTGGAAAAGCACCTCGTTCGGGGTGTGCTTATATCTCGTTCAGCTAATATCGGCGATACTGACCGCATACCTTTTAAAGCCTCTTTTTAAGCGTGACACGAACGCACCCCGAACTCGTAATATCATAGAAAAAGATGATTATCCCCATTCCGTTTCATCTATTATTTCAAACGCCGTTCCAAACGCCGTTTTTACTATGCTGAGAGTTTCGGGCTTCGTTGTATTTTTCGAGCTTCTGCTCTCGCTCGTATCACCAAACGCAGTCCTGTCCGTTCTCCTTGAAATAACCTCCGGTGTAACTGCGCTTTTACGCTTGTCTATCGAACCCGCAAACGAGTTTTTGGCAAAAGCGGGAACTTTTTTCGCCGTTGGCTTCGGCGGACTTTCTGTACACATGCAGCTCGCGTCATTTATGGGAAAAAGCGGAATATCAATGTACAGATACACTATATTCAAGCTCCTTCAAGCAGTTTTATGCGCGGTATTCGGAGCGATAATATTACGTTTCGGCATTATGTAACGGCTGTATCCGATCTGACATATACTGATAGCAGGAAGTGGTGAGAGCTATACGCTTTTAACGCTTCAAATAACCCAAAGGAAGGATAAAACACGGAAAAATGAACACCGAAACGATCCTTACGCTTCGTTCCGTAACTTACGCTATGAGAGCCAAAAGGCTGCTTGAAGCCCAAGGCATAAAGGCAAGAGTCGTAAAGCCGGAGCCATCATCGTCGGAGCACGGATGCGCGTACGGTGTGTCCGTTATGTCACATCTCGCGGACTCCGCTCTTATTTTACTTCGTGAAAATAAAATAAACGCCGTTATTAGGCGTTGACACGCGGACAGCGACGAACGTGAAGCCGTATGATTATGGAACGTACGATCTATCTGGATAATGCGGCTACCACATTTCCGAAGCCCGCCGAGGTCATAGCGGATATGACGTCAGTAATGCGTTACAGCTGCGGAAACCCCGGGCGTTCCTCTCACAAGATAGCTATGCGGGCGGCGGAAAAGGTTTACGAATGCCGCGAAAAGCTCGCCGACTGCTTCGGTTCATCTCCCGAGCACGTCGTATTCACATCAAGCGCAACCCATTCTCTCAACCTCGCGATAAAGACCACTCTCCGCAGAGGAGATCACGTACTGATCTCCGATATAGAGCACAACTCCGTTATACGTCCGATAGTTACGCTCGCGGAAAAGGGTCTTATCAGTTATGATATCTACGTTGCCCACAGCGATCCGGAAAAGCAGATCGCTGAGCTGAACTCCCGTATCCGAGCGTGTACCGCCATGATATGCGCCTGTCATCACTCAAATATCTGCAATCTCGTTCTGCCTATTCGTGAAATGGGGGCGTTTTGCCAAAGACACGGAGTGATATTTCTCGTTGACGCCTCTCAAAGCGCGGGAATACTGCCGATCAATCTGGAAAAAGACGGTATAGATCTGCTCTGCGCCCCGGGTCACAAGGGTCTCTACGGCCCACCCGGATGCGGCTTTGCTGTTTTTGGGCAGCGTTTTGATAATCCCGCGGAACTCCCCGACACTTTTACCGAGGGCGGAAACGGTATCCGTTCAAAAGAACCGCTGATGCCTGATTTCCTGCCTGAAAGACTCGAAGCGGGTACGCTCGCCGTACCTTTGCTCGCGGGACTTTCAAAGGGTATAGACTTTGTCAGGGGATTCCCAAAGGGAATGCTTTATAAAAACGAAGCCCGTCTCTGCTCGTTTATGAGAAAAGAGCTTTCGCGCATAAGCGGTATCCGCATATACGGAGAACACGACGGAAGCATACTTCTTTTCTCCGCCGACGGAATTTCTGCCGAAGGCTTTGCCGAGGCTCTTGACACTTACGGGATATGCGTCCGTTCAGGCTTTCACTGCGCCCCGACTGCACACGCAAAGCTCGGAACTCCCGACGACGGCGCTATCCGCGTAAGCTTCGGCGCGTTCAATACGGAAAAGGACGTAAACCGTTTCTGCACCTGCGCTGAGAGCATAGTCAGGCGTTTAAGGAAATAAAGCAAAAGAGCCTGTCGCTTTGACAGGCTCTTTTATATGCCGTTAGCTTAGATAAGCTCCTTAACCTTGGAGCTCTTGCCGACTCTGTTGCGCAGGTAGTAGAGCTTAGCGCGTCTGACTTTACCTTTTCTGACAACCTCGACAGCGGCAACGTTGGGAGAATGTACGGGGAATATCTTCTCAACACCTACAGCGTAAGATATTTTTCTGACGGTAAAGGTCTCGGAAACTCCGCCACCCTTCTTGCTTATGACAGTACCCTCGAAGATCTGTATTCTTTCGTTTGCTCCGTCCTTTATTCTACAATGAACCTTAACGGTATCACCGATGTTTACGACGGGGGCTGTCTCACTGAGCTGCTCATTTGCAAAAGCCGTAAGTAAATCCATTTTGGCTTCCTCCTTAATACACGGACGTTCATGCAGAGCTTCGCAGAGGACCGTCCCGAATTGTGACTTTAATATTATATCACATTCTTTTTGGTTTTGCAAGCACTTCACAAAAAGTTTACATTTCCGCTCGTTTTTTCCTCGTTCACAACTTATTTTCAAAATATTGTAAATAATAATTAAAATATCTTGCGCGCGCGATTTTTTTGTGGTATAATGTAAATTAATAATATTTATATAAAGCAAAGGACTCGAACATCATGAAATATCTTGTACTTTTATGTGACGGCGCAGCCGACTATCCTATCGAAAAGCTCGGAGACAAAACTCCTCTCACGGTAGCGCATAAGCCTACTATGAATATGCTCGCGGCTAAATCCCTTGCCGGAACGGTCTCCAACGTTCCTTACGGAATGGTTCCCGAATCCGACACGGCAAACCTCGCGGTAATGTCATACGACCCCAAAATATACTCCAAAGGCCGTTCTCCGCTTGAAGCTATGTCGCTCGGTCTTGAAATGGGACCCGATGATACGGCGTACCGTTGCAACGTCGTAACTCTCGGAGACCCCGAATACGACGAGGCGACTTACGAAAATAAAATAATGATAGACCACGGCGCGGACGAGATCACCACCGAGGAAGCCGATATACTTATCCATGCGCTCCAAGACGAGCTTGGCGATGAGTTCAAGCATTTCTACACGGGCGTAAGCTACCGTCACTGCCTCATTTGGAATAACGCTCCCGAATTCCGCGACTTTATGCGTCCTCACGATATTCTCGGTCAGTCCATAAAGAACTATCTCCCCGCAGAGCCGTTCCTCTCTATTCAGAAAAAGAGCTACGAGATACTTAAAAACCACCCCGTAAACCTTGCAAGAATAGAGCGCGGTCTCAACCCCGCGAACTCCGCTTGGTTCTGGTCTCCCGGAAAGAAGCCCGCGCTCCCCTCATTCAAGGAAAAGTGGGGACTTAACGCATCCGTTATATCCGCAGTTGACCTCATAAAGGGTATCGCTATATGCGCAAAGATGCGTTCTGTTGACGTCGAGGGCGCTACCGGAAACCTCAATACCAACTACAAGGGAAAGGGTGAAGCGGCGATAAACGAATTTAAGAAGGGTCAGGACCTCGTTTATATCCACGTTGAAGCTCCCGACGAGTGCGGACACCGCGCCGAGCTTGATAACAAGATACTGTCTCTTGAACGTATCGACAGCGAGATACTGAGACCCGTTTATGACTACCTAGTTTCCTCGGGAGAGGATTTCAAGATACTCATTCTCCCCGACCACCCGACTCCTGTCTGCAAGCGTACTCACACGATGGATCCCGTTCCATTCATAATGTACAGAAGCGACAAGGAGGAAAACGGAATAACCTGCTTTGACGAAAAGAGCGCCGGAAACACCGGTCTTTATCTCCACAAGGGCGAACAGCTTATGGATATGTTCATATAACGGAAAATTACCCGAAAGGATAAAAGATGAACGAAAGCGAAAACAAAGAAAACAACGAGCTTCCCGAAAACACGGAAACCGAAACGCTGACGGAAGAAACCGTTTCCGAGGAAGGCGAGAGCGTAAGCACCTTTTCAAAGGCGTTTGAGTGGGTGGAGATGTTCGCCGTCTATTTTGCCATCGGACTGTTTATAATACTGATGTTTTTCAGGCACAGTCCGGTAGTAGGAACGTCTATGGTCCCGACGCTCTCAAACGGCGACGTTCTGATAGTCTCGCAGTTTATGTACACACCGAAGGCAGGAGACATAGTCGTCTGCCAGTCCGAGACGTACGGACTTGAAACTCCGCTCGTCAAAAGAGTGATAGCGGTCGGCGGTCAGACCGTCCGCATAGACTACGAAAATTGGAGCGTTACGGTAGATGGAGTAACGCTTAACGAGGACTATATAAACCGACCCGTAACACCCGATATAGAGGGATATATCCCGACGTCTATGAAAAGCTCGGATTGGCTTCCGAGCGAGTTTACCGTTCCCGAGGGATACGTATTCGTTATGGGAGATAATCGTAACGGCTCTACCGACAGCCGTTCGTCAAGCGTAGGATTTATCGACGAAAGATACGTTATGGGAAAGGTCGCGGTGAAGATATTGCCGTTCAAGGACTTCAAGATATATTGACACGAAAGGAGCTTTACTATGCAATCAAAGCTTATACAATGGTTTCCCGGACACATGGCGAAAACCAAACGAATGATACGGGAAAGCCTGCCTCTCGTGGATATGGTCATAGAGATACTCGACGCAAGGATACCGTATTCATCTCATAACCCCGATATAGAAAAGCTTGCGCAGAATAAACCAAGGATCATACTTTTAAACAAATCTTCACTTGCTTCCCCGTCAGTAAACGCCGCGTGGAAGGCTTACTACCGTTCCACCGACACACGCTGTATATTTACAGACTGCAACACCGGCGAGGGTCTTGGTGAGATACTTCCGGCGGTAAGAGAGCTGCTTTCGGCAAAGCTCGACCGTTACAGCGAAAAGGGGATGTCGGGAAGAACGCTCAAAGCACTCGTTGTCGGAATACCGAACTCGGGAAAAAGTACGTTCATCAACCGCATGGCGGGTTCTTCAAAAGCTAAAACAGAGAACCGCCCCGGAGTTACCAAGGACAAGCAATGGGTACCGACAAAGCACGGAATAGACCTGCTTGACACCCCGGGAGTACTCTGGCCAAAGTTCGAGGATCAGTACGTCGGAGAAAATCTCGCTATAACGGGCGCGATAAAGGACGATATTCTCGACACGGAGACAATAGCCTGCGTTCTCTGTAACCGTCTTGAAAAGCTCGCTCCCGAGCTTTTTCACGCAAGGTATAAGCTTACGGCAGAGGACATTGCCGAATGTGAAAACGACTACGATATTTTAACGGCTGTGGGCAGACGCCGCGGTTTCCTTGCCGGCAGAGGCGAGATAAACACCGAGCGCGCGGCAATAACTCTTATCGAGGAGTTCCGTTCGGGCAAGATAGGCAGAATATCGCTCGAAGCTCCGAATGAAACGGAGGTATAAGGCTTTGGCAAAGAAAGCAACTCCCCTTACCTGGGAGATAGAAAACGAATATTTTTCCAAGGGTTACACCGTTATATGCGGAACAGACGAGGCAGGCAGAGGTCCGCTCTGCGGTCCCGTTACCGCGGCGGCTTGCATACTACCCGAGGGACTTATAATAGACGGTCTTAACGACTCGAAAAAAATATCAGAGAAAAAACGCGAGGAGCTTTACGACGTTATAATCGAAAACGCCGTCGCGTACGCGATAGAACAAGTCTCAAACGAGGTAATAGACGAGATAAACATTCTTAACGCCTCTCAGCTCGCTATGCGGAGAGCGATAGAAAAGCTTTCCGTTAAGCCCGACCTTGCCTTGGTTGACGGAAACGTAGCGAGGAGCTTCCCCTGCGACGCGGTAACGGTAGTTAAGGGCGACTCGAAATCTCCGAGCATAGCGGCGGCATCTATACTCGCCAAAGTGACGCGAGACAGACTTTGCGCCGAGCTTGACAAGGAATATCCGCAGTACGGTATAGCCAAGCACAAGGGTTATCCGACAAAAGAGCACATGGACGCGGTAAGAGAGCACGGTCCTTCACCGATACACCGTCTCACGTTCCTGAAATTTCTCGACAAATGACGAAGATCGGCACTAATGGCGAAAGCGCCGCCTGCAACTATCTCGAAGGTCTCGGTTACTCTGTCATAGAGAGGAACTTCCGCGTAAACGGCGGAGAGATAGACATCGTGGCAAAGGACGGCTCATATACTGTTTTCGTTGAGGTGAAATCGAGAAGCGGACAGCCGTCCGCGCGCTTCGGCAGAGCTTCCTCGGCAGTAGATAAAAGAAAACGTCTATGCTTTGTACGTGCGGCAAATGAGTACCTGAAAACTCACCCCGAGGTCGGAAAATGCCGTATAGACGTAATAGAGGTATATTTCCGATTCGGCTCGGAAAGAGCGGAGATACATCATATAAAAAGCGCGTTCGGCGCGAACGGATAAACTTTTTTGACCGCAAGGCTCCCTTGTGCAAAGGGAGCTCCGCCGTAGGCGGTGAGGGATTGTTTTTTCATTTACAACCCCTCAGTCACGGAGATCCGCGACACCTCCCCTTACACAGTGGAGGCTTGAACATACTCATAACCCCCATCAAAACATCACTAAAAAATATGGCAGATTTTAAAAAAGCAATAAAAACACTTGAATTTGATAAGATACGCGAGATGCTGGCGGACTGTGCTCCGACAGCCGGAGCTAAGGAGCTTGCAAGAAGACTTATGCCCGAAAGCGACGCGGTAAGAGTCAAGCGCGCATTGGCACAAACCTCTGCCGCGCGTTATCTTACAACGAAAAAAGCACCTCCGCCGTTCGGGGCGGTAAAGGATATAGGTGACTCACTTGAAAGAGCGGTAAAAAAGTCTGTTCTTACTCCCGCAGAGCTTCTCGATATAGCCGCAGTGCTCCGTACCGCAAGGCTTCTGCTCGATTATATAGAAAACGACCCTGCGGACGAGACAGTCATAGACGTTATATTCAGAAGACTTACGGCCAACCGTTTTCTTGAAGAAAAGATATTCAGAGCGTTTCCCGTTGAGGACATAGTTGCTGACGAGGCAAGCCCCGAGCTTGCCGATATACGCAGAAAAATACGCAACGCCCAGACATCGGTAAGAGAAACGCTTCAAAGATACGTTACCGGCTCTTACGCAAAATATCTGCAAGAAAGCATAGTTACGGTAAGAAACGGGAGATTCGTTATCCCCGTAAAGACCGAATACAAAAACGAGATAAAGGGTCTGGTACACGACACCTCATCGACAGGCGCAACGGTATTTATAGAACCGTACGCGGTATTTGAGGCAAATAACGCCCTGCGTGAGCTTCAAAGCAAGGAAGCAAGAGAGATCGAACGGATACTGACTTTCCTCTCCGCAGACTGCGCGCTTTACAGCGAGACGTTATCTCTCAACTATATGAATATAACCAACCTTGCGTTCATTTTCGCGAAAGCGGAGCTTGCCGCGAGACTTTCGGCGGTAGAACCGAAGATAACAGACAAAAGGATCATTTCTCTTAACAAGGCACGTCACCCGCTCCTTGACCCAAAGACCGCTGTTCCGATAACTGTCTCTCTCGGAGAGGGCTACGACACTATGGTCATAACAGGCCCGAACACGGGCGGTAAGACCGTCAGCCTTAAAACGATAGGGCTTTTCGCGATGATGGCGCAGTCGGGGCTTTGGCTTCCGTGCGAAACAGCGGAGGTCTGTGTTTTCTCGGAGATACTCGCCGACATAGGTGACGAGCAGAGCATAGAACAGTCACTCTCCACATTCTCCTCGCATATGGTCAATATAATCTCTATTATCGACAGAGTTTCATCGGAAAGCCTCGTGCTTATGGATGAGCTGGGCGCGGGCACAGACCCCGTAGAGGGTGCGGCTATCGCTATTTCCGTGCTTGAAGAGATACGCTCATACGGCGCTCTCTGCGCGGCGACAACGCACTATTCAGAGCTTAAAGAATACGCCTTGAATAAGGACGGAGTTATAAACGCGGGTTGCGAGTTCGACGTAGAAACACTTCGCCCGACCTACCGACTCATAATAGGAACGCCGGGACGCTCAAACGCGTTCGCTATATCCGAAAAGCTCGGTATCTCGAAGTCGATAATCGAACGCGCGGAACGGTTCATCAGCTCGGAAAACAGACGTGTCGAGGACGTTATAGCGTCGCTTGACAAGCAACGTATAGAGCTTGAAAATCAAAAAGAGGCTCTCGAAAAGAGGATAGCGGAATTTAACGACTTCGAAAAGGAGCGCAGAAGCTATCTTACGGAGCTTTCCGACAGGACCTACCGTGATACTCAGAATCTCCGCGAGCAGGCTGCAAGAATGATAGAGAGCGCTCGTTCTTCCTCTGTATTCGTTTTCGACAAGCTCGAAAGACTCCAAAAGCAGAAGGATTCCGAACGCTCCAAGGCTTCGCTTGAAGAAGCAAGAAGCGAGATAAGAAGAACTCTCCGTTCCTCGGAGGACGAATTAGTTTCCGGAGACAGACAGGCCCCCGAGCCATACGTTCCCGACCGTCCGTTCAAGGTTGGAGACGAGGTAATAATATTCAGTATAAACAAACGCGCGGTCGTAACAAAAGCCCCCGACAAGGACGGAAACGTTACCGTTCGCGCCGGCGCAATAACGACCAAAACAAAAGCCGACAATCTCCGTTTAGTCTCCGAAAAGCAGGTAAAGGCGGAAAAGTCCAAGAAAAAGGGCGCGATAACCAGAACGCTTGCGCAAAAGACCTTCAAAGCGGAGATAGATCTCCGCGGCATGACGGGAGACGAGGCGTGGTTCGCCGTTGACAAATATCTTGACGACGCGTTAATGGCGAGCGTAAAAAGCGTAACTCTCGTTCACGGAAAGGGTACGGGCGCGCTCAGAACAGCGCTTTGGAAATACCTGAAAGCCGACAAGCGCGTAGCGGAATTTCGCGCCGGAATGTACGGAGAGGGCGACTACGGAGTTACGGTAGTAGAGGTCAAGCACCCGTAATACAAAATCGGTTTTTAGCACCACCGCAAGTTTTTTAGGACTTGACGGAGCAGATCATCTAAGCTATAATTATTTTATAAATGTAACGCGAAAGGAAAACGTAATGGCAAAATTCGAACTCAGCGCATTCACCGATGAATACTCTCAGGACTTCGCAAAGCAGATAGAGGCTATGAAAAAGCACGGTATAAAATATACCGAGATCCGAGGTGTCAACGGAAAGAACGTTTCGGAAATAACTCTTGACGAAGCAAAAGAAGTAAAAAAGATGCTCGATGCCGAGGGACTCGGCGTATGGTCGGTAGGCTCTCCGCTCGGAAAGATAAAGCTTACAGACGACATAGACAAGCACATAGACCTTACAAAGCACGTCTGCGAGGTCGCAAACGTACTCGGAACAGAAAGAATACGTGTGTTCTCCTTCTACGTTCCGGACACAAGCAACATCGCTCCTTACAGAACTCAGGTCTTTGACTGGATGGGCAGGATGCTCGACGCGTCCAAGCCTTACGGCGCGATACTTTGCCACGAAAACGAAAAGGGCATATACGGCGAAAAGGTCGAGGGTTGCGTTGATATTCTCAATACGTTCGGAGACGGATATAAGTGCATTTTCGACCCCGCCAACTTCGTTCAGGCGGACGTCACCACCTATCCCGACGCTTTCTCCGTTCTCGGAGACCGCATCTACTATATGCACATAAAGGACTGCCTGCCCGACAAATCCATAGTTCCCGCGGGCAAGGGTATAGGTAAGATCCCCGAGATACTCCGCGAGCTTGACAAGCGCGACGGAACTCTGGTTCTCACACTCGAACCCCATCTCCGCGTCTTCTCGGGTCTTGATAAGCTCGAAGCAGAGGGTAACACCACAGAAATAGTCAACCGTTACGCAACGAGCGAGGAGGCGTTTGCCGCCGCAGTTTCCGCTCTGCGTTCGATAATAGAGTAAAAAACACAAGGGAAAGGAATCCTATCGTATGTCAGAACTCAAAATGCTTGCAATAGACCTCGGAGCTACAAGCGGAAGAGGTATTATCGGTTCTTTTGACGGAAACAAGCTCCGTCTTGAAGAAAACCACCGTTTCGACGACGGCTCGTCCTACATAGCGGGAACGTTGCAGTGGAACATAATGGATATTTACGAAAATATCAAGACTGCGATAAAGCTCGCCGGTAAGGATATAAAGAGTATCGGAATAGACACCTGGGGCGTTGACTACGGTCTTATCGGTCCCGACGGCAGACTTGTCGGCAGTCCCGTAAACTACCGCGACAGCCGTACAGACGGAATGATAGAGTATGCCGAGAAGTTCATGTCAAAGGCGGACCTTTATAAGTCCACCGGAATACAGTTTATGAACTTCAACACTATATATCAGCTCGTAGCTGAGATGAAGAACAACCCGAAGCTCCTTGACAGCGCTTCCTCGCTTCTTATGATCCCCGATCTTCTCAACTACTTCCTCACAGGCGTAAAGCTCAACGAGTACACCAACGCAACTACCGGTGCGCTTATCGATGCCAAGACAGGAAAATGGGCATACGACGTTCTTGAAAAGCACGGTATCCCGACTCATATCTTCGGTCAGCTCGTAAATCCGGGAACAAAGGTCGGAAAGCTCACAAAGTCCGTTATGTCGGAACTTGGAGAGATAAACGCTGACGTAGTAACCGTCGCATCTCACGACACAGCGTCAGCTATAATGGCAGTTCCCGCAAAGGGAGACGATTTCGTCTATATAAGCTCGGGAACATGGTCGCTTATGGGAACAGAGCTTCGCTCGCCTCTCATTTCCGACAAGTCACTTGAATACTCGTTCACAAACGAGGGCGGCGCGGATAACCGCATCTGCTTCCTTAAAAATATAATGGGTCTTTGGATACATACCGAATGCCGCAGGGATTTTGCTCGCGCGGACGGCTTCAAGACCTCTTACGACGATCTCGCGGAGATGGGCGCAAAGAGCGAGCCTATGCGTTCTATAATCAACCCCGACGACGTCATCTTCACTCCCCCCGGAAATATGACGGGCAGAATAGCCGACTACTGTAAGCGTACAGGTCAGCCCGTTCCCGAGACCAAGGGACAGTTCGTTCGTTGCGTATTCGACAGCCTCGCGCTCCGTTACCGCGACACGCTTAACAAGATAGACGCTATGTCAGGCAAGAAAACTCCGTTCATCAACATCATAGGCGGAGGCTCAAAGGAGACCCTGCTCTGCCAGTACACGGCAGATGCCTGCGGTATCCCCGTTTACGCAGGCCCGAGCGAGGCTACCGCTATCGGTAACTTAGCTTCTCAGGCAATAGCCGCGGGCGAGCTTAAAGACCTTGCCGAGGCAAGAGAAATGGTACGCAACTCGTTTGACGTTACCTGCTATGAGCCAAATTTAAGCACGAAAGCTATATGGGACGAGGGCTATGAGAAGTTCCTCTCTCTTACAAAATAATAAATAATTAACCGAAAGGATACATAACTATGGATACGAAAAAGCTGTACGAGGCTGCAAAGGAAATATACGCAGCTTACGGTGTTGACACAGACAAGGCAATGGAGATAGTCGCAAACGTTCCCGTTTCTATGCACTGCTGGCAGGGCGACGACGTCGGAGGCTTCGAGAACCCCGACGGAAACCTTACGGGCGGAATACAGGTAACGGGTAACTACCCCGGAAAGGCAAGAAACCTCACCGAGCTTCGCGCCGACTTTGATAAGGCTGCGTCACTTATTCCGGGTAAAAAGAGAATAAACCTTCACGCTATATACCTCGATTCTCAGAGAGAAAAGGTAAGCCGCGAGAAGATAGAGCCCAAGCACTTCGATTCCTGGATCGAATGGGCAAAGGAAAGAAATTACGGAATAGACTACAACCCCACCTGCTTTTCTCATCCCATGAGCGCGGACGGACTCACCATAAGCCATCCCGATAAGGCTGTACGCGATTTCTGGATAGAGCACTGTATCGGTTCGAGAAAGGTCGCCGCTTACATAGGCGAAAAACTCGGAAACACCGTTGTCACCAACTTCTGGATGCCTGACGGCTTCAAGGATATTCCCGCTGACCGTTACGGTGCGCGTCTCCGTATGAAGGAGTCATATGACGAGATATTCAAGGAGAAGATAGATGAGAAATTCAACAAGGACTCTATCGAAAGCAAGGTATTCGGTATAGGCGCTGAAAGCTGCACGATGGGTTCGGGCGAGTTCTGCCTCGGCTACGCCGCAAAGAACGGCAAGCTCCTCACGCTCGACACAGGTCACTTCCACCCCACCGAGGTAGTTTCCGATAAGATCTCATCCGCGCTTCTCTTCCTCGACGAGATACTTCTCCACGTTTCCCGCCCTGTCCGTTGGGACTCCGACCACGTAGTTATCTACGACGACGAGCTTCGCGCGATAGCCTGCGAGATATTCAGAGGCGGATTTACCGACAGAGTACATATAGGTCTCGACTTCTTCGACGGCTCTATAAACAGAATAGCCGCTTGGACGATAGGTACTCGTTCGATGCAGAAGGCTATGCTTTACGCCGCGCTCGAACCCTCCGCAAAGCTTCGTGAGCTTGAAGAAAAGGGCGACTACACCTCCCGTCTCGCGCTTATGGAGGAGTTAAAGACGCTTCCCTTCTCCGCTGTATGGGATATGTACTGCGAAAAGGAGGGCGTACCGGTACGCTCCGAGTGGCTTGACGAGGTCAAAGCATACGAAAAGAACGTCCTTGCGAGCAGATAATGAAGGAAAACTTCCTTTTCTCGCTGAACACGGTACTTCCACTCCTCTTACTCGTACTTTTAGGTTACGTTCTTAAACGTTCCCGTCTTCTTCCCGACGCCTTTTATTCGGCGTCGGAGAAGATGGTATTCAAGATAGCACTCCCGTGCAATCTGTTTATGAACGTGTACAACGCTGACGCAAAAACCACGTTTTCAGCTCCGCTGATAGTGTTTTGTGTTATCGGTACTCTTGTAACCTTTCTGCTCCCCTGCATTATCGCTCCGCTGTTTATAAAAAGCAACCCGTCAAGAGGCGCTTTTATACAGGGGGTGTTCAGGACTAATTTTGCTATTATCGGCTTACCAATAGCACAAAGATTGTTCCCAACCAACGGGGCCGCCGTAGTAAGCTCGGTAATGCCGTTCGTTATACCGTTATTCAACGTATTAGCGGTCATCATATTAACAGTCTTCGCGCCTGCGGAAAAGAAGCTCTCACCAAAGGAGATCCTGAAACGAGCAGTCAAGGGAATACTGACCAATCCCCTTATCATCTCAATAGCTATCGCGTTACCGTTTATGATAACGGGACTGAGATTGCCATCACCCATAACAGCCACAACGAGCTATCTTTCGGGCACGGTAACACCGCTTGCCATGATATGCCTCGGAGCTTCAATGGATAAAGGTATAGAAAAACGCAAAGCCACGCTCGCTTTTACCGCTGCGTTTATAAAAGTAGCGGTCTCGCCCGCGCTCCTGCTTACCGCCGCTATACTTCTTGGATTCAGAAACGTTGAGCTTGGAACTGTACTGATACTTTTCGGTGGACCCATGGCGGTCACCGGTTATATAATGGCAAAAAATATGGATAGTGATCACGAGTTATCAGGTCAAATATTGCTAATGAGCACCGTTTTATGTTCGATTACGCTATTTATAGCAATATACTTATTAGCTCAATTCTCACTTATCGAAGCACACTCTTTTAAATAGCCGACAGATATTGTTATATCAAGATTTCAATTGCCACAAGAAGGGAGGACACACAGTAATGAAGGCACGCATAGAACTTAATACAATGAGCGACGTAACGGATTTCGTTAAAGTAGTTACCGCGCATCCCGGACAGGTATATCTCAGCGACGGAAAGCATCAGCAGATCTGTGCTAAGTCACAGCTCGGTGCTATTCTCGCTAAAATGGAATGGGAAGAAATATACTGCGTATGTAACGAAGACATCAGCGGCAGCATCGTTCAGTGGATAGTTTAAAAAATCAACAAAAAACCGCATCTCTTGTGAGATGCGGTTTTTATTATTCTTCATTTTCGGTTTTCTCAGGGCTTTCTTCGCTTACCTCGGCTTCGGCAGTATCATTTTTATTATCCATAAACACTGGTATGAACTGCTTGGCTATCGCGCCCTTTCCGCGCTGCTTTATATAAAAGAAGCCTATTACGCTGAATACGACTGCTCCGATAAAGTTAACGAAAAGATCCTTCATCGTATCTATAAGACCTATATCGAGATAACCGTTCACCGTATATAGCTTACCGTCCGCCGTTTCTATCACCGAGCCTGCTATCTCACCTATGTACTGCGGCGAGTTTCCACCGCTCGGATCGAAATTAACGCTTCCAAAGTGATTTATGATGGTATCCTTTTGCATATCGAGGCTGAATATCGTATCAACGCCGAACTCAAAAAACTCCCAAAGAACACCGATAGTCATTGAAAAACAAAACGCCGTAAGTGCCAAAAACACAGGCGAGAGCTGGAATTTAAATCTCGGGCTTCGGTTCAGTATATCAACGAGACAAAATCCGAACGCGGCAAACATAAAACCGTTTACTGTGTGGAGCATCGTATCCCAAAAGGCGTATTTGACGTAAAAGCCCTCTATTTCTCCGAGTATCTCGGCACAGAAGATGAACACAAACGCAAGAGTTTCAAGGACAGTCGGAAGTTGTATTTTAAAATTCTTTTCAACAAACGGTGGAATAAAGAACAGTATAAGCGCAAGGATCGCAACGAAAACACTTTCCCATCTGTTTTCTATTATACATCTGACCAGCACCGCTATAACGGCAAGTCTCAACACCGCGTAAACGGTAAATGACACCTTATCCGTCTTTATCTGCTCTACCATCGAGGTGTAAAACCTGACTACGGCATTGGATTTTTTCTTCTTCATTTATCCTTTCCTCCGAAATAAGCTCGATAAAAACATTATACACCCTTTAAAATAATAATTATATAACGCATTGTAAAATTTCTTAACGCGGCAGATCATCGAATAAACATAGCATCGCCAAACGAGAAAAATCTGTATTTTTCATTTACCGCTGTTTTATACGCATTCAAAATATTCTCTCTTGAAGAAAACGCGCTGACAAGCATTATAAGAGTGCTTTCGGGAAGATGAAAGTTTGTTATAAGCGCCTCAACGGCTTTAAAGCGGTAGCCGGGGTAGATGAATATAGCCGTTTCTCCCTCGCAAGCGGAAAGCTTGCCGTTTTCATCAGCCACGCTCTCTATAACTCTGCAAGAGGTAGTTCCAACGCAGATCAGCCTGCCCTTGCGTTCGTTTATTATTTTCGCGCCTTCTTCATCTATCGAGAACCACTCCGAGTGCATAACGTGATTTTTTATCTCTTTTTCCTTCACGGGTCGGAACGTTCCGAGTCCGACGTGAAGTAACACCGTTACCACCTTAACACCCTTTTCCTCTATCTTTTTAAGAAGCTCGGGCGTGAAATGCAGTCCCGCTGTGGGAGCGGCGGCAGAGCCTTCTTCCTTTGAATAGACCGTCTGATAACGCTCTTTTTCAGAGGCACGGGAGGTTATGTACGGCGGAAGCGGCATCTGACCTATCTCGTGTATCGCGTCGTAGGCGTTTCCGCCAAGCGGTGCGGTAAACTGAACTATTCTGTTACCCTCCTCGGTAATATCAAGTATCTCCGCACAAAGCTTGCCGTCACCGAATATAATCTTGGTAGAAGGCTTACACTTTTTACCGGGACGAACAAGAGTTTCCCATTTATCTCCTTCAAGTCTTTTAAGAAGAAGTATCTCTACGTCAGCACCCGTATCCGCGCGCTTTCCGTAAAGTCTCGCCGGTATTACTCTTGAACGGTTAAGCACCAGAACGTCACCGTCTTTAAGCTCATCGACTATATCGTAAAAATGCCTGTGCTGTATATCACCCGTTTCTTTTCCGACCACCATAAGTCTGGAACAGTCCCTTTTTTCCGCGGGAACCTGCGCTATAAGCTCCTCGGGAAGCTCATAAAAGAAATCGTGGGTACAAAGCTCCGTGTCGGTAAGTATATTTTTTATTATTTTAGACATCTTTTTGTGCAAACTCCTTGACATATTGTGTTTTTTGTGATAGAATAACTTTGTTAAAAATTCGATAGAGGCGCGTACCGCGAAAAGTACCCTCGCTCCACGGATTTCCGGACCCGTTACGAGAGCTTGAAGAAAGGCGCGGAATGCCGAAGTTTTCCTTTTCCGGAAAAAAGGAGGGCTGGTCCCAAAGACGTTTATTAAACGTCCCGGATGAACAATCCACGGACTGTCATCATTTTTATGATGGAGTGCTATCTTATATTTCCGCCTTGATTTTCGCGCGGATCTATGAGCCTGACTTCATCGTCGGCTTTTTTGTTTATTATTAACCCAAAGAAAGGATACATTTACAATGAGTACAAACAAGAATACGGTCTTCACCGGCGCGGCAGTCGCTATCATAACCCCGTTTAAAAACGACAAGCTTGATTACGACGCGCTCGGAAAGATCATAGATTTTCAGATAGATAACGGAACCGACGCGATAGTCGTTTGTGGAACGACCGGCGAAGCATCTACTCTCACCGACGAGGAGCACGTTGAGGCGATAGCCTATACGGCAGACCGAGTAGCCGGTAGAGTTCCCGTTATAGCGGGCGCAGGCTCAAACGACACCAGATACGCCGTTTGGCTTTCAAGAGAAGCCCGTCGCGCAGGTGCGGATGCTCTGCTTCAAGTAACCCCTTATTACAACAAGGCTACTCCCAAGGGACTTATCCGTCATTTCCTCACGATAGCCGATGCTACCGATATTCCGAACATTCTCTACAACGTTCCTTCAAGAACGGGCTGTAACATAACGCTCCCCGTTTACAAGGAGCTCGCAAAGCACCCGAACATCGTGGCAACAAAGGAAGCGAGCGGAAATCTCAGCGCGATAGCCGAGATAGTCGCTGAATGCGGAGACGATCTTGACGTTTACAGCGGAAACGACGATCAGATAGTTCCTCTGCTCTCTCTCGGAGCAAAGGGAGTCATATCGGTACTCTCCAACGTAATGCCCAAGGAGACTCACGACATTTGCAGTCTCTACTTTGAGGGCAAGGTAAAGGAGAGCGCGGAGCTTCAACTTAAACTCCTCGAACTTATAAACGCGCTCTTTATGGAAGTAAACCCCGTTCCCGTCAAGGCGGCAATGAACCTTATGGGCTACTGCTCTGAGGAGATAAGACTTCCTCTTTGCGAAATGGAGGACGCTCACCTTGAAAAGCTCCGCTCCATAATGAAGAACTATTCTCTCATATAATTTTTCGGAGACATTAGCGTGAAAGTTTAGTTTGAGCGCATCAAAATTTATCTTATTTCACGCTTTGAATTTACTTAAAAGGCTAAACACCTTTTGTTTTGCGTTGCAAAACACAGTAAATTCGTCAAGGATTTGTGCGGCTGTCCGATGGACAGCAGAATGGAGATTAAAATGAATGAAGTAAAAATCATACTTACCGGAGCGGGCGGAAGAATGGGCAAAGCCGTTGCCGCTTCCGCAAAAGCAAGCGGTAAAATAAATATAGTCGCCGCCGTTGACGTAAACCCGATGCAATCGGAGTTTCCGTTCTACACGGGAATATCCGAGGTCTCGACAGAGCTTGGCGCTGACGTTATAGTGGATTTTTCACACCATACGGCAATAAGCGGTATAATAAATTACGCCAAAGCCGCGAAATGCGCTATACTTATATGCACCACAGGTCATACAGAGGACGAACTCAAAATGATAAACGAGGCAGCAAGTGAGATACCCGTATTCCATTCCGGAAATATGTCGCTCGGAATAAACCTGCTTATGTCTCTTGTAAGAAAAGCCGCCTCCGTACTCAAAGGCTTTGATATAGAAATAATCGAAAAGCATCATAACCGCAAGCTCGATGCTCCCAGCGGTACGGCTCTCATGCTCGCGAAAGCCGCAAGCGACAGCGTTGAATACGAGCCCGAAATGGTCTATGACCGCCATTCGGTACGCGCTGAGCGTTCAAAGACCGAGATAGGAATACACTCGGTGCGCGGCGGCACGATAGTCGGTGAGCACGACGTTATCTTTGCGGGTCAGAACGAGGTAGTAACTCTTTCGCACCACGCCGAATCCCGTGAGGTCTTTGCCACGGGTGCTGTTTACGCCGCACTCTTTATGAAAGGAAAGAGCGCGGGTATTTACGACATGAATGACGTTATCGACGAGCTTTTAAAGTAATTACTTGTTCAGCAGCTCCTTATAAATATCGTTTTTCTTCAAGCCGCGGTCCTTTGCCGCGGCTTTTATCGCGTCGTTTTTGTCCATACCGTTTTCCATATAAAACTCAACGTGCTGGACAGGTGTAAGCGACGCCCAAAAGCATTCCGACTGTTTGTTTCCCTCTATGATTATAACGTACTCTCCCCTTGGACGGTTGGTCTTGTAATATTCGACCGCGTCAGAAAGTGTGGTACGCATTATCTCCTCGTTAAGCTTGGTAAGCTCACGGCAAAGAGCTATTTTTCTATCCCCGAACGCCGAAAGAAAGCTATCGAGAGTTTCGGTAAGATGATGCGGTGCTTCGTAAAAAATAAGCGTGCGCTCCTCGGCTGAAAGCTCGTCAAGACGCTTTTGGCGTTCCCCCTTAGCGCCGCTAAGGAATCCCTCAAACGCAAATCTGCCCGTAAAAAGTCCCGAGAGCGCGAGCGCGGCTATCGCGGCGCAAGCACCGGGAACGAAAGTAACTCTTATATCCTTTTCCGCGCAAAGCCTTACAAGGTCCTCACCGGGGTCGCTTATAGCGGGAGTCCCCGCGTCGGTAACGAGAGCGCAGGACTCGCCTGCCTTCAAACGCTGGCAGATGACCTCTCCGCGCTCGGTGCGGTTATGCTGATAATAGCTTACCATCGGCTTTGTAACTCCAAGATGCGCAAGAAGCTTTGCCGTGTTGCGGGTGTCCTCCGCGGCAATAAAATCGACCTCCGAAAGCACTTTTATGGCACGCTCGGAAAGGTCGGCAAGATTGCCGATAGGCGTTGCCACCAGATAAAGAGTTCCCGGCTCTATTTTATTTTTTTCTCTTACGTTTTCATCAAACATAAGGTCACGTTCCTTTGCTCCGCTCATTTTTCTATCCTATCTTCTGCGTGTGTAACGCTTTTTATATTTCGTTCAAGCTTTATGCGTTCAACGGTCACGTCACGTCCGCACTTGACGCAGATCATTCTGACGTCACTACCGCTTCTCGCGACCTTGAACTCGTTTCCTCCACACGGGTGAGGCTTTTTCATAACAAGCGTGTCACCTGCGCAAAATCTTATTATTTTCATATAATTACCACCGTTTCGGGGTTATTTTCTAAGAATAAATTTTTCGGGAAAAACTCCGTTTTCATATATATATTCCGCGTCACCTGTCGGTGAGCCGTC
Source organism: Eubacteriales bacterium (assembly GCA_045658525.1). Taxonomy (GTDB): domain Bacteria; phylum Bacillota; class Clostridia; order Oscillospirales; family CAG-272; genus SIG673. The sequence continues at coordinate 24,026 of JAZOVD010000009.1, forward strand.
CCTTGTAAGGAAAAGCGGAGGCGTTATGAAAAGTGACTCCTTCGCGTCCTTTACCGCCTCGGTGAGCACCACGCTCGGCTCATGCTCCGCATCGCTTAAAACGAACGTCATACGCTTAGGCGTAAATCCGCACTCAGCAAGCGAGCATATAAGACTTTCCAGCCTATCCGGACGGTAAACTGTATAAAACCGCCCACCTGTCTTTAAGATCTTACCCGCACACGCGCAAAACTCCTTTATTCCGCCAAAGACCTCGTGTCTTGAAGCCTGACGCGCGGCACTCGGACTCTCCTTACCGGAATCGTTTTTCATATACGGAGGGTTGGCAAACACGACGCTTATACCACTGTATTCCGCAGGATCGATCCTGCGCACATCCTCACACACCGTTTCAATAATATCAGAAAATCCGTTTTCGGAAACGTTTTTTCGACATATCTCGGCAAGCTCGGGCTGTATCTCAACAGCCTTTATTTTTTTGAATTTTCCTCTCTTAGCCACAAGCAACGATATTGCTCCGCTTCCGGCACCAAGCTCCAAAGCGCTTGACGGGGCGTTCTTTTTTATATAAGCGGACAAAAGCACCGCGTCAGTACCGAGACAGAGCGCGTCTCCGCTCTCGGTCAAGCTGAGCTTGCCCATTTCGTTCACTCTTGTTTCCATCGCTATCTCCGATTTATTTACCTATATAAAACTTTTGGTGCGCCGCTTTACGCAAACGGCGCACCAAAAATCCGCTTTGTTATCCGTGTGAATTACTCGGCAACGGGAGCGTCAACAGGGCAAGCACCCTCGCAAGCTCCGCAGTCAACGCACTCGTCAGCGTTGATAACGTATTTACCGTCCTTCTCAACAATGCAGTTGGTGGGACACTCGTCAGCGCAGGATCCGCATCCTATGCACTTTTCAGCATCGATCTTATGTGCCATGATATACCTCCGTATATGTTATTAAAATGTATTCAACCGACGTTATCCGCCGTGTGAAATCATTATATCACAACTATTTGCTTTTTTCAAGACCTTTCGGTATTTTTTTTGATTTTCCGCAAGGTTTTTATTTACTTTGATTTTCACCGCCGCGGTTCTTGTTGTTTTTCTTATGATTTTTATAGTACGGTTTGAAATGCTTTTTCTTTTCTCCGTTCTGTCCGCCGGGCTTACTTTCGTTACGTTGGGGATTATTATTTTGAGCATTATTCTGGCTCGGCGACTTTTGCTGTTTATTTTCGTTTCCCTCACCGTTATTATCACGCTTCTGGTTACCAAAACGGTGATGATGCTTCTTTTTACCGTTTTGCTTATTTTCGGACTGGTTATTATTACCCTGAGGACGGCTTGCCTCCTCACGTTTGTCGCCTGCGTCCTTTTTGTTGTTCTGCTGCTCCTGACGCTTTTCGGGGACGGACTGAACGGGATTTTGAGGCTCGGAAGCAGGCTTTGCGGAAACATCATTCTTTTCTGAAAGTCCCCCGAATGCCCCGCTAAGCGAGAACATATCCTTTTCCTCTTCCTTGTGCTTTCTTTCAGGAATCGCGCTCTTTACCAGCTTTTCGCCCGTATATTCAGCCTCTTTTACTACGTCCTCACGCACGAACACAACGTGCTCAGCATCGTCCGCGTTCTTATCAAGCTTTACCTTAACTATTCCCGCAAGCGGGTTTGCCGCGGTGACCACTCCCGCGCCGTCCGGAGTCATAACTCTCGTATCGACCTTTGGAGTAAGAGCCTTTTCGGCAAGATAGGTATCGTATTCATAACGCAAGCAGCACATAAGTCTGCCGCAAGAGCCTGATATTTTTGCGGAGTTAAGGGAGAGGTTCTGCTCCTTAGCCATCTTTACGGAGACCTGAACGAAGTCGGAAAGGAAGCTTGAACAGCAGAAGGGTCTGCCGCATATACCGAGTCCGCCAAGTATCTTAGCCTCGTCGCGTATTCCTATCTGACGCATCTCTATCCTCGTTCTGAACTTACCCGCAAGCTCCTTTACGAGGTCGCGGAAGTCAACACGACCCTCCGCGGAGAAATAAAACATAAGCTTACTTCTGTCAAACGACATCTCAACGTCTATAAGCTTCATTTCCAGCTTGTTTTCGTCTATGAGCATTATGCAGGAGTTGAACGCATCTATCTCTTTTTTGAGATTTTCCTCGTGTATCCTCGTGTCCTCGCTGCTTGCCATACGGAGCACGGAACGAAGCGGAGCTACTATCTCCGAATCGTTTATCATTCTGTTCGGAACAGCCGTATAACCGTATTCGTGACCGCGCGCCGTATCAACTATGACTCTGTCGTCACGTGAGAGCTTAAATCCTTCGGGAGCGAAATAATATGTCTTTCCGTTCTTTCTGAAACGTATTCCTACTATCTCGGTCTTTCCCGTACCGTTCTTTTTCACGGGCTTCGGCTCGTCGTTTTTATCATTTTCGGAAACGATAATCTCCGTTTCGGGTATCTCCGAACCGTCGGAAAACTCTATATCGTTTTTTTCGTAAGCATCGAAATCGCTATTCATTATCTAAACCGTGCCTTTCACTGCATTTGGTGTTATTTTTCATCTTACCGCATCCGCGAGCATATCGGCACACCTTACCGAAAACGCCTTTGCGTTCACATTGACTGTGAGATATTCTCTCATTTTTTCTGCTTGGTCGCATATATTCATAAGTGTCGCCTTCGCAAACTCCGCCGCCTTTTCCTCGGCTTGCTCGGCAGTCAGAAAATAAAGAAGCTCCGTTGAAACGCCATATTTAACTGTAAGCATATCCCTTACAGCCGTTTCAAGATTAAGCATAATAAGATCAAGCTCGTCTCTCTGTATGTCTGAAAGCGCGAAAAACAACACTATATCCTTTCTTATACCAAGAGAAAGAAGCTCGATAAGCTTATCCGTTTTTTCTCTCAGCTTTTGCGCTGTATCGGAAGACGAGCCAAGTCTTTTGAGCGCGCCCCCGACCGTTCCGTTCGATGCCTTTACAAGCATAGAAAAGGCTTCCGGATCTCTCGAAAAAAGCGAGAACGCCTTTTCATTATGATCTTTAAGGTAATCCGCAAGCTCCCGATCCTCGAATATCTGCATTTTAAGGACCGGAGCGCGCGACCTTACAGTCGCCAAAAGCGCGGACGCGTTTTCGCTCAGCAGAAAGAAATACACTCCGCTTGGCGGTTCTTCAAGGATTTTGAGGAGCGCGTTCTGCGCCTCGGTGGTAAGCAGATGCGCGCCGTCGATAATAAACACTCTTACCGAAAGCTCCTGCGGAGCGATATATGCCTGCGCGCGTATCTCTCGTATAAGCGATACTCCTATTGATTTTTTGCCGTCCTCGGGCGAATAAACGGTAACGTCGGGAGACATCATACGCTTTATCTTGTCCGAGAACCGCGGTTCAAGAAGCGAGGCAAGTCCGATGGCGAGCGTAAGCTTTCCGCTTCCGTCAACACCGTCAAAAACGAGAGCGTGAGGCAGCTTTCCGGCTTTTATTCCGGAGATCAGATAGTTTTTGAGCTGTACGTTACCGTAAAGTCCGTCAAAAGCCTCTTCCGAATACATACCTGCAACACCCTTCTTTTTATCGTATCTGTTTTATTATAACAGATATTTTTCTCTTTGTCAAATATATTGATTATATTTATTATAAAGTTTACTTTTCAAACCATTTTTTGATTTAACGTATCGGTGTATCGGCTCATATTATATAGTAATGCCGCACGGCAGAAAACAAAGAAAGGTACACTTTTCAAATGAAGCTTTGTGACATAGAAAGCGGCTCTTTGTACCGCGTATCCGAAATAAACTGCGAAAAACGAATATCCGAAAGATTATGCGAGCTTGGACTTATCCCCGGAAGCACGGTAAGAAAAGTGATGCGCGCTCCGCTCGGCGAGCCAAAGGCGTATCTGATACGCGGAGCTGTTATAGCTCTCAGAAACGAATGTACCAGTAAAATAACAGTAGTACCGGAAAGGTGATGTTTCCAAATGAACGATAACCCCCAAAAAAGCGTTACGGTCGCCTTGGCGGGTAATCCAAACGTAGGTAAAAGCACGGTCTTTAACGCCTTGACCGGAATGAAGCAGCATACCGGAAACTGGGCAGGAAAGACAGTCGGGTGCGCATTCGGAGAATTCAGGGAAAACGGGCGAGAGTTTACGATAACGGATCTTCCGGGCTGTTACTCGCTTTCCGCGGATACTGGCGAGGAAAAGATAGCAAGAAGCTATCTTTGCTTTGGAAACGCCGACATAGCCGTCACTGTATGCGACGCGACCTGTCTTGAACGAAATCTTATTCTCGCGCTTCAAGTAGCCGAAATACATGAAAACTGCATACTTTGCGTAAATTTAGCCGACGAAGCAAAGAAAAAAGGAATACGAATAGACACGAAAAAACTGGAAGCCCTGCTCGGTTTCCCCGTAATAATGATGTCGGCACGAAACGGAAAGGGGTTATCCGAGCTTAAAGCAGCCATATTAAACGCGGATCCGTCACGATCGCACCCCGAACCGATAAAATACGAAAAAGCGCTCGAGACCTCGATAGAAAACCTGACACCGTTACTCGCCGATACAGCACAGAGTTTTTCCATAAGTCCGCGTTTTATAGCGCTTGCGCTCCTGAAAAACGACACCTCGGTCATATCCTCTCTCGTTGAGGGCGGAGCCGACATTTTCGCCGACCCTCAGCTTACCGACGCGCTTGAACGCGAACGCCAACTTCTCGCGCAGTCGGAGCTTACCGCTGATGATATACGAAAAAACACGTTTTTCGATACGGTGAAGCGTGCCGAGGAGCTTTGCAAGTTATGCGTTACAAACGAACCCCAAACCCGTCATTCCGACAAACTTCCGCTTGCTGACCGCATTTTAACGGGTAAGCTGACCGCTTTTCCGTGTATGGCGTTCATGCTGGCGATAATACTGTTCTTAACAGTTTACGGAGCTAATTATCCGTCGGCACTTCTCTCCAAGGCGTTATTCTCATTGCAGGATATATTATATTCCGCGCTGTCTTCGACGGCGCTCCCCGTATGGCTCTGCGACGCGCTCATATTAGGCGTGTATCATATACTTGCGCGCGTTGTATCCGTTATGCTTCCGCCTATGGCTATTTTCTTTCCGCTTTTCACCTTACTTGAAGACGCGGGATTTCTCCCGCGCATAGCCTTCAACCTTGACAGCTGCTTCAAACGCTGCAACGCTTGCGGAAAGCAGGCTCTTACAATGTGTATGGGATTTGGCTGTAACGCGGTAGGGGTCACGGGCTGCCGCATCATAGACTCAAAGCGTGAGCGTCTTATCGCCATACTTACCAACTCATTCGTGCCGTGTAACGGTCGTTTCCCGACTCTTATCGCCATCATTTCAATGTTCTTTATCGTAGGTAACGGTATCACGGGCGGAGTTCTGTCCGCCGCCCTGCTTGCGCTCGCGGTATGCTTCGGCATATTTATAACGTTTGCCGTTTCCTATATACTGTCACGCACGCTTTTCAAAGGGGTCGCTTCGTCGTTTACACTCGAACTGCCACCGTACCGCGTTCCGCAGTTTGGAAAGGTCATAGTAAGATCGATATTCGACAGAACGTTGTTCGTTCTCGGACGCGCGGCGATAGTCGCCGCCCCCGCAGGACTTATCATCTGGCTCTGCGGCTTCATAGCGGTGGGCGATGTGTCGCTTTTGAGCGCGCTTTGCAACGTTTTAGAGCCTGTGGGTGCGTTCCTTGGACTTGACGGCGTTATATTGCTCGCTTTTATTCTCGGCTTCCCCGCAAACGAAACGGTAGTTCCGATAATGATAATGGCTTACACACGCTCATCTACCATAACAGACCTCAGCGGCGACGCGTTACGAACGCTTCTGCTCGCAAACGGTTGGAGCATAAAGACCGCGATATGCGTTATAATATTCTGTATCTGTCACTTTCCCTGCTCGACAACTCTTATAACCGTATATAAAGAAACGGGGTCAAAAAAGCTGACCGCCCTGGCTGCGCTCCTGCCTACGTTCGTAGGAGTTATTCTGTGCGCGCTCGCAAATCTTCTCCTGACACCGTTAATTTAAAATATGAAAAAAGGCTGAGAAGATCTCAGCCTTTTGTTGATATTAAATTCAGCCTCCGAGATACGCTTTTTTGATCTCGTCGCTCTGCGCAAGCTCTTTTCCGCTTCCGCTGACGGTTATCTCTCCCGTCTCCATAACGTAAGCGCGATCCGCGACTTTAAGCGCCATTTCAGCATTCTGCTCAACGAGCAGGATGGTAGTTCCGGTTTCGTGGAGCTTCTTTATCATATCGAATATCTGCTGGACAAGTATAGGAGCAAGTCCCATAGACGGCTCGTCGAGCATCATAAGCTTCGGGTGACTCATAAGCGCTCTGCCCATAGCAAGCATCTGCTGCTCTCCGCCCGAAAGCATACCCGCAAGCTGATTTCTTCTCTCGCCAAGACGCGGGAAAAGAGTATATATCTCCTCAATATCCGACTTGACCTTCTGCTTGCTCTTTTCAATATAACCGCCCATTATGAGGTTTTCATATACGGTAAGCTCGGAAAACACGCGGCGTCCCTCGGGTACCTGCGTCATTCCCATACGAACTATTTTATTTGTCGGAACTGATATATGACGGTTTTTTTCATCAAATCCGCTTATCAGCTTTCCGTCATACGTAACGGTTCCGGACTTCGGCTGTATAAGTCCCATTATGCTCTGCATAGTGGTGGTCTTACCTGCGCCATTCGCACCTATGAGCGTAACTACCTCGCCTTGGTTTACCTCAAACGAGATGCCCTTTATCGCTCTTATAACGCCGTAGTTTACTTCAAGATCCTTTACTTCAAGAAGTGCCATCAGCCCTCGCCTCCCGTCTTTCCGATATATGCCTTTATTACCTCGGGATCGCTGAGCGCCTCGCTCGCCTTACCCTGCGCAAGCACCGTACCGAAATTAAGAACGGTTATCTCGTCACAAAGTCCCGAAACGAATTTAAGGTCGTGTTCTATGAGAAGAACCGTCATATCGAATTTCTCACGAAGTATCTTCAAGGTTTCCATAAGGTCCTCGGTCTCGTGAGGGTTCATTCCGGCTGCCGGCTCGTCAAGGAGCAAAAGCTTCGGATCCGTCGCAAGCGCTCTCGCTATTTCAAGCTTTCTCTGTTTTCCGTAAGGAAGATTGCAAGCAAGGCTCTTTCTGTCCTCGTAAAGTCCGAGTATAGAAAGAAGCTCGTTCGCCTTTTCCTTCATCTCTTTTTCTGCTTTATGATATTTAGGAAGTCTGAGAAGTCCCGTTAATATTCCGTATTCGTACTCAGGTCTGTTGTGAAGTCCGACCATAACGTTACGTCTTACCGTCATATTATTGAAAAGACGGATATTCTGGAACGTTCTCGCTATACCCTTATGGTTTATCTTCTCCTGACTGAGTCCTTTAAGTTCCTCTCCACAGAGGAAAAACGTTCCCTCAGTAGGATGATAAACGCCCGTAAGAAGATTGAATATCGTTGTCTTTCCCGCCCCGTTAGGACCGATAAGACCGTATATCTGGTTCTTCTTTATCTTGATATTTACATTTTGAGCAGCTTTAAGTCCTCCGAAGGAAATGCCGAGTCCTTTTGTTTCAAGTACGTATTCAGACATCACTTTTCCTCCTTACTTTTCGACTGCTTGTTTTCGTCCTTTACGATAAGGTCGATGGAAAGCACCTCGTCCATTCTTATCTTTGAGGGTATCTTATCCCAGCTCGCGGCATCCTCCGCGTCTATCTCAACCTCATCAAGCTTTATCTTGAATACCTTTTCAGCCACAAATCTCTTTATCTTCTCTATGAAAACGCGAACGTTATACTTCTCTCTAACACCTTTAAGAGCGGGAGCGTTATTGTATATAACTATCAGTATAAGGATAAGCGCATAGATTATGCTTTGAAGAACCGCGAGGTTTCCCGTAAGGATAGTGGTGAGCTGAGTGTTGAGCCAAGTGATAAGGACTGCGGCTATAAGTGAGCCGTTAAGGCTTCCCATTCCGCCTATAACGACCATTACGAGTATATCTATGGAGTAGTTAAAGTCAAAGTTTCCGCTCTGTATGCGGCTATTGCTGTAACTGTAAAGAACTCCCGCGATACCCGCGAAAAACGCGGCTATTATAAAAGTCGTAAGCTTATACTTCGTTACGTTTATACCCGTAGCTCTTGCGGCTATCTCGTTATCTCTTATAGCGGTTATGGCGCGTCCGTGCTTACTCTTTATAAGGTTCTGACATACTGCGTATGTGAGTATAACGAACACCATTCCGACTATAAATATACGGTCAAGAACGGGAGTTTTAAGTCCGAGCGGACCTCCGAACGCCTTAGGGCTTACGTTCATAAAGATAACTCTTACTATTTCTCCGAACGCGAGCGTAACTATCGCAAGGTAGTCTCCTTTAAGACGAAGCGCGGGAAGTCCGATAATAAATCCGCAAAACGCCGCTGATACGCCGCCTGCGATAAGGGATAAAATAAGGGTAAATACGGAATTTCCAAGCGCGGTAGCGGCAAACACGGCGGCTATCTTTCCGCCGAGGAACGCTCCTACGCACATAAATCCCGCGTGACCGAGGCTAAGCTCGCCGAGGAATCCTACGACAAGACTGAGTGACATAGCAAGCACGGCACTCATCATTGCCTTTTCAAGGAAGGCAACGGTAAGTCCGTCAAGAGCCTCCACCAGAGAGAGCACCGTAAGCACGAGAGCTACGGAGATGAGAATGATATAGTTTATATATCGCTTTAAATCGAGCTTCTTCAACATACCGTCACACCTTCTCTCTCTTTTTCTTTCCAAGCAATCCGTCGGGCTTGATAAGAAGTATTATTATGAGTATGGTGAACTCTATCGCATCCGTATAGGGTGAAAGGACCGTCACCGACTGACATAACGTCTCTATTACTCCAAGAAGTATGCCGCCGATCATCGCGCCTGGTATGCTTCCGATACCGCCTATGACCGCCGCCGTAAAAGCCTTTATACCGGGAAGCGCACCAAACGTATTGAACATCGCGGGCGATTTAAGGAGATAGAACACTCCTGCCGCCGCCGCAAGCGCCGATCCTATCGCAAAGGTTATGGTTATTATCTTGTTTACGTCGATACCCATAAGAAGCGCCGCGCCTCTGTCCTCGGAAACCGCGACCATAGCGCGTCCTGTCTTACTGAATTTGATAAAGAGGCTGAGAACTATCATGACCGTCACGGAAACGGCAAGTGTTATGAGAGTTCCTATGCTTATCTTCAATGGGCCTATATTTACGTTTCCAAGCTCGGCTATTACGACGAACTTCTGCGCAGATCCGAATATCATCTGGGCAAGGCTTTGGAGAAAATAGCTGACTCCTATCGCCGTTATAAGTACGGCAAGAGGAGACGCGCCGCGAAGCGGTCTGTAAGCCACCTTTTCCACAGTTATTCCGAGAATCACACAGATTATTACCGCCATAACGATAGCGAGTATTGGCTGACCTGACATCGTAAGAAATACGTATATCGTGTATCCGCCAACCATTATTATGTCTCCGTGAGCGAAGTTAAGCATCTTCGCTATTCCATAGACCATAGTATAGCCAAGCGCGATCATCGCGTAGATACCGCCAAGGCTAAGACCGTTTATAAGGTTAATCAAGAAATCCATTGTTGAAATCTCCGCGCCGCCGTAAGACGGCTATATAATTTATTCTGTAAAGGCAAGAATTTGCCGACGCAATACGATTCACGTCGGCAAATCCCTTATAATTTTTTTGAAATTACTGAGCTCTGTTGGGGTTTACGATGAACTTCATAGCGGTCTTCTTAACGTAACCGTTATCGTCCCAGGTAATGCTGGACTGAACACCGTCCTTATACTCACCCGTTATACCGGTAAAGGTGTAGCCGCCGTGGAACTGCTCTTTAAGTATCTCGCAAAGAGCAGAGGGGCTGATGTTTACGGGAATCTGCTTGCCCGCATCGATAGCCTTCTTCATAGCTCCGAAGATAGCATATACGCAGTCATAAGCGGAAGCACCAAACTGGTTGAGTGTGGAAGCTCCGAATCTTGCAGTGTACTTAGTGATGAAGTCAGTCGCAGGACCCTCGGTAGCCTCGGAATTGAAGTGAGAAAGGAAGGAGATCTCCTGGGGTATAGCGTTTACGTCGAAGTTCTCAACGGTGTTTATACCGTCAAGACCGTCACAGCCGTAATATACAGCGTCAGGAGCTACGATGTCCTTAGCTTCCTTTATGAACTGAGAAGCGGGAGTGTAGTATATAGGCATGAATATGAACTTGCAATCCTTGAGGGTCTGTATCTGAGACGCGAAGGAAGCAACACTCTTTCCGGAGAAGGAAGCCTCTTTAAGAGTTATGGAAGAATCAAGCTCAGCCTTGAACTTGGTAAGTATTCCGGTGGAATAAGCATCATCGGACTTGGAAAGAACGCCTATCGTAGCACCCTTATCCTTGAAAAGACTGTTTACGTACTTAGCAGCCTCTGTTCCCTGGTTACTGTCAGCGAAGCACATCTGGAATCCGTTTGCGTTAGCGGGAATATCGTCACCGGTAGCGGAAGGTGTAAGGAAGAACATATTGTGCTTTACGGAAAGATCGGTGAACGCAAGACCCGCACCCGTGGTAACAGTTCCGAGAGTTACCTGAACTCCCTGCTTGAGAAGTGCGTTGTAGGTGGTCTTTACTTCCTGATCGTCAGCCTTATCGTCAAGAACGACAAGCTTGAACTTGGTTCCGTTAAGACCGTTCGCCGCATTTATCTCGTCAACGGCGAGCTGAGCAGAGTTCTGTACAGCCTGACCGTAAACCGCAGCGTCACCGCTGAGAGGTCCGGATATACCTATTACGAACTCAGTGTTGTTTTCCGCGTAGTTCTTAGCTCCGCAGGAAACGAGGCTCGTAACGCTCATCACACAGAGAACGGCGAGCACGAGTGAAAGTATTCTTCTGAATTTCATATCATTTTCTCCTTTGATAGGAATTTGTATTTTGGACAAAACCCATATTTCGTCCGTTAATAGACATTATACAACTTTTGGAAGATTTTTTCAATATCCTATCTCACAAAAAAACAGCCGTTTTTTTATCTATTTTGTACATATTTGATGTATTATATATAAAAATACAATATAGTGCGATTTTTTGAAATCCCTCTTGATTTTTATCGGGATATGCGTTATAATAAAAGTTACAGAATAAAAAGAGAGGTTCTAAGCCTATTATGACCGAACGTCAGTCTCACATACGTAATTTTTCTATAATAGCACATATCGACCACGGAAAATCCACGCTCGCCGACCGTTTACTGGAAACCACGAGTACAGTCACCTCGCGCGAGATGGAGGAACAGCTCCTTGATAATATGGAGCTTGAAAAGGAACGCGGTATAACCATAAAAGCCCGCGCTGTCCGTATGCTGTACAAGCACACAGACGGAGAGGACTATATCCTGAATCTCATAGACACCCCCGGTCATGTTGACTTTAACTACGAGGTCTCCCGTTCACTCAACGCCTGTGAGGGCGCGCTTCTCATAGTTGACGCTACCCAAGGAGTCGAGGCTCAGACGCTCGCTAACGCTTATCTTGCGATAGACGCAGACCTCGAAGTCATTCCCGTAGTCAACAAGATAGACCTTCCCTCGGCTGACATCGAAAGAGCAAGAAACGAGGTCGAGGACGTTATAGGGATCCCAGCCGACGGTTGTCCCGCGGTCTCGGCAAAAACAGGACTTAACATTCCCGACGTTCTTGCCGCCGTAGTTGACCAGATACCGCCTCCGAAGGGCGATGAGACCGCTCCGTTAAAGGCTCTTATATTCGACTCGTATTACGATTCTTACCTCGGCGTCGTCGTAAACATAAGAGTAATGGACGGCAAGGTGCGTTCGGGTGATAAAATAAGAATGATGAACACAGGCGCGACCTTTGAGGTCATAGACGTCGGTCATCTTGAACCGTTCGGACTTTCAAAATGCGACTGCCTGTACGCGGGCGAGGTCGGTTATCTGACCGCGTCAATAAAAACGCTTTCGGACACAAACGTCGGAGATACCGTAACGAGCGCGGAAAACGGCGCGACAGAGCCGCTTCCCGGATTTAAAAAGGCTCAGCCTATGGTCTATTCGGGAATATACCCCGAGGACGGGGCAAAATACGAGGATCTGCGCGAGGCTCTTATAAAGCTCCAATTAAACGACGCCGCGCTTTCCTATGAGCCCGAGACCTCAGCGGCTCTGGGATTTGGTTTCCGTTGCGGATTTCTCGGACTTCTCCACATGGAGATAATACAGGAAAGACTCGAAAGAGAGTTCAACCTCGACATAATAACCACCGCGCCGAGTGTTATCTACAAGATAGAACAGCGCGACGGAACAACGGTATTCATAGACAACCCCTCTAACTATCCCGCGCAGGACGAGATAGAGACGGCATACGAGCCAATGGTCAAGGCGAGCATAATAACTCCCACGGACTACGTTGGCGGTATAATGGATCTCTGTCAGGAAAGACGCGGTGTATTTACCGATATGAAGTATCTCGACACAACAAGGACAGAGCTTCATTATCAGCTTCCTCTCAACGAGATAATCTACGACTTTTTCGACGCGTTAAAGAGCCGCAGTAAAGGGTACGCGTCGCTCGATTACGAGTTTATGGGTTACGTCAAATCAAAGCTCGTCAAGCTCGACTTCCTCCTTAACGGTGACATAGTTGACGCGCTCTCCTTTATCGTTCACGAGGAAAAGGCATACACAAGAGCGAGACGTATAGCCGAAAAGCTCAAAGAAAATATCCCGCGCGCCCTGTTTGAGATACCGATACAGGCGGCGATAGGCGGAAAGGTCATCGCGCGAGAGACCGTCAAGGCTATGCGTAAGGACGTTCTCGCGAAATGCTACGGCGGAGATATAACCCGTAAGAAAAAGCTACTTGAAAAGCAGAAAGAGGGTAAAAAGAAGATGCGCAAGCTCGGTAGCGTAGAGGTTTCGCCCGAGGCGTTTATGGCGGTCTTGAAGCTTGACGATGAATAAGCTTGGTATATACGTTCATATCCCCTTTTGCATAAGAAAGTG
>JAZOVD010000010.1:0-4520 GCA_045658525.1 Eubacteriales bacterium
GGAAAGCGTGGGTTGTGTAATATTGAGTTGCTCCAAGATTTTGCAACCGCAAAGCGTACCGCCACGCAACATTTCAAATATCTGCATACGAGTATCGTCCGCTAACGCTTTTAAGATTTTCGTACATTCTTCTCTTTCCATCATACACCCCTCACATAGATTGACATCAATACTATTATACTCATCGCATAGTTGTTTGTCAATAGGAAACAAACTGTTTTTGAAAAAATATTTTACAAAGAAAAAGAACTCAGATTAAATATCCGAGTTCTAATTTTCTTTTGACCGCTTGAAAGTGCAATTTCCTATAAATTCTTTAATATTTCAAAAAATCCCTTATATGGAACGCGCTTTCGCTTTCCTTTTTTATTATCCTAATGCCAACACATAGCTCAACGCGGAATTATTTTCACCTATCTTTACTCCCGACCACGCCTCGTGCGTGCCACCAAAGCTTACACCGTCAAGGTATCCGCAGGATTCAAACGCGCATTCTCTTATTACCGTAAGAGTTGACGGAAGCGAAAGCATTTCGAGACGTACACAACCGTAAAACGCCTGATAACCGATATACGTTACCCCCTCGGGAATAATCACTCTGTTTATCTGCATTTCAAGATAAAAGCTCTTATCAGCTATCGCCGTTACCTTTTTCCCGCCTATTTCGGACGGTATATGAAGCTCACTTACGCCATCAGCCTCCGTTACAAGACCCGTTATGATCGCGTTTCCGTCTTTCAGGAGCGCGTATTTGTAGTTCCCCTCACTGTACTGCTCCTCGCTTGCAAGCTCCGGCGCATACTTTGAAAGATCCTCGGGCTTTGCGTCAAACGCTCCGACCTTCACCAATATTATGGCAACGATAAGGGCTACTATGACCAGAACAAGCGCACCCGTAACAAACGGAAACGCTTTATCCCAAACGCTTTTCGAGGGAGACTGCATCGCACCCGCAGTCTGAGTTTTTACATTTTTATTCTTCATCTTGCTTCTCGTTTGTATCAAAATATCCGACTGCAGAGCGTATTATATCAAGTGTCGGTATTCCCAAAACAGAACCAACTCTGTCCGGTCTGCTTATCTGAGCCATAACGCGTCCGTCAGCAGACGTAATAGCATCAAGCGAGCAAAGACCTTCGAGTAGGTTATCTCCGTCAGCAAACTGAGATACCACACGTCCGCTTCTCGCAAGCTCCGCTATATAATCCGCGTCTCCGCACAGTCTGAGCCTCTTTCCTCTGACAATACTCTTGCATCTGTCACCCGCTCTTACAAGTCTCATAAATGGACTTATGACCGAGGAGATCTCTATATCGACCATAGAGTTGGTAAGACCGGGCATAGAGTTCCCGCTTATATCGAGCTTATCTCCGTCAACTTCAAGCAGACCGCTCGCAAGCAAAGCCTCGAAAGCAGAGCCTGCACCGTATATAAGTCCGCCTCTATTGCGAAGCTTCAAGAGCTTTTCCGCGATCTCGGGCTTCGTCAACACAGCTTTCATAAAGAAACCTGAATTGAAGCTATCGGGAAGATACAGTATATCCGCCCTATCAATAGCCTCCGCAAACGACGATACGTTATTTTCCGAAAACGCCACCGTCTCACACGAGGCGCCGGCTTCGATAAACCTCGCCTTTATATCAAACACGTCACAGCCGATCGTGGTAACGGGAATAACCGCGTTGACCGTTCCCTTTGATACGGTATCAGCCTTTCCGTAACCGTCGCAAGGCTTTTTAAGATATATAAATCTCTTTCCTATCTCCATGACCTCGTGGGGCGCGACCGCGTTTTCTAACGCATCAGCCTCAACATAGACCGCGTCGCCCTTGTAGGATATAGCTTTGTCAGAGCTTACCTTTCCGAGATACTCAGCGTCCTTCGGGATCTCGGCATCAGCGGAAAGCTCTATCACGAGCGCACCGTAGCAGTTATCGAAAATGACGTCAATATCGCATTCGGGGGCAAATTCAAAGCCCAGACCTGAGGCGCGACACATCTTTATTATACCCGCCGCTGCACTTTCGGAAGTAACGGAGCAAGCGGAAAGAGCCTTACCGCTTTTTGCGATAGCGTTGAAGGTCTTTATTATTTCAAGTTGGCTTTCCGCCTCGGGAAGTCCGCTGTTCTTTTCACATTCGGGCTTCATAAGTATGACCTTGCTGCCAACGTTTTTGAAGTCGTGGGTTATTATCTTATCACTGTATCCCGTGCTTACGGCAAACGCCGATACCGCAGAGCATTGCTCATATTCCTTATCCGCGTTAGCCATTGATATTCTTCCGCCGAGCGAGATAGCGCCAAGCTTGCTTTGAGCCTCAAACGCACCCAGAGTCGCCGAAACAGCAACACCAAGACGCTTTCCGCTCTTTCTATGCTCCGGAAGATACTCGAAAAGCGCGGTATAGCTTTCACCGTCACCAAAGCCCGAGCTTACAAGCTTCATTATCGCCTCGGTAACAGACAGATACGCACCTCTATACGGGTCGTTATCGCTTATAACGGGCGAAAGCCCAAGCGCTATTGCCGAACAAAGCGGCTTTCCGTTTGAATATACCTTTTCTCCCTTATAATTAAGATAACGGACGGATGCGTCCGGAACTCGGCTCGAAAACGGCTCTGTGACCGAACTTCCGCCTGCCGTCTCATCAAAACGCATATCGGTTATGCCACCTATGGTTTTAAGCTCCTTTAAAACCACGTTCACAGCACCCGCAAAGTCGTATTTTACGTCCTTAACAAAGAGCTTTTTAAGCGGACTTATTCCGTCAAACGGCGCTTTCGCAACTTCAAGAGCCTTAGATGCGGGAAGCTCGGGAGCTTTATCAACAGATGCGCCAAGATGCTTCTCCGCGCCTCCGCTCATTATAAACTCATTCGTAAGAGACGCCGCCTTACACTTGTCGTCGGAATACACGGTAAGTCTGTCGTTATCAGTTATCTCCGCTATCTGTGCGCACAGAACGTTTTCCTCGTTACAGATCGAAATGAACTTCTCGGTGTTATTCGGCTTTACGCAGACGATCATTCTGTCCTGAGAGCCGCTGAGGATTATGTCTGATACAAAAACTCCGTCGTATTTAAGCGGAACGGCATCACAATGCACGTTTACGCCCTTAGCCATATCGCCCACGGCACACGGAATACCGTCGTTTCCTACCGCGCGAACAGACTGAACAAGCTCAACTACATCTTCCCTGAGAAGCAAACGTCTGAGTGAGCTTAATATTCCCGCACGGCTGACCGGAACAAATTCACCCTTTTCGTTTTCCGGATGACCGTCCTCGGATAACGGTATCTCGCTAAAACATTGAGAGCCGTCCTTACCGGTCTTACCGCCTATCAGGAAAACAACGTCTCCCGCCTCAGGCGCTTTAACCGAAAGAGCAGAAACCGAGTTTCCGTCAGCAAGACCAAGTACGGCGCATATTTCAAGCTGCTTTCTTGTATAGAAATCGTTTATTATACGGGTACAGCCCGAGCAAGGCACGGACATTTCCGAAGCGTGCTCGGAGTAGCCCTCAAAGGAAAGCTCCTGACGGCAGATATTATCACTTTTATCCGAAACGCCTGTAACTCTGTACGAATCGTAAACGTATCCAAGCTTTTCGAGCATATTAAGTGAAGCGTTTCCGAGACACTCTGCCGCTCCGTCGTACGGAACAGAGGAAACGGAACGGTTTCTGCTCTCGCTTCCGAGCATAAGTATAAGCTCTTTTCCGTTATCGCATTTAAGCTTTATACCGCGGTTTTCACCAATATCTATTACGTTTTCCGATGACACGTTCTTCTTCGATGCCTCGAAAATATCAGAAATAGAATGTTGCTTTTTCGAGCTTGATTTATAATGCTCCCAAGCTTCCTTTACGTTGGGATCAAGTATCTCAACTCCGTCGAGTATAGTCTCGCAGGTGGTGTTTCTGAAGCTTTCGGAAAAGAAATTGTCTATTATCTTTATTTCCGCGTAAGTAGGCTCACGGCTTTCGGAAAGTATATAGTTCTGGACGCACATAAGGTCGTCTATATCCATTTTAAGCCCAAGCTTTTCCTTGAACTCGGCAAGCTCCGTATAACTCGCGTTATTGAAACCCTCGGATATTTGGGTCTCGGAGACAGGCTCGTGCTCCTTTTCCTTTTCGCCCGGAGTTACCTGAGAAAGAGGGTTTTTAACGAACGAGGTGAACACCTCGTTCTCTTTTCTCGTCAGCTGCTCGGAAAAAATATATTCTTTTCCCGTATATACAGCGATATTTTTGTCGGGATACATAAGAGAAAGTACGCTCTTTATCTCCTCGGTAAAGGCGTCGGAGCGTCCGGGTCTTTGCATTACCGACATCGAGGTCGAGATAGGACTGCGACGTACAGACGCGCTCTCCGCGAGCTTTGATACGACAAGCTCCTTCAAGCTCTCAATGACCGTATCGTCAACGTCCTCGCCTTTAAGCTCTATTATTTTGCGCAGCCTTGTAACGGGTACGTCCGTACCGCTCTTTTTGAGTATCATGCTTCTAAAGTCGGAT
>JAZOVD010000011.1:0-14192 GCA_045658525.1 Eubacteriales bacterium
GTGGTAAGTAACAATTGCATGGCTGGCAGGCCAATCTAAAACGCACTTGTGCGTAGCCAGTACTATTAGGGCTATGCCCGAAACTGAAATACCCCCCGTTTTACGGGGGGATATTTATTGTTCAAGAGATAAGGGAAAGTATTATTTCAACGTTGTCCTCTATGTTACCGTCCTTTAAATCCGCTACGGCGTGAGCGTATTTTTCGTACAAAGGGGCGCGCTCCTCGAAAAGCGAGTCGAGATCCTGACCCTCGCGCAGTATAACTCCCCTGCCTTTGAGATCGGAAAGACGTTTTTTGAGTATGTCAATATCGTGTTTTAAATAAACGACAGTTCCGATAGAACGCAGATGCCTCATCGCGTCCTCACCGTAAACCACGCTTCCGCCTGTTGCTATTACGGAGTTTTTGACATTTACCGAGGCGCATATCCTGTTTTCAAGCTCTATAAATCCGTCGATGCCGCGTTCGGCTATTATGTCTTTTAAAAGCATATCGGTCTCGCTTTGTATAACGAGATCTGTATCTACAAAGCTCTTTCCCGTAAGCTTTGCGAGTATTACTCCAACGGTGCTTTTTCCTACTCCCGGCATTCCTATGAGTACGATATTGTTCATTTGTCCTACCTCCAAGATCAAGCTGGTATCATTATATCATTTCGAATAGAGATTTCAACTGTAAAATGTCTCTGTTTTTTGAAATTTTTTAAAACTTGTCTTGCGTTTAATAAAGAAGTGTGATATACTTATCTAAGAATCGTTGTAAAAAGGAGATCGCGTATGAGCTTAGAGACAGATAGAGCGGAATTTATAGAAATATATAAAAACAACATACACAGAGAGGGAGCGGAGCAGCTTCTTGATTATCTTACAAAAAGCTGCGACTTTTTTACCGCGCCGGCAAGCACTAAATATCACTACGCGTTTGAGGGCGGACTTCTTCGCCATAGCTTGAACGTATATCACTGTCTTAAAGATTATCTTGCCAGAGAACGCGTAAAGAGCGTTTACGGGCTTGATTATTCGGATGAAAGCATAGCGATAGCGGCACTTCTTCACGACGTATGTAAGACTAATTTCTATACCGTCGGAAGCCGTAACGTAAAGGACGCAAACGGTAAATGGCAGACAGTACCTACTTATGAGATAAACGACAGACTTCCTTACGGACACGGAGAAAAATCGGTGTATATCGTATCGGGATATATGAAGCTTACCCGCGAGGAAGCGTTCGCCATAAGATACCACATGGGATTTTCAGCGGGCGGAGATGAGGAAAAGAGAAACGTCGGAAAGGCGTTTGAGATGTTCCCGCTTGCGGCAGCACTTTCGTTTGCGGATATGGAAGCGACGTTTTTCATAGAAAAGGAGAAATGATATATGGAATTTATCAAACAGGCTAAGTATATAAGCGCAGCCCCTTCTTGGGAGAAGCGAGTACCTAAATTCAAAAAACAATTCGTGCTTAACGGTGAGCTTGAAAGAGCGGAGCTTCAAATTTCGGCGCTCGGTATCTACGAAGCTTACGTAAACGGTAAGCGAGTAGGCGATGCACTTCTTACACCCTGCTGGACAGAGTACGAAAAACGCATACAGTACCTTTCGTACGATATAACCGATATGCTTTGTAAGGACAACGATATAACGGTCGGTGTCGGAAGCGGTTGGTGGGGAGAGCGTATGGGTGTCGCCAAAAAGGATCACGGGGCACAGTATGGAGAGGTTCCCGCTCTTATAGCCGCGATTTCTATCAAATATAAGGACGGCACTGAGGAGCTTATCATTACAGACGAAAGCTGGACAGCCGCAAAGTCCGAAACGCTCGCTTCAAGCATCTATGACGGCGAGAAAACCGATGCAAGGGTCGTTCCCGATTTTTGCGAAAAGGTATTTCCGTATGAGCAGGACGTTGATAAGCTGGTCGCGTTTGAGGGCGAGTACGTAAAAGAGATAGAGAGCATACGCCCGAAGAAGGTCATCGTAACTCCTAACGGCGAAACGGTCATTGATTTCGGTCAGGAGATAACCGGTTACCTTAAATTCACCGTTACGGGTAAAGCGGGACAGACTGTAAAGGTAAAGCACGCGGAGATACTTGATAAGGACGGCAATTTCTATACAGAAAACTACCGAAGCGCAGACGCTCTTATCGAATATACGTTAAAGGACGGAACTCAGACCTATAAGGCGAGATATACCTTTTACGGCTTTCGCTACGTTCAGCTTATCGATTGGTGCGAGGAGATAAAGCCCGAAAATTTCGAGGCTGTCGTTATCTGCTCAGATCTTAAACGTACAGGATATTTCAAATGCGGTCACGCCAAGATAAATAAGCTCTATGAAAACATTATCTGGGGACAGAAGGGTAACTTCGTTGACGTTCCCACGGACTGCCCTCAAAGAGATGAAAGACTTGGTTGGACGGGAGACACCGAGGTGTTCTGCCGTACGGGCTGTATCAACTACGATAGTGAAAAATTCTATAAAAAATGGCTCCACGATCTTTCTCTTGCTCAGAAGCCCGACGGAATGGTGCCGAGAGTAGTTCCTAACTGCTTCTATAAGGATAATAATGAAATGGGCTCGGCAGCTTGGGGGGACGCCGCGGCGGTCGTTCCGTACGAGGTGTATGTGGCGTACGGCGATAAGACCGTTCTTTCGGACGGCTTTGAGGCTATGAAAAAGTGGTTAGGCTTTATCGAAAGTCGCTCGGAAAATTATATCTGGACAGTGCCGGGTCATTTCGGAGACTGGCTCGGACTTGATGCGCCCGAAGGCTCGTACAGGGGAGCTACGAACGAGCAGCTCATCGCCACCGCCTATTATTATTTATCATGCGGTCTTACCGTAAAAACGGGTAAGATACTTGGTAAGGATGTTTCAAAATACGAGGCGATGCTTCCTAAGATCAAAGAAGCGTTCAACCGTGAATATGTAAAGGACGGTAAACTGACGTGCGATACGCAGACGGCTCACGTTCTCGCGATACATTTTGGTCTTGTTGACGCTGAGCTTAAAGAAGCTCTCGGTAAAAGACTTGTAGAGCTTATCGAGGCGTTTGGCGACAGACTCCAAACGGGATTCGTCGGTACTCCGTACCTGCTCGATACCCTTACCGAGATAGGCAGAGCCGATAAAGCATATACGCTCCTTCTTCAAGAGAAATTCCCGTCGTGGCTGTTCTCGGTCAATATGGGCGCGACTACCATCTGGGAGCATTGGGACGGTCTCAAAGAGGACGGAAGCGTCTGGTCTAAGGATATGAACTCCTTCAACCACTACGCTTACGGAGCGGTCGCCTCGTGGATGTACAGAACTGTTGCAGGTATCAGACCCGACGAAAACGCACCCGCATATAAGCACGTGTTTATCTGCCCCATACCCGATAAGCGTCTCGGAAGCGCAAAGGCGCGTATAGATACCAGAAACGGAAGCGTTGTTTCCGAATGGGCTTACGAGGGTGATGATATAAGATACTGCTTCACCGTGCCGAGCGGCGTAACGGCAACCGTTACCGTTGACGGTAAGACCGAGGAGCTTTCCGAGGGAACTTACACCCGTTGGGCAAGGTCGTAAAAAACGAAAGGAAACGGCAAAAATGAATTTATCTGCGGAAAAACGTAACTACATATTAAAGCTTATCGCGGTAGCGATAGTCGTGTTTACCGTGGTTGCGTTGCTTTCGGTTTTTATTTGGGATTACGTAAAGCCCAAGGAGCCGTTTTATATAGTGTTTAACCAGTATCCGGATAGGTATCCTGTTACCGTTGAGTTTTCGGACGATATGGAAATTCCCGAGACGGACGAGGTAGAGGGATACGTTTTTGACGGGTGGTATTACACCTTTAACGGCGAGAAAAGGAAGTTTGAGCCGAGCTTGTTTGACCCCAAAGAGCATAATCCTGACGGTCGTGGCGAGAATTTCCTTGAAGTTTACGGCAAATGGGTGTATAAAGACGAATAAAAAAAGCCGCGCGAGAGCGCGGTTTTTTATCTTAATATGTCAAAGCACATTTTTCTTATTTTTTCGGCATCTATTTTGTCTTTATTACCTTTTATCGCGATAACTGTGCGTTCGGGGTTAAATGTTTCGTGGGCAAGCCGCGTTATCGCATCAGGCGAAACGTTCTCAAACTCCCGTCTCCTTGCTTCTATATCAGCGTAAGAGCAACCGAGAATATGATTATAATATCCGAAATCGGAAGCTATGCTCTCAGCGTCGTCAAGAGACGTGTAGATGTTGTCGGTGTATGCGGGTAAAATGTACGGGAGCCGCTTGCCGAGGTTCTTTTTTGCGTCTGCGAGTATATGAAGAACGGCGTCAAGGCTTTTTATCAGCTTGTCCGCGCGCACCTCGTAAGTAACGCTAAGTACGGAAAAATTCCCATAGCAAACGACTGAGTCGTCATAGCTGTATATAAGTCCCGTGTTTTCCGAAAGCTCGCGGTACATTGGACAGCTTTCGCCCGCGAAAAGCGCGTCTCCCAAACAGAAAAGCTCCGATACGGTATGACCCTCGCTGCTTATATCAAACGAGAGCTTTACGGTCGTGGTTTGGGCGTTCTTTACCGCAATGCGGCAATCGCGCTTTGCGAAATCCGTTGGCAGGGGTGCGATATTTTCAAGCCTGTCTCCGGAAAAAACGGTATGCTTTTCTATCTCCGAGATTAAATGATCTATCCCCTTATCGTCGAAATTACCGCCGACGTAGAAAAACATATTTTCTTTTGTCATAAGCTTTTTGATCGCCGTTCTGAGCTTTCTGATGCCGTAGCGGTCTATGTCGGGGCATTTTCCCGTTATAGAGCGTTCGAGCGGTGAGCCTTCATAGGCTATACTGTCAAAGAAGTGACGCCCAGCCTCGTCGTTTTCGCGTATCTCAGCCTTGATACGCTTTTTTTCGGGCAGAATGCCGTCGGCTTTTATTTTTAACGGTGAAAGGACGTGACATATAATTTCGGCGGCTTTCTTGAAATGACGCTTTGAGCCGCTTATGGTGAACTCGATATAATTTACGTAAGTCGCGGCGTTGAAATAAAGACCGCAAAGGTCAAGCGTTTCGTAAAGCTTTCCGTCCATACATGCGTTTATATTGCGGAACACTACGTGCTCGAAAAAGTGCGTGAATCCGTTTTCGTCCGCGCCCTCGTACATCGTTCCGGCACGAATGAAAAGCGATATGGCAAAGGAACCGATATTTTTGTTTTGGTAGCCGTGAACTGCCACTCCGTTATCGGTGAAAACAGTTTTCTCCATTCGTATCTCTTTTCTGAACTTTAATATTTGCCTAACAATGGTAGCATACTTTTAAGTAAAAGTCAATAAAAAACGGGTGGTATTTTTGTTAAATATTAAAACGATAAAATGTTGACATAACAGAGAATTAATGTTAAAATAAAATTACAAAGATATGGTAGGGAGAAGTATAATGGAAAAGCTTGATATACGCCCGATAATAGATAAGGTGCGAAAGGTAGTAGCCAGCCATAAGCTTGAAAAGGAAGGCGAATACGCAAGATGGATATGGCAGGATGAAAAAGGGACCCGCAGACTTGGCGTAAACGAGTACGGCTGCGCGGACGCAATGAATATTCTCTATATCATAGGCGATTTTGCTTGCTCACCTGAAGTGAGAGAGGCGAGAATAAAAGCGCTTCAATCGCTCCAAAATAAAGAAACGGGACTTTTCTATGAGGAGACCCACCACAAGATACACACCACCGCTCACTGTGCGGCGGCGCTTGAGCTTTTTGACGCAAAGCCGCTCTATCCGCTTTACGAGCTTCATCAGTATCTTGAAAAGGACGCTCTCTACGCGCTTCTTGACGGACTTGATTGGGTCCATAATCCTTGGCCGCAGTCACATCAGGGAGCGGGAGTTTACGCGGCTCTGATAAACGCGGGTGAGGCTACCCCCGAGTTCTGCGAAAATTATTTTGAGTGGTTCCGCGAAAACGCTGACCCTGTAACAGGCTTTTGGAAAAAGGGATACGCTGAACATGCTCCGTATGAAAAAGAACACTGTGCTCCACCTGCTCATGGCCCTATATTCACGTATATGGCAGCCGGATTTCATTATCTTTTCAATCACGAGCACGCAAAAATGCCGCTCGCTTATCCGGAAAAAATGATAGATAGCTGTATCAGAATGTACGACGAAAACGCGCTCCCCGACTATTTCGGAAAGCGCGCGGGATTTATAGAGATCGACTGGATATATTGCCTTAACAGAGCTATGCGCCAGACCCCGCACAGATTTGAGGAGGGTAAGGCGAGACTCGCCGATTTCGCGGTCAAGTTCGTTTGGCAGTTAAATAATACCGATCACGAGACCGATGACGTATTTAACGACCTGCACATGCTTTTCGGAACAGTTTGCGCTCTTGCTGAGCTTCAAGCAGCGCTTCCGGGTAAGATAATTACCGATAAGCCGCTCAGACTCGTTCTCGACAGAAGACCGTTCATTTGACGAAAAGGAGATAGTATTATGGAGAAGCTTGATATAAGAAATATCGTTAAAGCGATACATAAGACAGTTGAAAGTCATAAGCTTGCAAAAGAGGGAGAGTATGCCAGATGGCTTTGGCAGAATGAAAAAGGAAACCGCGAGCTGGGTATAAACGAATACGGTTGCGCGGACGCTATGAACATACTTTACACAATAGGCGAGTTTGCCTGTACTCCCGAGGTAAGAAAGGCGAGACTTGACGCTCTCCGTTCGCTTCAAAATAAAGAGACGGGTATGTTTACTGAGGCGACGCACCACACTATACATACTACCGCGCACTGTGCGGCGGCGATCGAGCTTTTCGACGCAAAGCCGCTTTATCCGCTTTACGGGCTTCATCAGTACCTCTCAAAGGAAGGTCTTTACGGACTTTTGGAGTCTCAGGATTGGCTTAATAACCCGTGGTCGGAATCACATAAGGGTGCGGGAGTTTACGCGGCTCTGGTAAACGCTGGCGAGGCAACGCCTGAGTTCTGCGAGAACTATTTTACGTGGTTTGCCGAGAACGCCGACCCTGTTACCGGTTTTTGGCGTAAGGGCGATTCGGACAAAGCGGAGTATTCCTCCAAATGGGACAGAACCGTAAAAGAACCGATGAGCAGGGGTCCGATATATACGTATATGGCGGGAGCGTTCCACTATCTGTTCAACCACGAATACGCCAAGATGCCGATTATGTATCCGGAAAAGATGATAGATAGCTGTATAAAGATGTACGATGAAAACGCTCTTCCCGCAAGCTTTGGTAAATGTATAGGCTTTTTGGAGATAGACTGGATATACTGTCTCAGCCGCGCCATGCGTCAGACAGCGTACCGTTACGCTGAGGGCAAGGCGAGGATAGAGGATTTCGCTGTCAAGCTCATAGATTACCTGAACGGTCTTGATTACGAAACTCACGATGGATTTAACGACCTCCACGCGCTTTTCGGAACTGTATGCGCGCTTGCGGAGCTTCAACAGTTCCTTCCGGGAAAGATAGTTACGGATAAGCCGCTTAAACTCGTGCTTGACAGAAGACCGTTCATTTAAACACAGAAAGGAAATATACGATGAGTAACGAAGAAAAGCTTTCGGATAAGCTTACGGTAAAGAAAAAGAATATTTACGATAACGCGGATGCTGAAAAGAAGAACAGGATATTTGCGTTTTCAGAGGAATATAAGAGCTTCCTTGATGCGGGGAAGACCGAAAGAGAAGCGTCGGACTATGCGGTAGCTATGGTCAAGGCGGCAGGGTTTACCGAGTATAAGCTCGGAGATAAGCTGAACGTCGGAGATAAAAAATATTACGACAACCGCGGTAAGAGCATTTACGTGTTCAAGGTAGGCTCCGAGCCTCTCGATAACGACGGAATAAGAATACTTGCCGCGCATATAGATTCTCCGAGAATAGATTTGAAGCAGATGCCGCTTTACGAGGATTCGGGAATGGCGTTCTTTAAGACCCATTACTACGGCGGCATCAAAAAATATCAGTGGACGGCTATCCCGCTCTCGCTTCACGGAGTTATAGTCAAGAAAGACGGAAGTAAGGTCACGGTCCGTATAGGCGACGATGCGGGCGACCCGATATTCTATATAAACGATCTTCTTCCGCATCTCGGTCAGGAGCAGGCTCAGAAGCCTCTCGGCTCAGCCATTTCAGGTGAGTCGCTCAATATACTTGTCGGCGGAATGCCTCTCAAAGACGGAGACGATAAGGACGGCTCTGTAAAGCTGGGCGTTCTCAACATCCTTTCCGAAAAATACGGAATAACGGAGGAGGACTTTATAAGCGCGGAGCTTTCCTGCGTTCCCGCGTTTATGGCAAGAGACGTTGGTTTTGACCGCTCCCTTATCGGAGCATACGGTCATGATGACAGAGTTTGTGCTTATCCGCTTCTCCGCGCGCTTACAGACGTTGATACGTCTAAGACCGTTCTCGGTGTTCTCGCTGATAAGGAGGAGGTCGGAAGTATGGGCAATACTGGTATGCAAAGTATGCTCCTGCTTGACATCATAACCGAGATAGCTATGTCTATGGGATATTCTCCGATAGCGGTAAGAGCCGCATCGAAGTGTCTCTCCGCTGACGTAAACGCTGCGTTTGACCCTAACTTTGCCGAGGTCTATGAAAAGCGTAACAGCGCAATGATCTCCTGCGGAACTACCATGTCCAAGTACACGGGCGCGAGAGGAAAGTCGAGCACGAGTGACGCTTCGGCGGAGTTTGTCGGTTACGTCCGTAAGCTTTTTGCCGAAAACGGGGTTGATTGGCAGACCTCGGAGCTTGGTAAGGTGGATGGCGGAGGTGGCGGAACGGTCGCTATGTATATAGCTAACCTGAATATCGATACCGTTGACCTCGGAGTTCCGGTCATATCTATGCACGCGCCTTACGAGGTTGTGTCAAAGGCAGACGTTTATTCCACTTATGAAGCGTTCTGCGCTTTTGTCAGATAAGGAGAATGTATGAAGATACTTGCGATAGGTAACAGCTTTTCTCAGGACGCTACCCGCTATATTCAGGATATAGCGAAAAGCGCGGGGATAGAGTTGTTTGTCAGAAACCTTTATATAGGCGGTTGCAGTCTGGAACGGCACGCGCAAAACGTAAAGACGGGCAAGGAAGCGTATTCTTACGAGGAAAACGCTGTCGGAACGCGTATGATCTCGGTCGGTGAGGCGCTTGAACTCGAAAAATGGGACGTTGTGACGGTACAGCAGGTCAGCGGTCAGTCGGGAATAGCTGAAAGCTATGAGCCGTATATTACCGAGCTTCTTGATTTCATAAAAGAAAAAGCCCCGCAGGCGAGAATAGTTTTTCACAGAACCTGGGCTTACGAAAAAGGCTCTGCGCACGGAGACTTTCCCAGATACGACTGCGACAGAAAAAAGATGCTTGACTGCATAATAGCGGCAAGCACCGAGGTCGCGGCAAAAAAGCACGGTCTTGATATAATCCCGTCGGGAAACGTGATAGGAAAGGCAAACCTGATGCCCGAATTTGATTCCGAAAAGGGCGGAGTTTCGCTTTACCGTGACGGCTTTCACCTTTCGCTTACTTACGGAAGATACCTCGCGGGACTCGTTTGGTTCAAGTTTTTTACCGACGAGAGCTGCGATAAGGTTACATATAGCCCTGACGGAACGGACGAAGGGCTTATAAATGTTTTGAAAAGCATCGTATAAATTTAAATGGCGGTCTGAGAAGACCGCCATGTTTTATTATTCTGCTGCTCTTGCAATAAATTCACCTTGGTATTCGTTAAAGAAATTCTCGGCGGTCTTTACCATAAGTATTGCCGCTTCGTTATCTTTAAACGCGAACATCATACCGAGAGTTCCGAAATAACGGTCGATGACCTGAACTCTTACGATCAGCTTTTTTTCTTCAAGCCAACCCGCGGATACCGCGCAATCGTACATAAAGCCGTTATCCGTAACTACGCCGCCCCTGTCGTCGGAGTAACCGAGCTGAGGGAATTTCGTGAATACGTTTTCGGTCATACCGAAGGGAAGCTCTTTTTCTCCTTGCGCGTTAACGTAACGCAGGACTCCCTTGCCGTTGCCGTCAAACGAGAACGAAAAACGTTCAAATCCGGCTTTGTTTTGGTCGCAGATAAAGACCTTGCCGTTAAGCTCCTTTTCAAATTCAGAGGAGCGATTTCCGTCAGCGACGGCGAGCGTGAGCGTAGATGCGTATTCGCAAAGCTCCTTGTACTCGCTTTCGTTTTCGGAAAGCGGGGAGCTTGACATTTCGGAGACGATAAATTCGTCAAACGCCGCAAATACCAAAGACGCGAAGCCGTCGTAGCCTTGGTTATCTCCCGTGCAGACGAATATCGTGTCAAGCTCGGGAACGCATATCGTGAACTGACCGCCCATTCCGTTGAAGGCAAAGCCGTTTTTGGTACACCATATCTGATAACCGTAACCCTGCTCGTTATATCTGCTGAACGGGGAACGGTGGTTATCCGCTTGCTTTGTGGTAGCGAGACGGAGATAGTTTTCGTTCATTAAACGCTTTCCGTGCCAGTCTCCATAGTTCATTACGAATCTCGCAAACGATATCATATCGCGCGGAGTACAGAGAAGCGCGGAGTCTCCCCATGAATCGCCGTTGCGGGTTTTGAGTATGCTGGCGGTCCTGAACGTTCCGAGGTGACAAAAGATCTTGTCGTACAGATAGTCGAAAAGCGTTTTTCCTGAAAGCTTTTCGACAAGCGACGAAAGGACCTGAGAGGCTGGGCTGTCGTATTCCCAGATAGTGCCCGAGGGACGTATGACGGCTGATGAGTTCAGATATTCGTGAGTCCTGTCAGGGTCGGTTGTCGAAAACCAGTAAGGCGAATGGCAGGCGGTACACATAGTAAGCATGTCGCGCACAGTCTGTTTTTTCAGATATTCGGGAAGCTCTCTGTCTGTTTTTTCGGGAAAATAGCTCGCTATCGGTGCATCAAGCTCTAATTTTCCATCTTCTTCGAGAAGTCCTACCGCGATAGAAACGTAGCTTTTTGTCTGTGAGTACATTCTGTGACAAAAATCAGCGTCAAACGGCTTCCAGTAATATTCTCCGAACAGTGCCTCGCCCTTCATCAGAAGAAGGCTGTGCATTACTATTCCGTTTTTTTCGAGGTATCTTAAAAGTCTTTTTACGCTTGAACTTCTGACTCCTGCCTTTTCGGGCGTTATCTTTTTAAACATACAAATCTCCTTTATACCGTGCTTTCAAGTACGTTTTTAAGCGTTACCATAGTTCCTTCGATACGGTGATCCTTTATGTGAGTTATCTTGATGGAGAGAAGCTCCGATTCAACGGTCATTACCGTTCCGTTATCGGGAATAGAGCCAACGTAGTTAATAACGTATCCCGCAAACGTCTCAGCTTCGCATTCGAGTGAAACTCCGAGCGCTTTTTCGACCTCGTCTATCGGTGCGCCCCCCATTATCTTCCACGTTTTCGAGTCGAGCGGCTCTATTTCGGGAGCTTTTGGGGTCTCGTGCTCGTCATAGATGTCTCCGACTATACATTCAAGCAGGTCCATTATCGTCACTATTCCGCTCATTCCGCCGTATTCGTCCATAACTACCGCGAAATAACAACGCATCTTTTTCATATTCTTGAAAAGCACGTTGGCTTTCATTGATTCCGGTACAAAATACGGAGCGCGTACCGCGCATCTCATAACGTTATCCTTGTTTCTGTGGTTAAGTCGGAAGTATTCCTTTGAGTTCAGGACTCCGACTACGTTGTCGATAGTTCCGTCACATACGGGAAAATACGTGTGACGGCTTTTGAGTATGGTCTTTTCCCATTCCGAGGTAGTCTCAGTCGTCCACAGTATCGCTATTCCAGTGCGGTGTGTAGCTATTTCGCCAGCCGTTATGTCATCGAATTCGAAAACGTTCTGTATAAGCTCCTTTTCCTCGGTGTCTATCGCGCCGTTTTCACTTCCTGCATCGACCATCATACGTATTTCGTCCTCCGTGACCTCCTCGTCGCTTTCGTTCGGATTGATGCCGAAAAGACGGAGTATTCCGTTGGTCGAGGCGGTGAGTAACCATACTATCGGAGCGAATAATTTAGATATGACAGAGATGAGCGTCGAAAGAGCGAGCGCGAGCTTTTCGGCGTTCTTCATAGCAAGTCTTTTCGGAACTAACTCTCCGAAAACGAGCGTGAAGAATGAAAGTACAAGGGTTATAAGAACGACTGCTATTGAGTCGAGTATCTTTGGCGAGACGGTCACTCCAAGGGAGGGTATGGCGTTTACTATCGGGTCGGAAAATCCGTCCGCCGCGAACGCGCTCCCGAGAAATCCGGAAAGGGTTATCGCTCCCTGTATCGTGGCGAGGAAGCGGGCGGGTTGACTTTTCAGCCTTGCGAGCCGAACGGCGCGCTTGTCCCCCTTGGCGGCAAGCTGAGCGGTTTTGGCGTCGCTTATCGACAGCACCGCTATTTCGGCGCAGGCGAAAACCGCGTTCAACGCTATAAGAACTACTTGGAGAATAAGTTGCGGAATAATGTCCATTTTAAAGCCTTTTACCTCACGATTTTATTACGTTTTACGCCCATATTCTAACACAATCACTATTAAAAGTCAACGGAATATCCCAATATTAACATAATTTTAACCGTTTAAGATTGACAAACGCGCGTTGAAAGTGTATAATACAAAGCGAAGGATAAAAAATAGCGGAGACGTTTTTACGCGTCTCCGCCATTCCGCTTTGCAAAAAGAAAGGAAAAAATGATGTCGAACATATTTGATATATTCAAAAGCATAGAAAAGGAGAAAGCTCCGCTTGGTAAGCCTGAGCTTGTCATAGCGTTTCTCGGAAACCCCGGGGCGGAGTATGCCCGTACAAGACATAACGCGGGATTTATGTGCGCGGAGTATATTTCCGAGAAGTACGGTATAAAGATGGACAGAGCCAAGTTCAAGGCTCTTATGGGAGAAGCTGTGTTTGGCGGTAAAAAGGTGCTTTTCCTTAAACCTCAGACCTTTATGAATCTTTCGGGAGAGTCGGTAAAGGAAGCGCTTTCATTCTATAAGCTCGACCCTGAGGCTCAGCTTCTTGTTGTTTACGACGACGTTTATCTCGATGCGGGTAAGCTGAGGATAAGAGAAAAAGGCTCTGCGGGCGGTCATAACGGAATAAAAAGCATCATATATCACACCGAAACGGAGAACTTCGCAAGGATACGCGTGGGAGTCGGTAAGCCGCCCGCGGGTTATCCGATGCCAGACTGGGTGCTCGGTAAGCTTCCCGAAAACGAAAGAGAACGTTTTTTCGAGAGCCTTGAAAGGGCGGCTAAGGCGGCGGAGCTTATAGCCGAAGGCAAATTCAGCGAAGCTATGAACAAATATAACGGATAACAGGGAACGTAATGGAAAGACTTATACAGCCAATAAGAGCGGAAAGAGAGTACAAGGAATTACTTGCCGAGATAGTTGCGCAAAGTGTATCAAGAAAACCGTTACCGGTGCTTCTTACCGGACTTACGGACGGAGCGCGAGGGGCGTTCTACGTTGCGGCAACGCTCGACTGGAAAAAGAAAAAGGGCGGCAAAACGCTTATAGTAGTTCCCGATGAAGCCTCGGGATTTCTCATATCGAAAATATTTACCGAATGCGGTCTTAAAGCGGCGGTGTTTCCGTACAGAGATTTCGGATACGGTATGGTCAGCGCCTCTCACTCTTACGAGCATGAGAGGCTTTCGGTGCTTGATAAGGCGGCTTCAAACGGAGCGGACGTCTTTATAACGACGCCCGACGCGGCGCTCCAATATACAGTTCCGCGCGCAAGGCTTGCCGAGGCTACGGTGAACGTGGGAGAGGGAAGCGAGATACCGCTTGAAAAGCTTATAGAAAAGCTGTCGCTTCTCGGTTATAACAGAGTCGATACGGTAGAGGCGACGGGAACGTTCTCCGTTCGCGGCGGTATATGCGATATTTTCCCGCCGGAATATGAAAATCCCGTGAGAATAGAATATTTCGGTGACGAGATAGACCGTATAGCGGAGTTCGACGTGCTTTCACAGCGCACGGTCCGTATGCTTGACGGGCTTTCGCTTGCCCCGGGACGCGAGCTTATATACGGCGAGAACGAAAAGGAAAAGCTGATCTCCGTTATAACTGCTCAGATAAAAAAGGCTTCGGGAAAGCCTGCGGAGGAGGAGCTGAAAAAGGAGCTTGAA
>JAZOVD010000012.1:0-10495 GCA_045658525.1 Eubacteriales bacterium
GCAGAAAGTCAATAGTAGAGAGGGATTCGTTCTTGAATTTTGCAAAGCATTTCGGATTTGGTTTAAGGTTATGCTTTGCAAAATTCTTCGGTCACCGTTCATAAAACAACTCACTGGGTTGTTTTGTTCACTGCGTTCGAATCCCTATTTATATTCTCGCAAAAAACAAGAAGCACCCTCGTTTGAGGATGCTTCTTATTTTTTGGCGGAGAGAGAGGGATTCGAACCCTCGTGTGCTTTCGCACAAACTGATTTCGAGTCAGCCCCGTTATGACCACTTCGATATCTCTCCGTATTAAATTTTGATTTGGAATTTTGATAGAAAACTGTCGACCAACCTCTGAAATTTCTGCACTTAAAATTCCGAAAAAGTGAAGTGTTTCAAGGGTTTGCGGATAGATTAAAGTGACGATTGTGAGCCGCTTTCGAGTCAGCCCCGTTATGACCACTTCGATATCTCTCCATATAGAATATCGGGCAAAATAACACTTTTCACACCGACCTATGTATTATATCACAACTTTTAAAAAAAATCAAGAGGATTTACAAAATATGTATTGTTTTTTTTTGCACTTTATTATATAATATAAAAAACGACTCAAAAAGGAAGCCGAAACTATGAAAATTGGACTCTTGGGCTTTGGCTCGATGGGGCGTACCCATTCTTGGTGCGTCAAAAATCTCGATTATTTCTATAAGGACCTTCCGTTTAAGGCGGAATACGCGGGCGTTTGCACGACTAATATGCAAAGCGCGGAAAAAGCCGCTCGGCTTCTTGGTATAGATAGAGCAGTTACAAACGAGGACGAGCTTATCTTTGACGACGAAATAGATGTGATAGACATCTGTACGCCCAATATATATCATTACGAAACGCTTAAAAAAGCGCTTAAAGCAGGTAAGCATATCTATTGCGAAAAGCCACTTTGTATCTCAGCAAGTCAGGCTGAGGAGATAGCAGCTCTCGCAAAGGATTGCGATAGGACCGTCGGTATGGTCTTTAATAACAGATTTCTGCCAGCTACCCTGAAAGCAAAGGAGCTTATAGAAAACGGTAGGCTTGGCAGAATACTAAGCTTCAGATGTGAGTATCTGCACGCAAGCGCGGCTGACCCACAAAAGAAGGCGGGTTGGAAGCAGAATAAGGATATATGCGGAGCGGGTACGCTCTATGACCTCGGTGCTCACGCAGTCGATATGATGTACCACCTCTGCGGAAAAATAACAAAAGTTAAGGCGCGTTCCCAGATAGGATTTCCCACGCGCTTGGGAACTGACGGTAAGCCTTGGAACACCAACGCCGACGAAGCGTTTTATATGATTTGTGAGACGGAGAACGGTGCTGTCGGAAGCATAGAGGTAAGTAAGCTGACCGTTGGTTCAAACGACGATTTTAACTTCGCGGTCTATGGCGAAAAGGGAAGTATTAAGTTTTCTCTTATGGAACCGAATTGGCTTTGGTTCTACGACGGAAGCGCAAAGGACGGAAGCTACGGCGGAGACAGAGGTTACACGAAATTAGAGTGCTGCGGACGTTATGACGCCCCAGCTGGAATATTCCCATCGTTCAAAGCTCCGATAGGTTGGCTTCGCGGACATCTGCACAGTATGTACTCCTTCCTTGACTGTGTCCATAACGGAAAGGCGGCGTGTCCGTCACTCCTTGATGGAGCTGAGGTACAGAGAGTCCTTCAAATGGCGCTCGATGACGACGCGAGATATTGAAAGGTAATAAAATGAAAATTATAGGAATAACAGGCTCGATAGGCTCGGGTAAAAGCCACGTAGCTAATCTTATAAACGAAAGAGGGATACCGAGAATAGATACGGACGAGGTGTATCACGGATTTGTCTCCAAAAGAAGCCCGATGACCGAGGAGATAGAAAAGCACTTTGGTAGTGAAGTAATTAATCCGGACGGTAGTCTTAACCGTAAAGAGCTTGGGAAAATAGTTTTTTCCGACCCCGAAAAATTACAGCTTTTAAACTCTCTTACGCACGAAACGGTAAAGGCGAGAGTAAGAGAAATGCTCGCCGATTACCAAAAAGCAGGGGAGATGGCGGTGCTGGTCGAAGTGCCGTTGATGTTCGAGAGCGGATTTAATAAAGAGTGCGACGAGGTCATCTGTGTGGTTGCTGATGATGACGTAAGACTTGAACGTATATGCAAAAGAGACGGTATAAGCGAAAAAGACGCAAAAAAAAGAATGAAAAATCAAAAAGATAATGATTTTTATATTGCAAATTCTTCAATTATAGTGTATAATAATGGAAGTGAGGATATATCCGCCCTTGTATCTTCTATTGTCAAGACAGCTTTGGGCGAAAATAACTAACAAAAAAATAAAATAAATTCACTTGGAGGAATAAAAAATGAACGCTATTTGTAAAGAAATCGGAAGCTACGGACTTGTACCCGTAATCAAGATCGAGGATCCCGCAAAGGCAGTACCGCTTGCCAAGGCTCTCTGTGACGGCGGACTTCCCGTTGCTGAGGTAACCTTCCGCACCAAGTGCGCGGCTGAGGCTATCGCGCTTATGACAAAGGCTTATCCCGATATGCTCGTAGGAGCGGGAACAGTTCTTACTACCGAGCAGGTAGATCAGGCAGTAGCGGCAGGCTCTAAGTTTATAGTAAGCCCCGGCTTTAACCCCAAGGTCGTAAAGTACTGCGTTGACAGAAATATACCGATAGTTCCCGGTACGTCCCGTCCTTCCGACGTTGAGGCGGCAATAGAGCTTGGACTTGATGTAGTTAAGTTCTTCCCCGCAGAGGCGGCAGGCGGAATCCCCATGCTTTCTTCTATGGGCGGCCCTTACGCAGGCATCACCTTTATGCCTACCGGCGGAATAGACGAGAAGAACCTTCTTGACTACCTCAGACTTAAAAACGTTCTTGCCTGCGGCGGAAGCTTCATGGTAAAGACAAAGTACATAGACGAGGGCAGATTCGATCTCGTTACCGAGGACGTTAAGCTCGCTATGACCACTATGCTTGATTTCAAGCTTGCTCATATCGGTGTAAACTGCGACTGCGCTGACGAAGCTAAGAAGTGCGGCGCACTTATGCAGACTATGTTCGGTATGACCGCCAAAGAGGGCAACAGCTCCGTATTCGCGGGAGGTGCGTTTGAGTTTATGAAGGAGCCTTACCTCGGTAAGAAGGGTCATATAGCTATCTCCACTAACTTCATCGACCGCGCGGTAGCGTACTTTAAGCGTAATGGCTTCAAGTTCAATGAGGCATCCGCAAAGTACAACGAAAAGGGCGGACTTGCCGCTATCTACTTCGAGGACGATTTCTTCGGATTTGCTATCCACCTCGTACAGAAGAAGTAATAACAGATAAATTCCGGAAAAACGGATCACTAAACGGTCCGTTTTTCCGTTTTATCTAAATTAGTTTGCGTAAAGCCTCTCACTTTGGGAGAGGTGGCACGCGAATGCGTGACGGAGAGGGCATTTTTACAAAGTGTGCCTTTGTCCACGATCACGCGGGTAGAACAGATATAAATCAAAGAACGGTGAAAGATCGGTTATGCTTGAAAAACTTGAAAAAGCGGAAGAAAATTACGAAAAAATAGAAGAACGCCTCTCCGACCCCGCAGTGGTCTCAGACCCTGAGGGGTACGCCGCGCTTATGAAGGAATATTCCTCTCTAACTCCAATAATAACGGAGTACAGAAAACTCAAAGAGGCGCAGAAGGCAATGGAGGACGCGGAGCTTCTTATGAAGGAAAGCGACGCTGAGCTTGCCGAGATGGCTGAGGCGGAGTTCTATGAGAAGCGTGACGAGATAGAAAAGCTCACCGAATCACTTAAAATACTGCTTCTTCCAAAGGACGAAAACGACAGTAAAAACGTTATAGTCGAGATAAGAGGGGGAGCGGGCGGAGAGGAAGCCGCGCTGTTTGCGTCGGTCCTGTACAGAATGTACGGAATGTACGCGGACAGAATGAGATATAAAATAGAGCCGATGAACGTAAACGAGACTGAGCTTGGCGGAATAAAGGAGATAACCTTTATGGTCATAGGCGACGGCGCGTATTCAAGGCTGAAATTTGAAAGCGGAGTTCACAGAGTACAGCGAGTTCCCGAAACGGAGTCGCAGGGAAGGATACACACCTCTACCGTAACGGTAGCGGTGCTTCCGGAGGCTGACGACGTTGACGTCGAGATAAATCCGGCGGATCTGAAAATAGAGACCTGTAAAAGCTCAGGCGCGGGCGGTCAGCACATAAACAAGACCGAGTCGGGTATAAGGATAATCCATAAGCCGACGGGAATAATCGTTGAGTGTCAAGAGGAAAGAAGTCAGTTCAAGAACCGCGATAAGGCGATGAAGATGTTGAAAACGAAGCTTCTTGACATAAAGCAGCGTGAGCAGGACGATAAGATAGCGGCAGAACGCCGTATGCAGGTCGGAAGCGGCGACAGAAGCGAGAGAATAAGGACATACAACTATCCGCAAGGACGAGTTACCGATCACAGAATAGGACTTACTCTTTATTCTCTTGAAGCGTTTTTGAACGGTGACATCGGACAGATGATAGATGCTCTGATAACTGCCGATACGGCTGAAAAGCTGAAAGAAAGCGGAAATGAAAACTGAAATACTTTATGATAACGACAAAAATGGTATAGAACGCGCTTCCGAGATAATAAAAAACGGAGGACTCGTCGCGTTTCCTACGGAAACGGTGTACGGTCTTGGCGCAAATGCCCTTGACGCGCAGGCGGTAAAGAAGATATTCGAGGCAAAGGGACGTCCGCAGGACAACCCTCTCATTATCCATCTTGCCGAACCTGACGA
Source organism: Eubacteriales bacterium (assembly GCA_045658525.1). Classification (GTDB taxonomy): domain Bacteria; phylum Bacillota; class Clostridia; order Oscillospirales; family CAG-272; genus SIG673. Next base: position 4,814 of record JAZOVD010000012.1, read on the forward strand.
TGCGGACAGGTACGCTTACGCAAACGGGCTTTATAACAAATTAAAGCGTTTTATGCCCGGACCGCTTACCGTTATACTGAAAAAGCGCGATAATATACCTACCGAGGTCAGCGCGGGACTTGACACCGTGGCGGTAAGGATACCCGCCTATGCGCCCGCAAGAGCGCTCATAAAGGCTTCGGGTGTACCGATAGCCGCGCCGTCAGCTAATATCTCGGGAAAACCGAGTCCTACTAAGGCGGAACACGTTATAAACGATATGCGGGGCAGGATAGAGGCTATACTTTGCGGAGATGACTGCGAGGTAGGCGTTGAGTCAACCATAGTCAAGATAACGGGAGATGACAGTCTCGTTATATGCCGCCCCGGGGGAATAACCAAGGAGATGCTTATGACGGTCTGCGGTAAGGTCGATATAGATCCCGCGGTCCTTTCAAAATTCGACGGTAAGCCGATAGCTCCCGGCATGAAATATAAGCATTACGCACCAAAAGCAGAGGTAACGGTGCTTGTCGGTGACGAAAAGAGTATAGAAAGCTTTCTTAAAGACAAGGAAAATTACGGAATAATGTGCTACGACGAGGATACAGAGCTTCTCAAACATAAATATGCGCTCTCGCTCGGTCGAGCCGATGACAAAAGCGAGCAGGCGGCAAGGCTCTTTGCGTGCCTGCGCGAGTTTGACAAAAACGAAGATATAGATAAGATATACGCGAGAATGCCCGAAAAGGACGGCGTTGGACTTGCGGTATATAACAGACTTATAAAGGCGGCGGGATTTAACGTTACAGAGCTTTGACAAAGATCCCGAAAACGTTCAGAAAGGATATATAAACACAGATGGCAAAGAAGAAAAAGACGGTTGATCCCATAAGAGAATCAAACGAGCCGGAAGCACCCGCGAGACCTCAATATATAACGGATACGATAATTACGAACTATATGCCGTACGTTATGAGCGTTATAGTTTCGAGAGCTATTCCGGAAATAGACGGCTTCAAACCCTCGCACCGAAAGCTTCTTTATACTATGTATAAGATGGGACTTCTCAGCGGTCCGAGAACAAAGAGCGCTAACGTCGTAGGACAGACTATGCGTCTGAACCCTCACGGAGACGCGGCTATATATGAGACTATGGTCAGACTTACCCGCGGTCACGACGCGCTTCTGCACCCGTTTGTTGACTCTAAGGGAAGCTTTGGTAAGCATTATTCGTCTGATATGGCGTTTGCGGCGAGCCGTTACACGGAGGTAAAGCTCGATTCGTTCTGTAACGAGATATTCAGCGGAATAGATAAGAACGCCGTTGATTTCGTACCGAACTACGATAACACTACCGAGGAGCCGACGCTTCTGCCAACGACCTTCCCGAACATACTCGTTTCCGCTAATATGGGTATAGCGGTCGGTATGGCGAGTAAGATATGTTCCTTTAACCTCGCTGAGATATGCGACGGAACGATACTTCTTCTTAAACGTCCTCACGTAGATTCCGAAAAGCTCCTTGAACTTATTCCCGCTCCCGATTTTTCGGGCGGAGCGAGCATAATCTACGACAAAAACAAGATGCGCGAGATATATAATACGGGTAAGGGCTCGTTTAAGATGCGCTCAAAGTACGTCTATAACAAGGAAAGAAACAGTATCGATATAGTTGAGATACCTTATTCAACGTCGATAGAGGTCATTCTTAAAAATATATCGGATCTCGTTAAGAGCGGAACGGTAAAGGAGATCGTTGACTTCTGCGATACGATAGATCTCAGCGGCTTCCAGCTTACGATCGACCTTAAAAAGGGAGTCGATCCCGATGAGCTTATGAGAAAGCTCTATAAGCTCACTAAGCTTGAAGATAACTTTGAATGTAACTTCAACGTTCTTATAGATGGCGCGCCTAAGCAGCTTGGAGTTCGCGGAATACTTGAAGAGTGGATAAGGTTCAGAATGGAATGTATCCGCCGCGAAACGGTGTTTGAGCTTGAAAGAATAAACGAAAAGCTCCATCTTATGCGCGGACTTGCCGAGATACTTCTCGATATAGACCTCGCTATACGTATAATCCGTGATACTAAGGCGGATAAGGACGTAGTTCCCAACCTTATGAAAGGCTTTGATATAGACGAAAAGCAGGCGGAATACGTTGCTGACATACGTCTTCGCGCGCTCAACAGCGAATATATAGCTAAGAGGATAGAGGAGATAGAGCAGCTTGACGCTCAGGCGACTGTTCTTCGTGAAAGACTCTCGAACGAGGATAAGATAAAGGAGCTGATGATAGAGCAGCTCACCGCTATAAAGAAAAAGTACGGTAAAAAACGTAAGACAGAGATCATAATGCAGGAGTTCGTAGCCGAAGAACCGAAGCTTCCCGAGGTCGAATCCTACGCAGCAAAGGTCTATTTTACCGATAAAGGATATTTCAAGAAGATAAAGCTTAACTCCCTCAGAATGAACGACGAGCAGAGCTTACGCGACGGCGACTTTATCTACCGTGAGCAGGATATAGACAACACCGAGCAGCTTATGTTCTTTACCGATAAGGGTCAGGTATATAAGGCTAAGGTAGATGACTTTGAGCCTTGCAAGGCTTCTGTGGTGGGCGATTACGTTCCCACGAAGCTCGCCTTTGAGGAAAACGAAAAGGTCGTTGGAGGAATATGCCTCAAAGACGGCGAGGAGGGCGGTAATCTCGTATTTATATTCCGTAACGGAAAGGGTGTCCGAGTTCCTCTTGAAAGTTATAAGACCAAAACTAACCGTAAAAAGCTCACGAACGCCATCTCAACGGATTCTCCGTGTGTTTACGTCGGTTACGAAAAAGAGCCTTACGATATAATGCTTATATCGGAGAACGGCAGAGGACTTGTGGTATCTACGGAAAGCATATCGCTTAAATCAACGCGTTCGTCGGCTGGAAGCACGATAATGACGCTCAAAGCAAAGAACTTCGTTACCAGAGCCGAGGACAACTTCGGAGAAAAATACGGTAACGTAAAGAAGTATCGCAAGAGCATACCGTCATCCGGTGCGATAATAAACAAAGAGTAATAGGAGAAAGCTATGTCCGAAAAGAATAAAAATGGAAGCAGTTATCCGAGATCAGTAAGGATAATGTGTATAATACTTGCGGCTCTTACCGTTATAGGAGCAGCGGGAGTGCTTGTTTATATGCTGTTTTAAAGTGAGGTATAACAGGTGTATTACGTTGACTTTCACACGCATACGAAATATTCCTTTGACAGCGAGGCAGAGCCTTACGAGGTCTGCAAGACGGCGGTAGAAAAGGGAATAAAGATCATAGCACTTACCGACCATTATGACGTTGACTGTGAGGACTGCGGTCTTAAAATAGAAAGCGATTTTGACGAACGCAAAACGGTAATAGCTGAGCTTAAAGAACGTTTTGCGGGAAAGCTCGATATAATATACGGAGTGGAGCTTGGTCAGCCGTATTCAAGACCCGAGTTTTCGGAAAGCTTTGTCCGTGACGGCGGTTATGAATTTGTTCTCGGTTCTGTGCATAATCTGAAAAACGTTCCCGATTTTTATTATATAGACTATACCAAAGCAGAGCAGGGAATGATAGAAAACCTGTTTTCAAGAATGCTTGACGATACGTTAGAACTTGCGCGTGTTCCATACGTTAATTCTGTCGCACATATAACTTATCCGATAAGATATTCTGCAAGTGCCGGAAAAATACTTGATATGAAGGGCTTTTACCCTAAATTTGAAGCGATATTTTCGGAAATGGTACGAAGCGGAAAGGCACTTGAAATAAATACTTCAACTATACGTAAGGGACTTGGCTTTACTATGCCTGATAAGGAGATACTTTCGATTTATAAGGAATGTGGAGGAAGGTACGTTACGGTAGGCTCGGACAGTCATACAGCACAGGACGTCGGCTCTGACGTAGAATACGCGTATAGGCTTATGAAAGAATGTGGATTTGATGCCGTTACGGTATTTAAAAACGGTGAAAAAATACTTTTGCCAACTAAAATATGATTTTTTGAAAGGAAGATAACGATATGGATTCCATACTTAAACTTATAGAAAGCAACGCAAAGCTTACACCGGCTCAGCTTGCGGTAATGTGCGACAAAAGCGAGGCGGAGGTAGCGGGTAAGATAAAGGAATACGAGGAAAACGGTGTGATACTCGGTTACAAGGGGCTCGTTGACTGGGATAAGACAGACAGAGAGTACGTCAACGCATTGATAGAGCTTAAAGTTGCTCCTCAGAAGGATATGGGATTTGACCGTATAGCAGAAAGAATATGCCTTATTCCCGAGGTTCAGAGCGTATATCTTATGAGCGGAGCTTACGACCTCCTTGTTGTTATAGAAGCAAAGAGCATGAAAGAGGTCTCCAATTTCGTTTTCAACAGACTTGCTCCTATGGACGGTATCGTAGCTACCTCTACTCATTTTATAATGAAAAAATATAAGGATAAGGGAGTAACGTACGATTCTTCCGAGGACAAGAGAGGTAATATGCTGTGATAGATTACTCAAAAATACTTTCGGAAAGGGCTGTGGGGCTTAAACCGTCGGGAATACGAAAGTTTTTCGATATTCTTGACGAGATGAAGGGCGTTATATCACTTACAGTCGGTCAGCCCGATTTCGTTACTCCGTGGCATATAAGAAACGTAGCTATACGCTCTCTTGAGGACGGAGAGACTTATTATACCTCAAACAGCGGACTTGCGGAGTTACGAAGCGAAATTTCAAAGTATCTTGAAAGAAAGTTTGATCTTAAATATGAGTCGAAGGATGAGGTAATAGTTACGATAGGCGGAAGCGAGGCGATCGACCTTGCGGTCAGAGCCGTCGTAAACCCCGGTGACGAGGTCATAATTCCCGTTCCGTCGTTCGTGTGCTATGGACCTATAACTGAAATGGCTTGCGGTAAGCCTGTGTTTGTTGATACTTACGAAAAGGATAAATTCAAGCTTACTCCCGAAAACCTGAAAAAGGCTATTACTCCAAAAACAAAGCTGCTCGTTCTTCCGTTCCCGAACAATCCTACGGGCGCGATAATGACACGCGAGGAGCTTCAAGAGATAGCGGATATTATAAGAGATACCGATATTCTCGTTCTTTCCGACGAGATATACGCCGAGATGACCTACGGCAGAAAGCACGTTTCGTTTGCTTCGCTTCCGGGAATGAGAGAAAGAACGATAGTAGTAAACGGCTTTTCAAAGGCTTACGCTATGACGGGATGGAGAATGGGTTACGTTGCCGCTCCGCGTGAGATAGTGAAGCAGATGCACAAGATACATCAGTACGCTATAATGTGCGCTCCGACTACCAGCCAGTACGCCGCGATAGAGGCACTCAAAAACGGCGATTCTGATATAGTTATGATGACGGAGGAATATAACCGTCGCCGCCGTTTTATAGTTGACGGACTCAGAAGCATAGGTCTTTCCTGCTTTGAACCCGAGGGAGCGTTTTACGTTTATCCCAATATAGGCGGTTTCGGACTTACGAGCGAGGAATTTTGCGAGAGACTTCTTTATGAGGAAAAGGTCGCTATCGTACCCGGTACGGCGTTTGGTGACTGCGGCGAGGGCTTTGCGAGAATTTCCTACGCGTATTCCGTAAAGCATATAACTCAGGCACTTGAAAAAATGGAAAAGTTCGTAAAGAAATTGAAATAAAACAAAAA
>JAZOVD010000013.1:0-12190 GCA_045658525.1 Eubacteriales bacterium
GCCGACTATTTTCAGCTCAGCGGGTACAAGCGTGTAGATCTCTCCTACCTTGCCGAATACTGCTTTGTAGCCCTCGGTCGTATCAAATACGTCGGTAGGAACGTTTACGCCTGTAAAGGTGGTGTAACTGTCGTTATACTTGCCAAATACCAATGTATCTTCTCCGTCGGATTTGAGGAACTTAACGCCAGACATATCGTCCGCGAGTATTTTTCCTCCATTCACCTTAACTATCAGGTCTGTGTATCCCTTTTCGCTTCCGTTGAGTATATTGAAGCTTGAATCGGAATGCTTAACTGTTTTAAGGTCGAAAACGCAGTTGTCAAAGGTAATATACGCGCTTGCGGTCTCCTCGCCTGACTTGGAGTCATCAGACCACGTTACCGCTATGAAGTTGGTAAGAGTTGTTTCGCTCTGACCGAGCCGGAAGGTGACTCCGCTGAACGTTATGTAGAAGTTCTTGTGCGCGCCGTTTCCGTTGTACGTTCCGTCGCCCATTGAGGCTCTGTTGTCACGGTTGAACGCGATAAGCGAGCCGCTTCCGCTTGCTCTGTTGTTGACGAGCGTACCGTTTACTATTTCTACTGTTGTGTCGTGAATGTGTCTTGCCTCAGCCTCTATAAACGTCTTGTTAGCCTTAAAGGTGTAGCCGCCGAGGTCTATTATCAGCTTACCGCGTACACGGCTGAACTGAGTTGAGCCTGAGTTATCGGTGTAGTTACGGCGGAGAAGAACGGTTACTACCTTGTCTGCGTCGCCGTCGTTATCAAGGTAAGCACAACCGAGGTCGCTTGCTTTGTTCCAGTCGGTTCTTGCACCGATAAATCCGCCGTTCTGGAATAATACGAAGGGATAGGTCTCGGTGTCGAAGTAGTAAACGTAAGGAACTGTTCCGTAGCCGTCCAGCTTAACTCCGAGGTCATATACCGTGTATTTAACATTATCAACGGTCTGTGTGCCGTCTTTTACGAAGTACATCTCACCCTTGTCGGTGTTTACCGCTCCTGATACGGGCGAGCCCTTGGTGAGAAGGTACTTTGTATATCCGTTTCCGTTATTTACGAACTTAACGGTATCGTTTGAGGCGAGCTTTGTCAGCTTTACATACGAAGCGTCTCCTATGATCGAGCCGCCGTCGAATACGACGTTTACCTTGTGAGAAGATGCTCCGCTACTGATGTTAAGTATATACGCTTCCGAGGTAGGAGCAATATCCTTGAAATCGAAAGTACAGTTATTAAAGGCGAGGTCTGAGGTTATAACTCCCGTTCCGCTGTTTCTAGCGTTGTAGCTTATTCCGACTATCGGATTGACACCTGTTTTTCCAAGCTTGAACGTAATTTCTTCAAATGTAACGTTCATTGCTTTGTTGTAATTATTGTACACCTGATAGGTGAGTACACGTCCGTTTGCGACCATAGTACCGTTCATCATAGTCAGATTTGCGGTGACTGCGTCTTCGCCTGCATTCATACCGTTGGTGGCGACTTCTATTAAGGAGTTCGAGTTTCTCGTCATAGTATGTCCGTCAAGATCGACTATTATGTTGCCCATGACGCGTCCAAGGTGGTGAATACCTGATCCACCTTCAACGTCGGTGCGCATAAGCAGGAATACAGTCTTTCCGTTGTTGGAAGCAAGATTTGAACGTGCTGTATTGAACGCGTTTACCCAGGTGTCCTTTGCCGATCTGAAAGTACCGTCTATAAATATAGCAAACGGGAACGCATCAACGTCTTCATAATCCACACTGATAACGCCCCACTTAGTTCCGAGCGAGCTTTCTACGAGCGTGTATTCTGTGTTATCTCCGCTTGTTACACCGTTTCCAAAGATAACTCCCGCGCCTTCGTCGTTTGCACCGCCGATGGTGGGTATCGTTACGCTCGCAGGCGCTTCAAGCGTTGTGTAAGCGTCAGTAGAGCCTTTACCGAATACGAGAGAGTCATTGGAATTATCGAGGTGGTAAAGCGTGATCTTATCTAAGCAATCGGAAACTATCTTTCCACCGTTCAGCTTTATATCCACAGCAACGTCATCGGGCGTGTCCTGGAAGCTGAATACCGTGTAAGCTACCGTAAGACCGTTAATATCCATTGTACAGTCGTTAAAGGTAAGCGAAAGATCAACAAGTCCCGTGTAGCTTGCGGAATCGGAGTAGGAAAGGAACATCTTGGTTCTCTTTTTGTTGGAATCCGCTATGATAAGCTCAGGGTCGATGTCGAATATAACGTTGTCAAAGGTAATATCCATCTTCTTTGAGGTATTGCCTCTTGCCTCGGTAGCAAAAACTATACCCTTGCCACCTACGACGGTTCCGTTTATTACCTTGTAGGCAGAAACGTAGTTGCCTGTATAAGACTCGGGAACTCCGCCCTCAAATACCGTGCTCTGGCTTGTGAGCTTTTTGCCACCAAGGTCAACTACTACCGTGCCGTTCATAAAGCAGATTCTGTTCGCGGTGGAAACATTCGTGCTTACGGTGTGGTCTGCTCTCATAAGAATGGTTACGGTCTTGCCGTTGTTTGCGTCAAGCGTGGTTCTTGCAAGCTCGTTGATAGCTGCCCAGGTATTAGCCGCTCCGACAAACGCGCCGTCCATAAAGAGCGCGAATACGTTTCCTGAATTTTCAGCAGGGATAGTACCGTATTCGGTCTTTACCGTGTCGTTTGTAAGTGTGTAAACGTCTGCCTCATCACCGTCTGTAACGAGGGTGTTAAAGCCAAACGTTCCGTCAGAGGTGGGAAGCGCGAGAGACGGAGTAACTCCGTTCGGAACGCTGAGGGTAACGTAATTACCCTTGTCGTCCTTTTCAAAGAAAATATTGTCTGCGCTGTCGAGCTGGTAGAACGTAACGTTGCTAAGCGAGCTTTCGCCAGCCCATATCTCTCCGCCATATACGTTTATGTTAGCGTCAACGCCCGTGTTGTCTATACGGAATATCTTTAATTTCTTTGTCAGATTTGAAACGTCCTGCGCGCCATCGGTCTTACCCGCAAGGTCGAAGGTACAGCCGTCAAGTGTCATTTCAACCTTGTTCTTGCCCGTGCCCGTGGTAGCCCAGCAACGGGTCATAAGGTACTCGGTAGCGTTATTGTCGTCAGCTACCGCGAAGGTTACGTTTTCGAAGTCGATGTAGAGCTGTTTGTCAACCTCGGTCTGGTTTTCAAATGCTACTATATGTCCGCCGTTTGCAAGCATAGCACCGTTTCTTACAATAATAGTCGTATCGAAGTCGCCTGTATAATCAGCGGGAGTAGCAAGCTCAAATACTGTGCTGGTTCTTTCCATTACGTAACCGCCGAGGTCAAGGATCACAGTTCCGTTCAGGATAGCGAGCTTCTTTGAGCCGACGTTGTGTAACGTGTCTTTGCGCATAAGAACGCTTACGGTTCTTCCGGGGTTAAGGGTAAGAACGTCTGTTACGGTGTTTGTGGCTACGCCGAATGTGTCTGCGGTAGCGACGAACGCGCCGTCACAGAATATTGCAAAGGGATATACGTTTGCGTCTGCGTACTTATCGGGGATCGCTCCGTACTCGGTGGAGTAGGTGGCGGGCTCGACGGAATATACGCGGTAGCTGTTTTCTATCTTTTCAAGCGCGGGGATAGCGTAGCCGTCCTCGGTCTTAAAGGAGATGTTCGGAGGAGTTATATCACCCTCGGAAAGGTATATCTTAGTAAACTCTCCGTCAGAGCCTTCCTTTGCGGCGATAGCCAAGTTGCAGAGTGAAAGCTCGTGAACTCCGTTTATTCTGAGACTTCCGCCCGCAAGAGTGTAGTTAATGTTGATGTCACCGTTTCCTACATTGAATACGTTGACGGTGCCGTCATAAAGTCTTTCTCTGCGAACGTCTATTACGCAGTCGGTAAGCGTTATATTCGCTTCGGCTGAAACGCCGTCGGCGATGCTTCCGTCAGCAATCATCGTTTTGAGAACAGTCTTGGGATTAAGTCCGATATATACGTTTTCAAGGGTTATATCGTAATTCTTTCCGCTTCCGCTCGCGTTAGAGCCGCCAAACGAGATGAAGGGCGTTGCGCCGAGCATTACCGAACCGTTCTTTACGGTAACGGTAAGTGCATCTTTATTCTGCGCTCCGAGCCAGAGGGGAGAATTTTTGGTGTTGTTTGCAATGAGTCTGTAACCGTTAAGGTCTATCGTAAACGAATTTTTAGCGGTTATATTTACAAGGTCGCTGTCTGTGAATACGTAATTTGAGGTGAGCTTTAAAATACCGCCGTTTGCGAGAGCGTTTACAGCGTCAGCCCAGCTTTCGTAAGCCGTACCGTTTACCTCGAAGGGAGCTTCAGCCTCGGGTGCTTTATAATCGCCTATCGCTTCCTTGGTGAAGTTAAGAGAAGCATAGCTTATCGTAGCGTCGGTGAATACCTCTTTTACGGTGAAGTTGTCAACGTAAAGGGGCATTTCGGTGTCGCCCGTAGAGTACGCGTACAAATAGAACGACTTTTGCTGTTCAAGTCCGTAGTCGGATTCGTAAACGGTGTACTCGATGGTAAATTCGTTCCAGCCCTCGACTGTGCGAAGGGTGTAATAAGCCAGATCGTAGTCGAATACCTTGGTGGTCTTGTTGGTAAGACCGTTAAGGTAAAGTCTTATCGGACGGGATACCGTGTCGTAAAGTCTTACGGTAAAGGTGAACCTTCTTCCGTAATCGTCTGCCGTTACCTTAGAGCCGCCGTTAATCACCTTGTTGTTTTGAAGAACGTCGCGTCCCTCGTAGAAATAGTGATCTCCGCCGAATTTGCCTTCGTTGGTCTTTACCGTAACTTTAAGCACGCCCTCACCGTCGAAGGTCGTGTTCTCGTATTCGACGTAGTTCTTTGTGGAGAAATCGCCGCGTCCGTTGTCGAAGCTCTCCTCATAGGTAGTAGGAGTGCCTGCCTCGGTCTCGGTAACTACGCGGAAGTAAACCGTCTCGCCTGCGGTCCTTGTCATTACGTAATCGCTTACGTCGTATTCGTAATAACCCGCTCCGTTAAGGACTACCTTTCCGAGAAGCTCGCCCGTAGTATCTGTCTCAGAGCTTGCGGTGTAGAACATAAGCTTGTTGGAGGCTTCGTTTTCTACCTTTACGCGGAGTTTAAGCTGACCGTAGCCTGCTACTGCCTCGGGAACGGTAAAGGAGAAGAATGCGCCGTTGTCCTTTGATGCGGTAACCGTTGAAACGGGAGCGTTGAAGCTCGTTTCTATTTCGGGAACTGTGGTGAAAGCGAAGGTCTGGGCGTTTCCTATCGCCTTGCCGTTTGAGCCTGTCATATCAGCGGGGATAGAGAGCTTGTAGGTCGTACCGCCCTTCATAGCGTCGGGAAGGAATGACCATTCGGTGTTTCCGTACGCTGAGGTCCAACTTCCGCTTACGGGGTTGCCCTGTCCGTCGGTAACTGCTATCTTTTCTATCTCGCTCGCATTTACATCACCGATAAATTTTATGGTAAAGGGAGTGCCGACCGCAACGCCCGCTCCGAGGTTCATAGGAGAGGTGTAAGCTACTCTTACGGCGTCGCCTTTGAGATAATATCCGAAGAAGTCGAACATTGCCTCATAAATATCAACTCCGTATATGAAGTCGTTGCCGTTCGCGAAATCGTGATATATCTCAGTTTCAAACCAGAGAGAGGGAATGTCGTGGATACGGCAGAGGTTCACGAGCTTGTTCTGCTGCCCGTACTGTGTATTGTACTGGTCATTGATGTTTACCGTGATGAATTGGGGAGAATAACCCTTCTGGAAAAGATCCGGTACTGCGCCGCAGCTTGAATATATAGCCTGCGCACCGGAGGAGATCTCGCGGACTATACCGTCTCCGTCGGTGTAGGTAAGATAGGGTTGAAGCTCACCGCCGTCTATTTTAACTCCGTTTTGAACGTAGGTCTCGGTGTCTCCGACGTCATATCTCGTTTCGCCGTGGTGACCGTTATGAATAAGTTGAGAATACAGCGAGTTTATTTTATTGTCTAACAATTCCTCTATCTCGCTCTTGGTAAGACCGTTTTCGGAGGTAAGAAGTCCCTCTCTGAGCGAGGGCGCGCCGAGCTGAGTCATCCAGGCAGCCTTGGATATACCGAATATTCCTATCGCGTCGTTATCGAACTTATAGGTATTGTGGTCGGTAAGAGAAAGGTTGCGGATATAACGCATAGCCGCGGTAGCTACCTGAGAAGCGTTGAACGTGTAGGTGGCGTACGCCTGGTTGTCTCCCGTAACGCTGCTGCTTCCGCTGCTTCCGTCAAAATAACCGTAATGGTCGTTCTTGCCCATAGGTATCCAGGCGTAGTCGAACGCAACGCCTGCGTATCCGTTAAAGAGGAAACCCGTGAACTGAGGACGTCCTCCGGAGCTGTATCCGTTAACGAGGTAGCCCGATGACGAGAACATCGTCATTACGGCTACTTCCTTTTCGGGATTGGTAGGATATACGGTGTGTATGTAAAGATTGAGGTCGATGGGTCTGCCGTCGGGTCTTACGCAGTCGGTAACGTCTGCCGCTTTGGTGTATTGAACCTTGGTGTAAGTTCCGTTTTCCGCATCAACGGTCTTACCCTCCGCGTCGGAGTACCAAACGGGAGAAGAGCCGTCAAAGCCGTTCTGAGTCGCCTTGCGGGAATCCGTTTCGTCTATCCACTTTACTATCTTATCCTTGTGGTATTTACGGAAGTCGTTATTCCAGACGTTGACTATCTTATCAAGCGTTCCGTTTACTCCGTGTCTGTCAAGCTCAAAGAAAACGTCGTTGTAAATAACGTTATATCCTGCGGGAGCCATTATGTGCTCGTTATAGGTTCCTTCGGGGAATACGTCCTTGTCGGTGAAGTAGTCTCCGTTTGCCATTTTGAGTCTGAGCGCGTGAGCTGAATAGTCAAGCGCGGGGCTTTTTGCCTTTGCGCTGTTGCGGTAGCTGAATACGACTACCGCGTATCCGCGCTCTACCATAGAGGTTATTATGGAAACGTCGCTATCCGTTCCGATGCGCTCGACGTTTGCGTTCACGACGTACATTATAACGGGTGTTCCGCCGTCGCAGATGTAACCCGGCTTAGCCGCGCCGTTTGAAGCATCGTAATATACGGTGACGTCATAGGGTATTCCGATATAGCCGTCGCTTTCAAAACTTTGCGTTTCGCCCTGCTTATAGCTCGAAAGCTCTTGGTTTGTATTTATCGCTTCCATGGCGTCCTCCTTATCAAGTGTGTCTGTTTCTTCTGCCGCGAAAGCCGCTATCGCCGTTGCCGGTATCATCGTTATCAGCGTGCAAACGAGCAGTAGAAACGCAAGAAATCTGGTTTTAATCTTCATATTGGTTCTCCTTTTAGATCTTTTTTTACGGTTTGCGCAAATCTTCATTATCTATATAATCGCGCACACCTATTCAATTACCACAATTATATCAAAAAAGTTTACAAAATTCCATTGCATTTCGTCATCTCATTTGTTATTATGTGAATAGGAAAAACATACAAGAAAGGCGTATGCAAATGTCAGAAAACAATAAGATTTCAAACATAGAGAATTCTATTTCAAATAATAGAAATTCCAATGCAGTTCGCAATAAATTCATGATAAACTATGGGTTTAATGATGTAAATCCGATACAGTGCGGAACTCAAAAATGTAAAAGTTTGTATTCTTACGGTCCTATGATACGAGATTTCTGGATTTTGCATTTTATCATATCAGGCAAGGGCGTGATGATAAATCAAAACGGGGTTCATAAGGCTGCCGAAAACGATATTTTTGTTACCCGTCCGTACGGAAAAGTTACCTATACGGCGGATGCCGACGAGCCTTGGCATTACATTTGGATAGGATTCAAGTCTGAGGAGCACGTTCCGCCAATCCTTAAAACTCAGGACGTTATATCCGCACCGTATCTGCGTGAGCTTTTCCTCGCTGCCTGCGATGATGAGCGCTTTGAAAATTCCAATACCCATGGAGCATACGAGTATTATTTGTGCGGAATTATATGGCAGATTTTCGGCTTATTGCTCCAACGCTCTCCGAAGCCTGTAACCGTAGTTGAGGACTACGTACAGCCTGCTATAAGGATAATGTATCTGCACCATTCGTATGATATTACAGTTTCCGATATTGCGAAACGCCTCCATATCAGTAAAGGTTATTTTTCTGAAATATTCAAGGAAGCCACAGGAGTATCGCCAAAGAAGTATTTAAACGATATTCGTATGGAAAAAGCTATCGGCTATCTTACGCAGAACGGTCTGAGCATCACGGAAACGGCACTTTCCGTTGGATTTCCTGACGTTTTCGCGTTTTCAAGAGCTTTCAAACGGCATTTTAACTGTTCTCCGTCCGAATATGTTAAAAATTATAATGAAAAAAAGAAAGGCTGAGATCAGTCTTTCTTTTTTCTGTTTTTTAAGATGTATGAGTAAACCAAGATCCCGATAAGCGGGAAGATCATACCGCAAAGCATACCTAACTTCATACCGAATTGCTCGGGCGAAAGCGCAAGCTTAGAGGCGAACGTTGAGGCGGTCGGGTTAGCTATTGCAATATCGGTGATGATGCCAACAAGCTGAGGCGCGATCGAAGCGCCGAGGTCTCCGCCTGACGCCATTATAGCGTAAATAAATACACCGCCCTGTGGAAATCTATCCGATGCCACGACCAGATTTCCCGGCCAAAGCATAGATACGCAAAAGCCTGTAAACGCGCACGCTATCAGTCCTATCCAAGGGATATTTGAGACCGCAACTGTAAAATAACAAACCGTAGCTCCGATAGCGCCAAGCGTAAGGATCTTTTCTATGTTGCGTCCAAATTTAGCATAAAGCGAACGACCGAGTCCCAGCATGACCGCGAATAAAGCGGTTCCGAAAAGATCTCCCCATACCTTTGGTATTCCGAGCGCTTGCTCCAAATATCCCGAGCTCCACTGTGCCATCGTGCATTCAGCCGCGCCGCCGAGGAATATGGCGAAAACGGATAACCAAACACCTTTGTTTTTCAGAAGCTTTAAAGCACCCGACGTATGCTTCGGCGTATCCATAGGCGGGATCTCGCTTCCCAAAAAGAGAAAAGCGGAGATCAACGGTATGATACCAAAAGCAAGCGCAAGCCACTGCCAGTTCTTGTTTCCGGCAAAAAGTAAAAACAGCGTACTGATAACGATCACGAAAAAGACACCCCAAGCGTAGATCGAATGAAGCTTGCTCATTTCTCTGTCGGGGTCATCGGACGGGATCGCGGCGATAGTCGGACTTATCAGCACCTCGCTAAGACCGCTTGATGCGGAAAAGACGACAGTTCCTATCACGAGTCCTACATAGACGTGATCGGGTAGCAGAAACGGCCAGAGTGAATATATAAGGAATCCTGTCAAGGCTATCCACGGGATCGCTTTAAGCGTTTTTGGTATATTGAATTTATGCGAAAAGAAGGAGAATATAAGATCGACGAGTAATTGCGTACAGAAGTTTATCAGGACTAACAGTCCGAGCAGAGAATATGAAATTCCGTAGAGTGCGCGGAAGGTTATAAAAAGCACAGGTGAAAGATTTCCTACTGCTGACATTGTAACGTTGGTGCTGTAACACGCGTATTTTAATCTATTCGTTTTACTGTTCATATACTTTTATCCCTTTTGCGTTCAAATCAATCCAGATCCCAAAGCTTGATTTCGATACAACCGTGCGCGGGCAGGAGTATTTTGCTTTCAAGCGTTTCTCCCGTAACTGTATAACGGTTTCCGTTATCGAGGCGGCATACCTGAATATCCGTAGCCTCAAAGCCTTTAAGATCAAGGGTTACAAAAATGTCATCCTCATTTACGTTTGACATAACGACAGCGGCTTTTTTGCCGTTTACGGCTGCACATGCAAAGAGGTGTTCGTCAGAGCTTTCGGAAAAAGCGCGATTTTTAAGCTTGTAGAGCGTATTATACATCATAAAAGAATAGTACGTTCTGTAAGGGTATCCGTTATCGGGATTGATCAGCGCGCGATAGGAACTGTGACCGAGACCACCGTCGTAATAACACATAACGTCTGTGCTTGTATCCTGCATCATCAGCATAAAAGCAAGGCTTTTTGCCGCTGAAATAGGGAAGTCACGCTGTAATGCATTGGTGTGCAGATTCCACTCGTTAAGGTGATGCTCGGCATTGCGGTAGCCGTAACGGTCAAGGATCCGTCTTACATAAGAGGCGTGCTCGCTTATTATACGGAAATCCTTACGGGTGGACTCGTGGCAGTTGTCGTAAACGTGCCATGAGAAAAAGTCGATGGGAGCATTGGTTTCTCTTTGATAGTTAAGGAAGCCGTGCAGGAACGATATGGTGAAATCGTATATGTAGGTATCAGCGTGGTCAAGACCGTTCAGATCCTTGTCCTGCGCGTATTCATAAACACCGCAATGACCGTATCCGCCTACCTTGATGCTATCGCCGAAGCATTTTTTGAGATGCTTTGAGGTGACAGAATAAAGCTGAAAATATTGTTCGGGAGTGCCTTTCCACATAGCGGCGGTTTCTTCCGTATAGCAGTCGTCAGGCTCGTTCCATATCTCCCAATAAGTTATGCCGTAACGGTATCCGTCTGCCCATCCCTCGTTGTAATGACGGATCACGTGCTCACATATTCTTGCCCATTTTTCGAAATCTTTGGGCGGGAAAATGCGGTACGATCTGAGCAGGTGCTCGTTTTCTATTGTGACTCCAAGACGGAAATAGGGTTCGCATCCCGCCTCTACCAATCCGGTTATGATCTTGTCAGTAAACGCAAAGTCATAGGAAGCGGGATCGTTTTCGTCTGCGTCAAAATCGCGAAACAGGTTGGGAATATCGACATAAAGTCCTCCGCCCATCCAGCCTCCCACATCGTGGAGACGGGAATACGGGATGCCTGCTTCTTTCAAATAGTGAAACATAGAATTGCTTAGTCCTGTTATAGGCGGTTGACCAATGCCGTGCATCGGTTTCAAGACTCCGTTCAATTTCCCGAAATCCACTTTCACCTCGACTTGGTTTATCGTGTCATTCATATCTTTTTCCTCGCAATTTGCGTTTTTATTGATTGTATCACAAGAAATCATGAAAGTCAAGTGGATTTATGCTCCTATAAGCGAAGTGCAAGTCACTTTCTTGACAAAAAAGCACAGGACACCGTTTCGGTGTCCTGTGCGTTGCGTTGTGTTGTGCGTCCTTAATAGATGCCAACTTTTACATAGAGTTTTTCCTGATTTCTCATCACACATTTATTATCCGTATTCTGAGGCATAGTCCTTTGGCGTGATCTTCATTTTCTGCCGAAAGACATATCTAAACCCGCTCAAAGAGCCGAACCCCGATTCAAAACAGGTCTCCGTCACAGCTTTTCCGTTTTTCAGAAGCATCGCCGCGAAGTTTACCTTGCATCGATTGAGATATGACACGTAGGTCTCACCCATTTCCTTCCGAAATTGATTTCCAAAATAAGACGGCGAAAGCCCCACGTGGGCAGCAACATCCGAAAGAGACGGATCCTCCCTAAAAAATGTTTCCACATATAAGACCGCTCGACGGATCGGCGGCAAAGATTCTTCTACGTCCTGCCAGATATCCGCCGTCCGCAGAAGATATTCCACTAACAGCTTTTGTCGTAACGGATCTGACTCCTCGGATAATAATCGGGCAGCCGCGTCTAATTTTTGCAGGACTTCGGGATTCACTTGACGAAAGGCATTGCTTGCAAACAAATGCTCCAATTGATAGGCTTGTAGCACCGAGCCGTCAAAAGAAATATTCCAAAGTCTGTTTTCTTCCGATAAAGTCACCTCGTGGAAATCCGCAGGGGTTAGAAAATATACACTTCCTGATCTCAGCTCATATTGATGGGAATTTAATTCCACCCTTCCGTATCCCTCTACCAGGATCTCCAATTCAAAATAATCGTGAGAATGGAGAGACATTCCGCAAGCTTTTCGTTCCTGCACCGATAAGTGAACGTCTTTTCCTATATATTGAAATCCTCGCAATCTGCTTTCAGTTTGTGACATACCACCCCTCCTTTCTTCTTTATTATAGCACAAAAAACAAAGAAAAGCAATTAAAATCGTGAAATATTATTCGTATTTCGTTGATTTTTTGTTGTGCTATAATTTCTCACTTTGTATAATAAAGGAAAGAGGTGATATTATGTATATAGGCATCGACATTGGCGGCACAAAATGT
>JAZOVD010000014.1:0-5685 GCA_045658525.1 Eubacteriales bacterium
TGAACGAAGGGGTCATCGGGAGTGTCAAAACCGCCGTTGTCCTCGATATAATCGTCTCCGCCGCCGCTTAACGTTATTATATCTTCCTTTTTGAGTTTGATATATTCAAGCTCGGCTTTTTCATAACTCTTTTTCATCGTCTTTGACCTCCTTACTTATTGTAAGCTACGGCAGATGCACCGTAGTTATAGGTTGCTTTTACAAGCTCTGCAAGCGTGGTATCAGAGTCGCCCTGCTTACTGTAAACGTAGGAGTTTACAGAGTAAGTTGCGATCTGTCCGACCTGCGTCTCTCCATTGTAGAAGCTTGCCGTTACTACGTCACCGTACTCCGTAGCGAGTATTCCGCAGAAATATACGGTGTAAACGCCGTCAACCGCGGTAAGCTCGCTTACGTTGTAAGTAGTCGTTCTGCCGTTGATGGTTATCTTCAATACGAGGTCAGCGTCTGCCTTGAACGCAAATCTCATCGCCATAGCGTTCTCGTAACGAAGCGCTACACCCTTCCAAGTTACGGAAGCATCAGCCTCACCAGTCAGAGCCTTGTCGGTCTCGGTAAGCTCGGTGAACGTGCTCGGGGTAAGCGTAAGTCCGTCGGTTACGAACGCGTCGGTCTTATAGTCCATATAAAGCTGAGACTTTGCGCCGTAAACGAGAAGATCGGAGAGAAGCGTTATGAGCTTAGTATCCGTAGTCTTTGCAAGCATATTTACGCAGTAGGTCTTTACGCTGTAATTCTCTACAACGTAACTTTCCTGTACGCCGTCCTTAGTAGCGTAGAGCGTAGCGCTGATGTTGTCGCCTATCATCTGAGGAACGACACCGACGAACTTGAATACGAGCTTTCCGTCCGCGCGGGTGGTGTAGTTAGTTACGGTGTAGCTCTTTCCGTTGAACTCGAATACCATATACGGATTTTCGTAGCCTTCGGGAACGTTTACGGTATATTTTACGTTTATGTCGTTGGTGATGTTGAGGCTTGCACCGACTATCTTCAATACGTTCTCCGTGGGAGCGGGGCTGAGCGTATCGATAAGGGTATCAGTGCCCGTTGCGATGATAAGATCGTCGATCGCATAAGTACCGTACACCCACTGCATAATTCTCCAATAGTCAATATTGTGGAAATAGTAGGTGGCAGGCACAGTGCCTATCTCCTCACCGTTAAGAAGGAAGGTATATGATGTAACAGCGCCCTTTTCACCGGAAACTGACATAGCGTCGTCATCGTAGTTATAAGCTATCTCGACGAGAGCCCACTCGTCCTTATTGAGCTTGGCGTTATCGTACTTCTTGCCGCCAATCTGATAATATCCATTGCTTATTTTGAATATACCAGTCTCTTTGGCATTAACACCGTCTACCTTGTAATAATTGCCAGTCGCATCAAAGTCTGCCCACGCCCAGTCATTCATAGAGAGATTGTCAACGTCAGGCTTTATCCAGAATGAGAGTATGAAGTCCTGAGCGAGGTCGCGCTCCAAGCCTGCATGGTAGAAATGGATATCGACATAGTCCTTCGGGGTTCTGAACGTGTACTTTAACGTATCATTTTCGAGAGTATATATACTCGGAGCTGACGCAACGTCACTTACACAGGCACGGAAACCGTCGGCTTCAACAAAATCAGCAACGTTACTGCTCGTATTTATGCTTCCCGAGGAGAAATCCTCTTTAAACATAACGTCGGGGCTCTTTATTACTTCGCTTCCGTCAAGATTGAACTTGAACTGATTTTCTCTGAGGAAATATGCTTCCTGAACGGTTGCATAGGCTTCAACCGATACGGTGAGATTGCCTTCCTTGAAGTAGAACATAGTAACTACGCCAACTCCGCCGAGTACGTCGTCGAGTACCTGGAAATCGATAAGCATCTGAGTTACTACGTTGCCGTTATCACCTACTGCGTTACTGGTAACTACGTAGTCACTTCCGATATGTCCGGAAATGATCATAGAAATATTCTTATACTTTCTACCGAGCTTATTCCAGACGTCATCTCCGTCGTTTCTGTCCGTACCGCTGTAAAAGCTTGCGCTGTCTGTCTCGTCTCCGTCAAGGAGTCCGCCGTCCTGCTTCAAGTATTCATGAGTAGTTATTATGACCTTATAATCGGGGTTAGCCTCAACTATACCGCAAGCCCAAGCAAGCTCGTCGTCATCAGGAACAACGTCGAGACCGATTATAAGCCACTTGTCACTACCGACCTCTATCTTCTTCCAGAAGTTATCGCTATTGTTGTAAAGTCCACCGCTTTCTCCCGTGAACTGAGAGACGTAGGCTTCGTTGTTGTCATAGAAATATTCCTTGAACTTTGCGCTTCCGTCATGGTTTCCGCGAACAAGCGTATAAGGAACTAAGCCGTTGAGCTTAGAGGTAGCCGCAACGGATGCCGCCCATTCTGCCGCAGTATCGTTATTTACTATATCGCCGACACCCATAACTAATTTCAGCTTCTTTGCCTCGACGTTATTAGCTACCCAGTCGTACATCGTGTTGAGAGCCGTCGTATTCCACGCAGCCAGACACTGAGGGTCGCCTATTACCGCAAAGGAGTAATCGTAATCGGTTACGGGGTTCTTGGTAGTGGTAAAGAAATATTCCTTTTTATCCCAACCGCCGTTAAAGCCATCGGTTGCAACGCTGTAATTTGCGGCGGTCACGGTAAGATCGTCTATTTCAAATTCATCGGAGTAGTGGTAGAAAAGTCTGAAATCGTCGATTTCGTGGAAATCGACCATTGTTCTTACGGTATTTACTCTCTCGCCGTTAAGAAGGATGGTGTAGAAGGTGAACGCTCCCTCCTCTCCCGTAACTGCGATAGCGTTCTCGTCGTAATGGAATATAATCTCGACGAGTGCCCACTCGTTAAGCTTAATTACCGTATTTGGATACCATCTTCCGGTAGTCTTCCAGTCGTCCTTGGAGACGAAGCGGTTGTTTTCTATACGCGTGGAGAACTCGTAGTCACCCGTGTATGCGGCATCGCTATCCTTCCATTCAAGTCTCATTGCCGTTTCGTGAGCGGTTTTGAGTTTGAAGGAAAGAACGAAATCTTTTGCAAGATCAAGTTCAGCAAGGTCAAGTCCTACGGAGTCATAGCTCATCTTCTTATCCCACTTGAACGTACCGTCCGAAACGGTGTAGGGACTTCCGTTAGTGTCATTTACGAGGAAGCCGTCCGCGTACTCGTTATCGGAGAAGTCCTCCTTAAACAGCTCTTCAAAGGTCTTTACGGGAGCGGAGCTTCTCGGAACGTTTATAAGTGACATAGCGCCTATGGAAACAGTGAGATCGTCTATCTCGTATTCATTGCCGCTGTTCCAACGGAATAGTCTGAAGAAGTTTATATTGTGGAAATCGTAGGTTGCGTCCACGGTAGCAACGTTTTTACCGTTGAGTCTGAAGGTGTACGAGGTCGTAGCACCCGTTTCGCCCGTAACCGCGGTAGCAGCCGCATCGTAATTGAAAACTACCTCAATAAGCGACCACTCATCCTTAACGAGCGCAGCATCGGAGTAGGTCGTTCCATTTATTACGAATTTGTTGTTTACCTTAAATATTCCCTCAGTTGAATAACCATCTTCCCTCCAAGTAAACGGCAGAATACAGGTATCGGTAAGCGGCTTTACCCACACGGACAAGGTGAAATCTCTTTTGAGGTCCTTGCGGGTTGAGTCATATGCTACACCGAGCTTTGACGTTCCCGCATCCTGGACAAACTGAATATCAAGGTAGTCATTTGATTGAAGGTCGGTAAATTTAAGAGTTCCGTCGTTAAGATCGAATTGGGAGCCTTTCTCGGTGCAGATCCACAAGCCGTTCATTTCCGTTATAGCGGTAGTGGCGTTCGAGGTGGTTACGTAACCCTTGGAAAACTCCTCGCGGAACACTACCTCATAGGGAAGCGAGGATCTCGGTATGTCGATAAGAGACTTTGTTCCGTAAGACAGAGTAATGTCGTCCACTGAGTATCCTGCGTCAACATATCTGATTGCTCTTATCAAGTTGATATTGTTGTACACCTTTCCCTCAGTTGCAGAAACGTTAGCGGCTACAACCTCACCGTTAAGCATAAAGGTGTATGAGGTCGTAGCACCTGTCTTGCCGTTAGTAGCTGTAGCGGTCTCATCGTAATGATATATTATTTCAATCAAAGACCATTCGTCTTTCGGAACCTTGGCATCGGGATAAATAGTTCCCGCTATCGCAAAACGGTTCTTGTTTATCTTAAAGATTTCATCGGTAGTAGAATCATCTCCCCAAACAAAACTAGCGGAAAAGCTATCCGAGTGCGGCTTTAACCAAAGAGAAAGCGTGAAGTTATCGGTCAGGTCTCTGGTGCCGTACCAATCTGTATATACGAGACTGACGTATGCGTCATCCCTCCAAACAGGGTTATCGCTTCCATATACAAGCGCATCGTTCTCGCACTTATACCAGCCAACTCCCTTGCCCGTTGTGGCAAAGAAACCGTTAGCAGCCTGAACGTCAGCTTTGCTTGACGATGTATTTACCGTTCCGCTCGAAAACGTTTCTCTGAAAACGTATTCGCTTTCTGCGGTCGCGGTCTCACCGTCTGCTGCAAACAGCGTAAGCGGTGCGACCATTGAGAAGATCATACAGAGCATAAGGATTCCGCTGATCAGGCGTGAAAATCTTTTTTTCATATCAAATTCTCCTTTTGATTTATTGGGGTTTCCATTTTTGGCTTAGATTTTTCTCCACAAACTTGGTGTTAGTCTAATACTTGACAAAAAACACGCTCGGTGCTATAATTATATTAACACTTTTGCAATATTTTTGCAACTAACGTATTTAAGAATATCTGCGCAAATATGCACTATTTTAAGATTTGGTTAAAATGAGGTATCACTATGAACCCAACAACCCCCTACATAGTAGGAGAAATTTGTCAATTTTTGTATAAAACCACAAAAAGCTGTATTCCGCTCCCTGAATGTAAGCTAAAATATTGGGATCTCACGATAGTTTTGAAGGGTACTTTTAACTACACCGTTGACGGCTCTAAATACGTTCTTGAAAAAAACGACATATTGCTAATTCCTATGGGTGCGCTCAGAGAAAGAGAGGGCGGAACGGAAGCAGATTACGTTTGTTTCAACTTTCTAACTCTGCCAAACATTAACCTTCCGACAGGAATACTCTACAAAAACGCGTTAAGCAGTGAGATCAAAAATCTCGTTTCAATATTTCCGCAAAAGCGGATTTACTGGGATCGAAATTTCTACGGTATGGACTACGAAAGGGAAAAGATAACCAATCTTTGTAATTACGTTATTTTCGAGCTACTCTCCGCTATAAACTTCAAGCTCGGCACGAACAACGCGCACATAGAATCCGCCATAGCATACGTCAATGACAATATGTTAAACCGAATTTCGCTTGACGACCTGAGCCATCATCTATGTCTTAGCAAGGAATATACGTCTTTTCTTTTCAAGAAAGAGCTTGGGCGTACCGTTACGGAATATATAAACGAAAAAAAGATGACCTATGCAAAGCAGGTCATACAGTCTCAGGTAAACCTGTCGCTCGCAAACCTTGCGAGCATGTTAGGATATGAGAACTACGGATATTTTTCGAGGGTATTCAAAAGGTATTATAACATCTCACCTCAACAGTACCGTTCAGAGCTTACTAAAACCTTGTTCAACATTCAGAT
>JAZOVD010000015.1:0-15137 GCA_045658525.1 Eubacteriales bacterium
GCCTTCGACCAAGCTGAAAAAGAAGTTACAGACCTTCACTCTCGTATCAGCCAGGGTATCAGAGAAGCTAAGAAGAACGGCACGCAGATAGGGTTGGTCAAAGGTTCCACTCTTATAACCAAGAAATCCATTGAGTGCAAAGCTATTATTCAAAAGCACTCTAAAGACTTCGGTGGTAGCCTTGAAGATCACGATGTTATAAAACTTTGCGGCTGCTCAAGGAATAGCTATTATAAGTATAAGCGAGAAGCGAAAAATTCTAATAAACAACTCCAAATATAAATCGCCCCCTAAAAAACGCACCCATATGGGTGCGTTTTTCGTTTAGTTAAGCTTCTGCCCTTCGGCGTTCGTATCTTCGTCGATAGGCATTTCGGGGAGCATATAGCTGAGGGTTATGATATCCTCTTTTTTGATTTCCATAATCTCCATTTCGGGTCTTACGTATTTCATTTTGTTATACCCCCTTAGCCGTTATATTCGACCATTGCTACGTTATACTCGTAAAGCGCGTTCATAAGCGTTTTAAGCTCTGCGCTTACAGAGTCGCTGTTTACAACTGCCTTAGCGTATGCCATTGCGTTTGCATTTACAGTTATAGTTTCGCCGCCGTAGGTCACGCTTACCTCGTACTCGGTAGAAAGGTTTGCGGCCTCTATGCCCGCTATCTTTACTCTGAGAACGTTGCCAAGCATTACAACCTCGTCTGCTCCGACTACGGTATACTTAGATATATCAGTATCGGTTACGTTGAAGAAGTGGTAAAGCGCGGTTTCGCTTTCAAGTCCGAGGGTCGTGCTCTTGTAGGTCACGCCTGCTATATTTTCACCCTTTGTTGACTTCGCCGCCGCGTTTATAGCGTCCTTATTATCGCCAACCGTAACGTCGCTAACAATAGAGTTTGCGGGCTTGTCGAGGTTTATGCCAAACTGCGTCTGTGCCGCCGCGCCGTAGTTGAGCATTGCTTTTACAACGGGCTGGGCCTTGGTGTATTCGGCGAGATTATCCTCGTTATCAAGTATAGTCTTTGCGTATCCAGCTACCGAAATGGTATCGGTAAGAAGAACTATTCCGTCGTAGCAAAGCTCTATCTTTATATCGGACGTCATCTGCGCCGCAGCAACCATTCCCTTGAAGCCGTATCCATAGCTTGCGTTATTTTCAGCCACCGAGAAATACTGTACTGTTTCCACTCCGTCAACCGTAAACTTAACGTAAAGCTTATCGGTATTTGCGAACGCGGGAATATTCATAAAGCTCTTAACACCGATATTTCCTTCAAGGCTTACTATGTAGCCGTTAAGCGTTGCAAGTCCGTTCTTGTAGCCCTCGGTTACGGTGAATTCCTTGTACGTACCGTCGGAGTATCCTACCTTGTACGTGTAGCTTTCGCCGTCTGCGGGTAAGGTTATGGATGTTACGAATATCCGAACGAGCGTGTAATCCGTTTCGCTTCCCTCTACCTTGCTGAATACCGCTTTGTAGTTTTCTGCTGTATCGAACGTATCCGTGGGAGCGTTTACTCCTTCGGGAAGCGTAAGAACAGTATAAGAACCGTCGTATTTTTCAAACACCAAAGCAGAACCTGTCTTATCACTCGCGTTTGTAGTGAACCATACGAGATTGCTCGTATCGTTTACTATCTTTCCGCCCTTGATTACAGCCGTAACTCTTATCTTCGGATACGTTGCGTTATAATTGGAGTCTTTGGCGTTAATAAGCGTAAAGCCTTCGGGGGCATTTGTAAGATCAAGCGTGCAGCTTACGAGATTGAGATTTGCGTAAGATATGGGAAGATCTTTGTCTTTAAGTCTTGTATCATCAAGGTCGCAGCTTACAAGATTCGTAGCGGTGGCTCCCGCCGCAAAATTCAGTTTAACGTTTTCAAGCATAAGCGTCATCTGCTTATCGCCAAGGAATGACGTTCCGTAGATGGTGTAATGAACGAGCGGAGATTTAGAAAGCAGCACCGTGCCGTTTATGACTTTAACAAGAGTTTCATAATCTGTAGTTCCGGAATTGTCTCCCTTCATCTGCATTTGGAACAGCGCACCGGTTGAGTTGTTTGCGAGAGTAAATCCGTTGAGATCGAAAGTAATCGGAGAACGAAGCTGTGTGAGATTGTCGTATCTTCTTCCGTTATGCGTGTAGTCCTTGCGGAGCAGGATAGTCAGGGTCTGGTTTGCATTATCGCGACCGAGAATTCTTGCATAGTTGAAGATACCGTCAGTCTGGGTAGTAGTATTTGCCATAAGTACGTTATGCGCAAACACACACTTTCCGTTATGGAAAAGAATGAAGGGGAAATCGTTGGGGCTAGAATATTTCGGAGGAATCACCCCGTATTTGGTTATCTCGCCAAGAGCGTAGGTGATATATCCGCCAGCCTGCTCTTGAACAGCGTAACCGAGGGTCTCTTTGCCTATTGTGACAGTACCCGTGGGTGCGGTCACAGAGTCAGGAAGCGTGAGCGTGGTGTAAAGCCCGGTCTTTTCGCTCTTTTCGTAGGTATAAGAGGAGAGACTGTTGAACGTCCCCCAGACGGTGACGGAGGAAAGCGACTTTGCCTTTATGTCACAACCGCTGAGAGAGAAGTTCATTATGTATCGCTTTTCGCAATTGCTTCCGGATCTTGTAGCAGTCGGATCATTTGCGTTGAATAAGGTTATCGTCTTTGTAGCGTTGGTCAAATCAAAGGTGCAATCCTTGAAGTTAAAATCGAACCTTGGAGCTAAATCTGCTTCCTTGTAGTAAGTAACAAACGGTGTTGTTACGGTAGAGCCTGACTTAAGCGAGAAGTTTACATCCTCGAAATTCATACTGAATCTCTTTCCGTCAATAGCGGAGGATGAACCCACACGCATTATGGCTCCGTTGCCAATCAATATATTTCCGTTTTTCACGGTGACCTTTGTTAAATACGCGACATTCTCGCTTGCACTTATCTTTGCGTGAACTCTGAATAACTCCCAATTGTTGTACTGGGTAATGGTCTTTTTGTTAAGATCTATGGTAAGACTGCCTCTAACGTAGGCGAGATTGTCGAAAGTTTCTGCGAGCATAGAATAATCCTTGAGTAGCACGATCTGTACCGAGATTGCACTATCCGGGAACAAGCCCTCAGAATCAACCTTCGACAAGTCATTTGATACCATATACCTATTGGCAATAGCAATTATACTCGTCTTATTTTTTTCGTCAGATGTGGTTCCGTTGAATACGTTAGAAGCACCAATACATACTCCGTTCGAAAATGCAACGAATGTCTTATCAGCATACTCAGGACTTACAACTCCGTAGTCAGTAACTATCAGATCGGTAGAGAGCATGCATTCGGTATAGCCCTCCTCGTTTACCGCCTCTGTCGCAGCATAAGCCTTGTAGCCGTCGCTTTCGGTAGCAAGAGCATCTCCAAAGAGCTTAGATGTATCTTTAAGATAAAGCTTGGTATAAGCTCCATTATAGTCCTTCTTCATAACGATACCCGAGCCGTTTTTGGCGTTTACAGTAACAAGCGTTGCGTTTGAAAGCGAATTTGCGGTAATGCTTCCGCCGATAACCTCTACGTTTACCTTCGTGTTACTGTTTCCATCGTTGGCATTGAATACGTTATATTGCGCCGTAGGAGCGTTAGTCGCAAGGTCTATTTCGCAGTCCTTTAAGGTAAGATTTGCATTTGCGGGCTTTGCCGTTGCAGCCGACCATGTGGTTGATATGAAGTTAGTCAGAGACGCTCCCTCTGCAAATCCGAGAGTGACCTTGTCAAATAATGCGTTAAAGTTTTTGTTACCGTTGTAGAACGCACCATTGGTGGAAGAAAATCTTACTATCGCGGATTTTGCGGTGCGTATAGTACCGTTCTTTACCACGAGAGTGCTTTCGTAATTTGTCTTTGCTTCAGCGTTAAATAGAACCTGTGTCGTGTTTGCCGTCAGTGTTTTTTCTCCGAGGTCGATAGTGACTGTTCCCGGAATCTGAGAGAGATTGTTGAAGCCGCTTGCGCTGTCAAACGTATAATTACGTCTGAGAAGTGCGACCGCACCGTCTCCAGAACTTATGAGAGAATGAAGGACGGAAGCCTTTCCGTCAATACCCCACGCGTCAGTTGCAAGTTGGAATTCGCCGTTTGCGTTAAACACTACGAAAGGATAAAGCTCTACGTCTGCGTATTTCTCGGGTATAACTCCGTATATAGTGGAAAGCTCATCTTGAATAAGCGAGTAGTTGTACCAATCGTCTCCGGTGCTTTCTGTCATATACGTTCTGTATCCCGTATCGGTTGAGTAAGAAGCCGAAGGAACTGTAACGTAAGAAGGAACGGTGAGCGTTGTATAGACTTCGCTTGAAGGAAGGAACTCTATATCTGCGTCAGCATCGCAAACACTTACCTTCTTAAATGAATCGAGCTTAATGCTTCCGCCGACAACGGAATAATTAGTTGTAAGCGAACCGGTTGCAGATTTGAAAATCGTTATTTCCCATGTTGCAAGTCCGTCGTTTTTAAGCTCAAACGAACAGTCCGTAAGCGTTATATCTGTGTTTACGGTACAGCCGGAGGTTATCGAGAACGCACTGACCACGCTGTAAGGAGTAAAGCCTTCATTTGTTATTACATTCAGTTCTGTTGCGTTTACGTTATAAGCCTTACCCGCACCTGCGGAGGTAGAGCCGTCGTAGCCTATGAGTGGTGCACCGGTCAAGAATACGTTACCGCCGTATATATTTACGGTAGTTTCGGCAATAGCCGACGAGTTAGTTTTAAGAAGGATAAGGGAAGTGCTTCCCTCGCAGTAAACGGTATAGCCGTTAAGGTCGATATTAACCTCATCAAGCGTTGCAAAAGAGCTAAATGCGTGCTCGGAGGTATATACGTAATCCTTTTCAAGCTTCAAGGTATAGCCGTCGGAGTAAGCAGAGAGTGCTTCGTTCCAGGTATTATAGCTTGCTACGAAAGAACCGTTCGCATCGTAAAGTGAAAGCGGCTTATCTCCCGTTGGAGCTTTGTAAGAGTAGTCTCCCTCGGAATAAGCGACTAAGGTTACGTTTGAAAATTCAACGTCCGTTACCGTCTCAGTGACCGTTATCTTATCAACGTAGATGGGAGATTCGGTAGCTCCGTCGGGTGCAAGCAGAACGGAAAGAGACTGAACGTGATCTCCGCCGAGACCGTAGTCGCTGTCGTAAACTGTATAATCAAGCGTAAAGGTTACCCACTCGCCTGCCGTCGTGGTAAAGTTATTTATTACTCTGTCGGTATCGAGCGTTTTATACGTTTTTGCGGAGTCGCACGATGCCATTTGGAGCTGTACGCGGCGTGATACCGTATCGTAAACTCTGATGGATACCGTGAAGCGTCTGCCGTAATCAGAGCCGTCTATCTTGCCGGATTTTATAAGATCGTCATTTTTAAGTATATCGGAAAGCGTGAAATAGAATGGGTTTTTCGGATACTGAACTACATCATCGGTAATGGTGATCTTGACTGTGCTTTCACCGTCAAACGTTACAGACTGGTACTGGGCGTAAGCACCCTCTGTGCAATCGCCAAGACCCGAGGAGAAATCCTCGGTATAGTGCTCAACATCGTTCATAGCGGTCTTCCCCTGCTTTACGAGGAATGTGACCGTCTCGCCTGCGGCATAATCTGACAGATATTCGGAAACATCAAGAGAATAGAATCCGGCACCTTTAAGATATATACTTCCTATAAGCTCTGATGCGTTCTCCGAATAAACATCAAGTCTGTTTGCGGCGTTTTTGCTGGAAACGAACATTCTGAGCGAAAGTGCGTTTATATAGTCCTCTGTGGGCATAGTGGTAAGATCGGGGACAGTTACGGTAACGAGAGTTCCGTTTTCGTTTTTGACCGCCTCGCCCTCAAACTCAACGGCAGCTTCCGTGGTGAATACCGAAGTATAGACACTCCCCATCTCCTTGCCATTGTCACCTTTAACGGTTGCGGGAACGGTAACGGTATATTTGTCGGAGGCCTTCATTGAGGTATCCGGGCTAAACGTCCATTCGGTGTTTCCGAATGCCGCGTTCCATATACCGGAAAGCTCAGTTCCGTTTGATGACTTTATCGTAACGGCCGCTACTTCCTCGGCAGATACGGGACCTGTAAATTTGATAGTTATATCAGAAGTAACGTCGGTAGCAAGGCTATTATTTACTGGAGAAACGTAAAGCACCTTTACCGCATCGCCTTTGAGATAATAATTTGCGAAATCATAAAATGCTTGAAGCGTGACAACCCCATAATTTACGTCAGGACCGATGCAATTGGTGTGTCCCTCGTCTAACGCAAAATATACGGAGGGTATATCAAGCTCACGGCAGAGGTTGATATATGCCGGAGAAGTTCCATAAGAGCTTGAATAGTATGTATCTGCAAGCTGAACGGATATAAAGGTAGGAGCGTGTCCTTCGGTAAGATCCTCCTCGTTATTGGGACAAGAGGCGTAGATAAACTGTGCGCCGGAGATTATTTCATTTTCATCATAAATAAGCCAAGGTTGAAGTTCTCCGCCGTCTATTGTGACATTTTTCTCGGTCACAGTCTCGGTTTTACCATTCTGGTATCTGGTAGCACCTGTACATCCGGGCAGATAACGCATTTCAGTAAAGGCACAAAGCTTCTCATTTATGGCGTTAAGACGTTCGGTTTTGCTAAGTCCTACCGTATTGGATACCAATGCATCCTGTAATATCGCTTCTCCAAGGAAGGGGTGCGTTCCCCCCTTCGAAACACCGTAAACACCTATTTTTGAATTGTCGAATGCATAGGTGTCGTGATCAGAAAGCGAGAGATATCTTATATATCTCATAGCGGCGGTGTTTATCAATTTGTCGCTGTAAAGGTCTACGGAATAGGATAGTGGATCTCCCGTATAGTTTCCCGTATCGTTTCCGTCGAAGTAGCCAAAGCTGTTATCACGAGCCATAGGAACGTAGAGATAGTCGTAGCAAACGCCCGCGTAACCATTAAAAAGGAAGCCATTGAAATGAGGACGATCCTCGCGCGAGCCTACGTCCCAAAGACTTCCCGAGGAATTGTGCTGAGCTATTACGGGAACATCATGCTCAGGGTTAGTGGGATAAATAACATTTACGTAAAGGTTGAGGTCAATAGGAGATCCGTCGGGATTTACGCAATCGTATATGCTTTCCGCTACGGTGTATTTGAGCATAGTGTACTGACCGTTTTCAGCGTCCACCGTACCCTTGGTATCGGAATACCATACAGCACCGTCGGTTACTTTTTTGCGAACGGTATTTCCGTTTTCGTCGACGTACGTCCACTTGACGTATGACTGACTCTTTGTTCCTTTAAGGTCGGTATTCCATATATCGACGATCTCTTCAAGAGTTCCGTCAGTGGCGTGTTTATCCGCTTCCCAGAACACAAGCTCGGGAGATATATCGTATCCTGCGGGAACTATGTAATGCTTTCTGTAAGTTCCTGAGGGGAAGCACTCATCGGTAAGGTAGTTGCCCTTCACAATAAGCTTATTTCTTATAAGGTTGAGTGAGAAATCGAGATCAGTTCCGTTAGCATTCGGGTTATTTTTATAGTCCGCTACTGCAACTATATAACCACGGTCAAGCATTGAACGGATTATCTCGGTGTCGCTTTTCGTACCTGTACGCTCGGTGTTAGTGTTAACAACGTACATTACAAGATGTGAACCGTAATAACCCGATACAGCAGTATGATTGGCCTTGTCGAAAAATACGGTTATTTCGATATCTCCTACGTAGCCACCGTCGTTTGCCGTCACCGTTTCACCTATCTGGTAATTAACGGTGTTTTCGGAATCTGTTCCGAGATTTGCTTTGATATCCGTCATTGCATCGGTTGCGTTATAGCCTTCGGCAAATACGCTCAAAGCACCGAAGGGAACTGCCGTAAGACAGATACAAAACAAAAGAAGCAGAGAGATTATGCGTTTCCTGTTCATAGAAAACCTCCTGGTTTATAAATTTTGAGATACCAACATCCCTATTATGATTATACAATGAAACAGTATTTACCGCGCGACAAATTCACAGTATAAATGCGACAAATTTCTTAAAAATATTGATTTTTTAACTTTTGTATGATATAATTAAATCAAAGCTGGAAGGAGGTGATAGCGTGCGCGTACAGGGGGATATTACCAACCGTAACGACAAGTTTCATTACGAGCTGCATCGCGAGATCTACAATATGACTTCTCATCTACACTATTTTGTAGAGGTATGCGTGTTGCTTGAAGGCGAGATGGAGATCACGGTAAACGGCAGATCCGAAGTTGCAAAAAGCGGACAATGCATATTTATACAGCCCTTTCAGGAGCACAGCTATCATTCGGAGATCGAAAACGTATTTGCGATATACGCCTTTTCCTCGTCTTTCATAGCAGAATTTATGAGTAGAACAGAGGGAATGATAGGCGAAAAAGCTGTTTTTGACCTCTCCGAGCTAACCTTGGGTATATTAAAAGAGAGATTGATCTCCGAAAGGGATTTTTCATTTTATAATATCAAGGCGTGCTTATATCTTATGCTTACGGATTATACTAAGCAGGTAAAGTTTGTAAGCGGGGGAGTAAGCAGTAATGTTTTCGATAACTTGGTCTATTATCTTAACAATAATTACGATAAACCTTGTTCTCTCTACGAAACTGCGAACGCGATAGGATATACCGCGAGTCATATCTCGAAAACTATCCATGCTCTGTTTAATATCAATTACAATGCTCTTCTTAATGGAATACGTATTGAACACACAAAAAAATTACTTACCGAAACAAATCAGACAGTTTTGGCGATAGCTCTTGAATGTGGATTTAACGACGCAAGATCGCTTCAAAGAAACTTTAAAAAGCTTATGGGTATAACTCCTATGGAATACCGCGAAAAAGCAAAGACTGATATTGGAGTAGAGTTAACAAACCATATATTCCCGAAATCGTATTTTGAAAATTATCCGTATCAATAATCGGTGAGACTTTATAAGAATATACTCCCAAAAGAGCAATTCAAAAAACTTCCACATTTCATGCTTCCACTTTTCTCTATTTGGCGATTATAAAAAACGAAAACTTCCACAAATCTTCCACAAACACGAAAAAAGAGCAGGTTTTAACCTGCTCTTTTACGTTTATTTAAGCTTCCTCGAAAGCGCTCTTATCGAGACCGCAGACGGGGCATACCCAATCCTCGGGAATATCCTCGAATGCCGTTCCGGGGGCTATGCCGCTATCCGGATCGCCCTTTGCTGGGTCGTATTCATATCCGCAGGGACATACGTACTTTTTCATCGTTCTATCTCCTTTTAAGTATTACTTACCGAAATATCTTTCGAGAAGTCCAGCAAACGCCTTTCCGTGACGGGCTTCGTCTCTTGCCATCTCGTGAACGGTATCGTGAATAGCGTCAAGGTTAAGAGCCTTTGCTCTCTTGGCAAGATCGGTCTTGCCGGCAGTTGCGCCGTTCTCAGCCTCAACTCTCATTTCGAGATTCTTCTTGGTAGAAGCGGTTACTACCTCGCCGAGAAGTTCCGCAAACTTGGATGCGTGCTCCGCTTCCTCGTAAGCTGCCTTTTCCCAGTAAAGTCCTATCTCGGGATAACCCTCGCGGTGAGCAACTCTCGCCATAGCAAGATACATACCAACCTCAGTGCATTCGCCCATAAAGTTAGCTCTGAGATCCTCCTTTATATCATCGGGAGCATCGGACGCAACTCCGACAACGTGCTCAGCAGCCCAGCTCATTTCAGCCTCCTGCTTTGTGAACTTGCTCGCGGGAGCATTACATACGGGGCATTTCTCCGGTGCCTCGGGGCCTTCGTGTACATATCCGCATACCTGACATACAAATTTCATTTTCGTTTCCTCCGTTTATTAAAAAATATTTTGTCTTTTATTTGTTTGAGCATTCACGGCAAACCCCGTAATAAAGAACTGCTCCGCCCTCGATAATAAAACCGTTCTCCTCCGTAACTTTCGGAAGAACACCGCTCGTAGTCACATCAAACACGCTACCACAGCTTCTGCATTTGGCGTGGCTATGAGGCATTACCGTTATATCATATCTGTCCGCCCCGTCGTACACGGGTACTTTTATAGCGATACCGCTACTAACGTAGGAATTAAGAATTCGATACACGGTAGCTCTGCCAATGGAAGGATCGGTCTTAGCAACCTCGTCGCATACCATTTCGGCTGTCGGGTGGTTTCGCATTGATTCAAACACCTTGCGTACCACTTCCTTCTGCCTTGTGTTTCTCGTCGCTTTTACGAGGTTGGTTTCCGCATTGCTCTGCATTCGCGGTCCTCCCTTTCCGATAAGAAATTTTGTCGGTTGCCTTATCCTTAATGATATTATATCTCATTAATATGGATTTGTCAATAGTTTTTTGAAAATTTCTCAAAAACATTTTTCACCTTGACTTCGGAGGAGTTCGCATAGAGATATGGAGATAGTAAATTCTGATGTTTTTATGTACACCACCCACTACCTATAATACAACCACTCTATGATGCAATATAAAAATCCGCACAGCAGTCCCCATAGAAAAGTTTTTTGCCTACTCTTTTTACAAAAAAAGTAGGAGCTGAGTTAACTCAGCTCCTGTTTTTTATTATTTTTGTTTTAAGTAAAGCGAATCGATATTGACGTAATAAAGCGGAACACCCGTCTTTTTAAATACAAACTCAGCTTTGGTTATAGTGCCGATCGGCAAGGCGGATAAGTCGAAACGGTAATCGCTCCAACCGTTTGAATGATCTTTAAGCCGCTCGGGAGTCAAAGTCACGGTAAGCGCAGTTCCCTTATCATCCTCGGCATAGTATATTTTCAGCTTTGCGGTAAGCTCGTTATTGTTAAGGAAACTTACGTATAATGCGGAATAGTTATAAAGGTCAAGATCGTTATAGCGTCTCGAAACAAAATACGTACCGAAACTCTCGCCCTCTCCGCGAACTCTCAGAGAACGTCCCGTAAGACTGAAATCGGAATCGTAGCAAACGTAAGAACGTTCTGACGGGTAGTATATCGGCTGACGGAATACGTCTCTTACCGTATCAGAAAAATTACAGATAAATTCGCTGTCGTTCTCCATATTGAGCCAAGGCTTTAAAAATATTTTTATCGGCTTATCCTTAGCGTCAAGCTGTGTGCAGAACGGAGCTACGGGGAATTCCCCCGCATAAAGGTTGGTCTGCACCTCGTAGGAGCTGACCGCGTAAGCAACGTGAACGGGCTTTTCTATCCCACGGGAATAGACTAAAAGCGTGCTTTTATTGACTATCTCGCATTCCGCGGGCGTATATACTCCGTCCTTACCGCATACGTACATTCCGCGAACGCTTCTTCCTTTTATATACAGACCGCTTCCCGTATCGGAAAACGTAAGACGGAGAGCGTTACCCTTGCGGGTACAGCTTTTGAGCATAGGCGGACGCTTTTGAACGTTCTTCACCGTTCTACCGTAAAAAGCGTTCTCGCACATAAGCGCCATACGCTCGCCAAGCGGATATTTATGTATAGGGTGTATCGGGTGGTTAGTTATGTGAAATGCCCAAATAGGATTAAGATCGCATATCGGGATAAAGAGATATTCAGCGGGCGACTCCAAGGCAAGATCGGAAAACGCTTTGTTGAGATAACCTATATTACATTCACCGCTCTGTCCGTAAGACCACGGATATATCATAGACGAAAGAATCGGGAACACCTCGTTTTCAGAAGCGGCGAATATCTTTTTATAGCTCTCTCTGAGTGTTTTAAGAAGCTTTGCGTATATCCTTTTTGAAAATTCCATACCGCAGTTGCTCTCTCCCTGATACCATATGATACCACGGAACTTAGCTCCGAGATGGGGAGATATGAGCTGATTGAACATACAGGTGGTCTGCTGATAGTTACCTTCTCCGCGAGTGTTCCAGTTTTCGGGGGTTGGGTAACGTCCCATACTTTTTAAATACTCCGAAAGCTCCTCGTTCTCCTCAAACGCAAAACGAGGGAGCCACGGCTCTATAAGAGTTCCGCCAACGCTTGAATTTACAAATCCGACGGGAATATCGTGATTTATTGAGGTAAAATAGTCGTAGAGCTTATTTGAAAACGCGGTCGCGCAAGCGGAAACACGGCGAAGATACTCGCGATCGCTCATTACTACCCATTTTCCGTTCATCGTATAGTCCGCTTCGTAAGGATACTGTCCCGTATGTCCTCCGGGGTTTCGCGCCTGCCAGAAGAAACGGAGATTTTTACCCGCAAGTCCGTCAAGATAGCTATCGCACTCGTTCTGAGTAAGGTTAGCCATCTCCATATTGGACTGTCCCGAGGCAAGCCAAAGCTCTCCAAAAAGAATATCGCTTATGACTATCTCGCTTTCGCCGTCCTCTACCTTTATCTCATAAGTATCAAATGACGCGACGGGGGTCGTGAACGTTGCCTCAAAAACGCCGTCCTCTCCGACCTTAGCCGAAGATACGTTTTTGACTTTTCCGTCATTTACAAGATGAACGTTTACGGTCTTACCCTTCTCCGCCGTTCCTCTGACGGTAAGTGGTGCTGAATGAAGAAAAAGCGCGTGATCCGAAAAAATAGGTTGCAGAGTGATCATAATCTCATTCCTTTCATTTTTAGGTATTTATGATATTTTCAAATGATAAGAGCCAAGCGCGCCTTCGCAGGCTACAACGAATATCAGCATACCGCTGTCGGGTACTGTCAGTGTCTGTTCAAACGTGTCATTCGCTCCGAAGCTTGCAAGCACGGTTATATATTCGTCCTTTACTATCGGAACGTCAAATTCATCAAGCTCGACCTTAAAATCAGCGGCAACGTGCAAGAGCCTGCCCTCCATATTTCCTTTTTCGAGCTTTGATGAAAACTCCGCCGTCACGGTCCTTGGACCGTTAAGCTCATACACAAAGCACACGTCGTAATAATTAAGATATAAAAACGTAGCCGTCTGATCCGTATATGCGCCCGCAAAGCTATTATCGTAGGTCTCGTTATGGACGTTATAGTCTCTCGAAGTATCGTACATTATATAGGTAACGTCTGAATCGAATCGGTTATAACCCGAATATCCGTCGTAAACTCCCAAAAAGTCCTTGAAATCCAACGAGCAGATTGCGGTATCCTCGCCATTCGTATCCTCAATGCTGAGAAGCTTCGCCATATTCCCGAAATTGTTTCCCGAAAAGTATCCCGCAAGGACAGCGAGAACAAGTCCTAACACGGATATTATCCAAAACCACGCGGGCAAACGCGTTTTCGGAGGAGATTGTGGCGTATTATAAAATCCGTTCATTTATATTCTCCGTATCAAAATTATTTTTTGCCGTATTTTTCGCCGAGATTCTCGCGAGAGCCGTCCGGACGCTCTATTACCGTATTATCAAGTATTCCTCTGAGTCCTCTTCGGAAATCTGCTATATATTCATCGCGAAGCGACTTCTGCTCGGCAAGCTCCTCGGGAGTAAGCGCCGTCTCCTTTGATTTTCTCGCGAGCTGATTTATTCTGTCTATTTTGCTCTGTTCCAAAACCTTATCCTTCCTTTCGATCGTCTCATATATACATCAATTATACAGTTATCAGCTTTTAAAGTCAAGAGATTATAAAAATTTGTTGAAAATGCCAATTATTTTATTTTGAAATATATTGAAGATTTTTTCCGGATATGGTATAATTAATCAAATACCCGAGAAAGGATTTTGAAAAAATGGATAATACTCAGGTCGAAGAAAAAGGATTTAAAGCCTTCCTGAAAAGGAAAAATATCGAGATATCAGCTAAGCGTTACGGCATAGATGCTCTCGGCGCGATGGCGCTCGGTCTTTTCGGGTCACTTCTTATCGGTACAATATTTAACGCCATAGGTCTTATCCCCTATATGGGATTATTCAAGACCATAGGCTCATACGGCGCTAAGGCGGCGGGCTGCGCTATGGCTGTTGCTATCGCGTTCGCGCTCAAAGCTCCCCCGCTCGTTATGTACTCATCCGCGCTCGTCGGTTTTATCTCAAACGATATGGGAAAAGCGGGTGGCCCACTTGCCGTTCTTCTTATAACGGTCGTCGCGGTAGAGCTTGGAAAGCTCGTCTCAAAGGAAACTAAGGTCGATATACTCGTTACACCGTTTGTAACGGTATTCGTCGGCGGTTCTCTTTCCGTGCTTGTCGCTCCTCACATAGGAACGCTCGTTGGTTATCTCAGCGGATTCATAGGCTGGGCTATGCTTCAACACACCTTTATTATGGGACTTATCGTTTCGGCGGTAATAGGAGTTGCTCTTACTCTGCCGATAAGCTCCGCCGCTATATGCGCGGCTATCGGACTTTCGGGCGCGATGGTGAACGGAGTTATTCCCGATAACGCCGAGGGTCTCGCTCTTGCGGGCGGCGCGGCGGTCGCGGGCTGCTGTGCTCACATGGTCGGATTTGCCGTTATGAGCTTCCGCGAGAACGGTATCGGCGGTCTCGTTTCTCAGGGAATAGGAACGAGCATGCTTCAAATGCCCAACCTTGTTAAAAATCCGTTCCTTTGGATACCTCCCGTACTCACTTCCATTATAACCGGCCCGCTTGCGACCTGCCTTTTCAGGATGAAGATGTACGGCGCTCCGATAAACTCGGGAATGGGTACCTGCGGACTTCTCGGTCCTATCGGTATAATACTCGGCTGGTTTGGCGGCGAATATCCCACTAATGTAACAGCTTTTGACTGGATAGGTCTGCTTCTTATATGTATAGTTCTTCCGGCAGTTCTTTCACTCGTATTCTGTGAAATTCTCAGAAAGATCGGTTGGATCAAGGAAAACGACCTTAAACTTGATTAAAATCACGAGCAAAGCTCATAATAATATATAAACTGAATAATAAGAAGGTACAAGGATTTGAGAAGCGATAACAGAAAAGTAGTTATAATAGGATGCGGATTTGTCGGAATGAGCTATGCTTACGCAATGGTAAATCAGGGCGTATGCGACGAGCTGGTGCTTGTAGATATAGATGCCAAGCGCGCCGAGGGCGAGGCTATGGACTTAAACCACGGTATGGCATTCTCTCCGTCGCATATGAAGATACGCTCGGGCGGTTACGACGAGACCGCGGACGCGGATATAGTAGTTATTGCC
>JAZOVD010000016.1:0-45180 GCA_045658525.1 Eubacteriales bacterium
GATATACTGAGTTTATAATAAGTTATTATATTGGAGCAAAAATGAAAATAGATAGCAAAAAACTCCCCGGCGGAGTTTCGTTCGGTGTAATAAATACGAAAAAGTTCAAGAATAATTATTTTTCCCTGAACTTTGTTTTACCGTTAACAAAAGAAAACATATCTGTCTGCTCGGTGCTCGCAAGCGTTTTGGAGCGCGGTACGGTAAAATACCCGACCTCGGCACTTATCAACCGCAGACTTTGTATGCTTTACGATCCTACAATAGACGTTTCGGTAATCAAGCTTCCGAGAGCGCTCGTTTTCAGAACGACCGCGAGCTTTCTTGACAGCAGTTATCTGCCGTCTGACGGAAGCGAGGACGTTCTTTCGGGTCTGACCGAGATGATCAAGGATATACTCACCGATCCCGTAAGGGAAAACGGTGTACTTTCCGCGTCCTATACCGAAAGCGAAAAAAAGCGACAGATAGACCGCATTCGCGCACTCATAAATAACAAGGATTCGTTAGCATACGCAAGATGCGAGGAAATAGCGTACGGCGATATTCCTTTGTCATACTGCTCACGCGGAACGGAGGAGGAGGTTAATAAAATAACTCCCTCTACCCTCTCCGACATGCTTGATAATATACTGAAAAGCTCACCCGTAGAAGCGATATTTGCGGGAAACTACACAGAAAAAGCTGAAAAGGCATTTGAAAGTATGCTCACGCAGCTTTTCGGTAACAGAGACGAAAGCGCGCTTCTCACTCTCCCTGAAATGAAAAAGCCCTTACACGCTGACGGTGTAAGCACCGTTACCGAAGAGACCGACGCAAAGCAAGGCAGAATGGTGCTTGCATACAAGATGAGGGGGTGTCTTGATAACACCGCTCCTACGGAGGTATTCAGCGAGCTTTTCGGTGCGTCTCCCGTCAGCAGGCTCTTTATGAACGTAAGAGAACGCCTCAGCCTTTGTTATTACTGTATGTCTATCCAGCAGTACAGCGCGGAGATGATGTTCATTCGAAGCGGAATAGCCGAGGAAAACAGAGAAAAGGCGATAGCCGAGATAGAACGTCAGTTGAACGCGCTTAAAGACCCGTCGGATATTTCGGACGAGGAGCTTGAAACCGCTAAAAAAGGTATTTTAAACGCCTACCGTTCGACAAAGGACGATGCCGCGCATTTCGCGGAATGGTACGTTCTCAGAAAAATAAATCTCCGTATGACCGATATTGATGAAAATATGAACGCGATCCTCGCAGTAACCAAGGAGGACGTCGCAAGGGTCGCAAGAGCAGCGGAATTAAAGGTAAGCTATTTCCTTTGCGGAAAAAACAAATGATCCGAAAGGCAAGGTCACGAAATTTGAGATCCAATAAAAGAGAGATAATAGAAAATCCTGCGATAGGCGAGACCTGCACGAAAATAACTCATTCAAGCGGTCTGGAAATATACGCGGTAAAAAAGGACTTTTCGAGCTATTACGCCATATTTGGAACACGTTACGGCTCGTTTGATAACACCCTGATAACGAAAAACGGCGAAAAAACAGAGGTTCCCGAGGGCATCGCTCACTTTCTTGAACACAAGCTTTTTGAAAGCGAGGAGGGAACGGACGCATTTGAGGATTTTTCAGCCGCAGGCGCGGATGCGAACGCCTTTACCTCGACAGATATGACGGCATATCTCTTTTCCTGCACCGATGAATTTTACACCTCGCTCGAAACTCTTATAAGAATGGTGCTGACCCCTCATTTCACGCCTGAAAACGTGGCAAAGGAGCAGGGCATAATCGGTCAGGAGATAAAAATGTGCGAGGACAGACCGTCAGACGCGCTCCACTACAACTTAATGAAGGCTCTTTACAAAAAGAATCCGATAAGGATACCGATAGCCGGAACGGTCGAGTCGATAGCTATGATAACGCCTGAGCTTTTATACGATTGCTATGAAAGCTATTACCGTATGTCAAATATGACGCTCTGTCTGTGCGGAAACATAGATATTGACAAAGTCGAGGAGATAGTAAACTCACTTATCCCCGAGAAAAACGAGGACAAGGTCATCTTTACCGAATGTAAGGAAGATGCTGAATGCAACCAAAAGCTTATAAAAGCAAATATGGACGTCGCGAAGCCTCTTTTTAAGATAGGTATCAAATTCCCCGAGGGAACGCCCGAGAACGATGCCGCGTGCGCGGTCCTTTCCGAGACTCTTTTCGGAGAGAGCGAGGATTTTTATTCCTCACTGTACGAGGACGGGCTGATCTCCTCTTATTCAAATTACTACGACTGCTCACGCTCTGCCGCGCACTTCGTGTTCGGCGGTGACTCGGACGATCCGAGCGAGGTATTCGACAGATTTATCACTTATGCGGAAAAAATAAAGAAAAACGGAGTTTCCGACGAGGCGATAGAGCGTTCGAAACGGGTTCTGTACGCTGAGGCGCTCCGCGGTTATGACAGCACGGAAAACGTAGTTATGAACCTTTTCGAGTCGTTTATAACGGGAGTTGACTGTCTCGGACGCGCTGAAAAATACACAAGCGTCACCTCTGATGAGGTAAACGAGCTTATCCCTCTCGTGCTTGACGAAAAACGGTTCGCGATGAGCGCCGTATATCCCTTGACCGAAAAGGAGGACTGCTGATATGTACGATTCTTCCGGCATAGCCTTTCCGGGACTTGGTATAGGTGAGTTTACGGTAAACCGTACCGCCTTTACTATATTCGGCAGAGAGGTAGCCTGGTACGGTATAATCATAGCGCTCGGAATGATAGCGGCAGTCGCTTACGTTATCTACCGAACCAAAGAATACGTCGGCATCAACACCGACGACGTAATAGATTTCACATTATTTATAATAATATTCGGCGTCATAGGAGCAAGACTCTACTACGTTCTCACCTCTGACTACGACTATACGTTTCTTGAAGCCTTTGAGATATGGAACGGCGGTCTTGCCATTTACGGCGGTATAATCGGCGGAGGACTTGCGGCTCTCGCGGTATGTTACGTTAAAAAGATACGTCCGCAATGCTTCCTCGATATGCTCGCCCCCGGTGTAATGATCGCTCAGGCGATAGGAAGATGGGGTAATTTCTGCAATGGAGAGGCATTCGGAAGCGAAACGACGCTTCCATGGGGAATGAAGCTGACACATATCTACTCGGAAAGCTATCGAGTAGAGGTAGGAACAGTTCACCCGACATTTCTTTACGAATCTCTCTGGAACGTGCTTGGCTTTATACTGTTGAACGTATTTTACAGAAAAAGAAGGTTTGACGGTCAGATAATTCTTATGTATTTTGCGTGGTACGGATTCGGAAGAATGTTTATCGAGGGGCTTCGCACAGACAGCCTTTACGTTGGACCCTTCCGAATATCGCAAGTCGTCGGACTGCTCTCATTCTTAGCTGCGGCTGTATGTATAGTGATCTTTTGGAAAAAGGGAAAGATATACGACAGCGTATCGTTAAAAACCGAAAATAAAAATAATGATGAAAAAGAGGACTGAAAAAATGGCAATGATAATTGACGGAAAAGCAATATCCGCGAAGGTACGCGAAGAGATACGACTTGAAGTCGAAAATATGGAAAAGAAGCCCGGACTCGCAGTAATAATCGTAGGAGAAGATCCCGCATC
The DNA here is from genome assembly GCA_045658525.1 of Eubacteriales bacterium. Taxonomy (GTDB): domain Bacteria; phylum Bacillota; class Clostridia; order Oscillospirales; family CAG-272; genus SIG673. The sequence goes on from JAZOVD010000016.1 coordinate 3,633, forward strand.
AAAGGTTTACGTAAGAAACAAGGCTAAGGGCTGCGAGGAGGTCGGCTTCTATTCGGAGGTACACGCGCTTCCCGAAAGCACGACAGAGGAAGAGCTTCTTTCACTTATAAGCAAGTTGAACGAAAGCGACAAGATAAACGGCATACTCGTTCAGCTTCCGCTTCCGAAGCATCTCGACGAAAAGGCGGTAATAAACGCCATTCGCCCCGACAAGGACGTTGACGCGTTCCACCCTGTAAACACAGGAAAGATAATGATCGGTGATTACGATTTTCTTCCCTGCACGCCTGCGGGAGTTATGAGACTTCTCAAAGAGAGCGGTATCGAGGTAAGCGGAAAGAAATGTGTCGTTATCGGAAGAAGTAACATAGTAGGTAAGCCTCAGGCAATGCTTCTTCTCCAACAGAACGGCACGGTAACTATCTGCCATTCCAGAACAAAAGACCTTAAAGCCGAATGTCTTAACGCCGACATTCTCGTCGTCGCGATAGGAAAGGCTAAGTTCATAACGGGCGATTACATAAAGCCCGGAGCTACCGTTATAGACGTCGGAATGGACAGAGATGAGAACGGAAAGCTCTGCGGAGACGTTGATTTCGAGAGCGCAAAGGAAGTCGCGGGCGCGATAACCCCCGTGCCGGGCGGAGTCGGACCTATGACGATAGCTATGCTTCTTACCAATACTCTTAAATCAGCAAAGCTCGCTCAGAGCAAATAATATTTTCAGTAAGGGAGGCGTGATCAATGGAAAACGAAATAACGAAAAAGGGATCGTTTTCAAACGAGATAAAGGATCAGCTCCTTTCCTGCGACATCAAGTCCGAATGCTGTAAGAACTCGTTTATATGCGGTAGCACAGTATTTGTGGGACACAGAAAAAACAGATACACTGAAACGGTACAACGATACTGCGAGGAGCTTCGTTCCAAAAAACGAAGAAAGCGTTTCTTTGACGATCAATCGGAGTCAGGATACGTTTCAGTAACCGAAAACGGTGTAACGTATCCCGTTCCTTCTAAAAGAGTCTGTCAGTCGTGCGCGCAGCATCTTATGAGAGGCGCGTTCATAGTCTGCGGACGGGCAAGTAAGGGTAACAGCGGACTTCACCTTGAAGCGGTCATGCCAAACGAAAAATGCGCCGAGTTAATAGTAAAGCTTCTTTCGGACGCGTCAATTTCACCAAAGCAGACGGTTCGGCGCGGAGAACACCTTATCTACTACAAAAGATCCGAGTCGATACAGGATTTTCTTGCGTACATAGGGGCCGTTACCGCATCCTTTGAGCTTATGAACGACACGATCTTCAAGGAGATACGTCTTTCCGCAAACAGACAAAAAAACTGCGATACCACCAATATTATACGAGCGGTAGATGCGGCTAACCGACAGACCGAGGCCATACGCGCCATAATAGCTCACGGAGATCTTGAAAAGCTTTCTCCTCAGCTACGTGAAACCGCGCAGATACGCCTCGACAATCCAATAGAGCCGCTTGAAGTAATAACGGAGCTTCACGAAAGCGGTATCTCCCGTTCGGGGGTAAATCACAGACTTAACAAGATAGTCGAGATAGCGATAAAGAAAGGCTATCTCACGTAACGAAAGGCATTCATTACAAATGATGGAATTATGTTCAAGATGTCATAGCAATCCGGCTATGGTGTATATAATGAGACAGGACGCGCAGGGCAAAAAGTCAGAGGGACTTTGTCTGCCGTGTGCAAAGGAGCTTGGATTAAAGCTTCCGCCGCACCTTGAAGGAATGGGCGATATGCTGCAAAACTTCAACGAAACTATGCAGAATCTCATTCCGCAGGACGGAGACGAGGACGGCGAGCAGGGCAAGGCTCCTATGATAAATTTCGAGGAGATAAGCGCGGCTCTGTTCGGCGGCGGAAAGCAGAACGGAGAGGGCAAAAAAGCTGACGACAAAAAGCAGCCCAAGGGTGACCCGAAGCAAAACGCCAGACGCTCAATAAACCAGTTCTGCATAAACCTCACCGATAAAGCGAAAGCAGGCAAGCTCGATAAGGTCATCGGCAGAGAGCGTGAGCTTGACAGACTTATCCAGATACTCTGCCGCCGTCAGAAAAACAATCCCTGCCTTATAGGTGAGCCGGGCGTTGGTAAGACCGCTATTGCGGAAGCTCTTGCGCAAAAAATAGTCGCGGGAAGCGTTCCGTACCGTTTGAAAAACAAAGAGGTCCTTTTGGTAGATATGACCGCATTGGTAGCGGGAACTCAGTTTCGGGGTCAGTTTGAAGCCAGAATGAAGGCTCTTATAGGCGAGGTAAGGGAGCTGGGTAACATTATTCTCGTTATAGACGAGGTACACAGTATCGTCGGTGCGGGAGATGCGGAAGGCTCTATGAACGCGGCTAACATCTTAAAGCCCGCGCTTTCAAGAGGCGAGATACAGCTTATCGGCGCGACGACCTTGACGGAATACAGAAAATATATTGAAAAGGATTCCGCGCTCGAACGCCGTTTCCAGCCGATAACCGTAGAAGAACCTTCTATTGAGGATACGATAGACATTCTCCGCGGAATAAAGAAATATTACGAGGATTTCCACCGCATAACCGTTCCCGATGCAATACTTGAAAGAACGGTAATGCTTGCGGAAAGATATATAACCGACCGTTTTCTGCCCGACAAGGCGATAGACCTGCTTGACGAGGCTTGCTCATACCTTTCGCTCCGTTCTCCCGATACGGATAAGCTCCCCGAGCTTGAAAATAAGCTCTCCGAGCTTGAAAAAGAGGAAAAAGAGCTTTCGGATAAGGTCAGCGAGGAAGAAGCCGAAAAGGCAAACGAGATATATAAGCGTCTTGCGGATATAAAAACGGAAACAATATCCATTACGGAACAGATAACCAAGCTTAAAGAAATACTCGCAACACTCATACTGAGCGATAGCGAGCTTGCCAAGGTCATAGAGATATGGACGGGAATACCCGCAAGCTCTATAACCGAAAAGGAATTTGAGAAGCTCTCAAAGCTCGAAGAAACGCTTAAAGGACACGTTGTGGGACAAGACAAAGCAGTAAACGCTGTCGTAAGAGCGATCAAACGCGGCAGAGTCGGAGTCAGTTCAAAAAGAAAGCCGGTTTCTTTCATCTTTGCGGGACCCACGGGAGTCGGAAAGACCGAGCTTGTAAAACGCCTTGCGTCCGAGCTGTTCAACTCTCCCGAAACGCTTATACGTCTTGATATGTCGGAGTTTATGGAAAAGCACGCGGTTTCGAGAATAATCGGCGCGCCTCCCGGGTACGTCGGTTACGACGACGCTGGTCAGCACACGGAAAAGATACGCCGCAAGCCTTATTCGGTAGTCCTTTTCGACGAGATAGAAAAGGCGCACCCCGACGTTATGAATATACTTCTGCAAATACTCGACGACGGAAGAATAACCGACGCGCAGGGCAAAACGGTCGATTTTTCAAGCACAGTAATAATAATGACCACCAACGCAGGCTCACGCACGGAGAACGGCATAGGCTTCGGTGAAAGCATTGATACGCAGAATGAAAGCAAGACTATGAAGGCTCTTTCCGATTTTTTGCGTCCTGAGTTCATCAACCGCGTAGATGAGATAATAACCTTCCGCTCTCTTGACCGTAACGACTTTGAGAAAATAGCCGTAATTATGCTCAACGAGCTTTGCTCGGCACTCAGAAGCAAGGGATATACGGTAGGATACGACGAAAAAGCGGTAAAAGCCATCGCAAGGAACTCATATTCCGAGCGTTTCGGCGCACGCAATATGAGAAGATATATTCAGACTGCGCTCGAAGACGTTATAGCGGAGAAAATAATCTCATCATTGAACGCGATAGCTATCATTTCGGTAAGCGCAACCGAGGATCTGACGGAAATTACAGTAAATTGTGTATAAAAGGAGTATTTATGTCAGAAACGGTGATAAAAATGCCGTCCCAATTTCCGGGACTGCCTGATCCGGTAATAACCGCTATCTACAAAAAAGCGGGCGACACAGTACGCATAGGGGAACGTCTTTTCTCCTATGCGTCCGACGGCGCCGTTCTTGACGAATCCTCCGACCGTGACGGAAAGGTCCTCGAATGCTTTGTTTCCGAGGGAGTAACCGCTCACGAGGGCGAGGTAGTATTTCTTATTTCGTAAAAACAAGGTAAATGTTATGAGTAAGTTTAAAAACACGCAGTTCACCGTGCTTTCGGAGTATTACGACCGCCTTAACGGTGCAGACCACAAAAGGTACGCGGAATTTGTAAAAAACATATTTGAAAAACACGGAAGCGGAAAGGAAGAGTTTGTTCTCGACCTCGCCTGCGGTACGGGCGCGCTTACGCAGGAGCTTTCTGCGCTCGGTTACGATATGATAGGCGCGGACATCTCCCCAGATATGCTTATGATAGCCTCGGGTAAGGCTATCGAAAGCGGAAATAACATACTTTATATCTGTCAGGATATGCGTAATTTTGAGCTTTACGGTACGGTAAGCGCCGTCGTATCCGCGCTTGACGGTATAAACTACCTCACCGAGAAAGAGGACGTTATAAGGTGCTTTAAAAACGTCCGCAACTATCTCGATCCGGGCGGACTTTTCATATTTGACATAAACTCACCCTACCGCTTTAAAGAAGTACTCGCCAAGCGCGATTACTTTCTTGAAGGCGACGGTGTTTATCTCGGCTGGAAGACCGCTTATCACCCGATAAAGGGTATATGCGAGTTCTATCTCACGCTCTTTATCGAGGACGAGAACGGAGCGTATATCAAGCGCGAGGAAGTACAGACGGAAAAGATATGGAAACGCGCCGAAATAACCGAAATGCTTTCGGAAGCGGGCTTGGAGCTTATCGACGTCTATTCCGATTATGAGATGACCCCTGCTACGGAAAACGACGAGAAATGGTATTTTGTTTGCAAATGTCCGTTCGATAAATAGCCATTAAATTCATAAAACAAAACCAGCCGATATGGAAATTCCATATCGGCTGGTTTTATCTTTTACTTATTTGCAAACAAACTTGATTTTCATTAAAGTCTGTGTTCCACCCCAACTACATTTTACTTTTATATTTTTTGATTTTAAGATTTCTTCTGATACTTTCTTGATAAACAATTTTCCAGTTGCTGTTTTCCAAAATACATCTTTATAAAACCTAAATGTAGTAAAGTTTTCTCCATAGTTAAATAAATAATATTTATTTACTTTTTTGAACGGAGATACCTTATAGCAATTACTGCCATAAACCTCGCGCCTATCAAGATGAAAGTCTGTTATTTCTTCGAAATCAGTATCATATGTTCCAACAGTAACAGTACCTCTTTTTCTCGCTAATGAAAGTATTTTAATCAATTCAACTGTGTATCCAACACAATCTTCAAATTTTTCATCTAAGTAATTCATTTCGTAGTCTCCTTTTTGGTGTTATCAGCAATTTAACGCCTTGATTTAAAATTTTTACCTTCGTATTCCTCACGATATTCCGGAACGAATGCGACATGTAAAGTAGCCCGATACTCGGGAACAATAGTAACAAGCTTCTCTGCTCGGTATTCATCGACCAATGTTGCTAATGCATCTGCTCGATATTCGGGAACTTGTGCCACCAAAAGATCGGCACGATATTCTTCTACCAATGCTACTTTCATAATTACAACCTCCTTTCAAGACAATTTCTAAAAGTCTTAAATTCCGATTTGGAATTTTAATTGACTAATTATATTATAATTCCGTTACGGAATTTTGTCAAGAGGTTTTTGTGATATAATTCTAAAAAAGAATTATTGTGTGGTAAAAAATGAAAATACGTAAAAAACAGTATGGTAACATCAACATTGTTGGCAAAAAAATCGAAGAAATTAGAAAAGCTAACGGTATAAAACAAAAGGATTTTATTGCACGCCTTCAAACGGAAGGTCTTGATATAAATCCCACGAGCTATTCAAAACTCGAGGGACAAATCCGCATAGCATCCGATAAAGAAATTTATATAATCGCCAAAGTTCTAAAAATAGATATCGGCAAACTTTTTGAATAACTATAACACAAACCAGCCGATATGGAAATTCCATATCGGCTGGTTTTATTGTAAAGTTATTTTTTCTTTATCGCTATATTACCCGAAACGCTTTCAACTGAATATTCTCTGCTGCCGTCTCCGTAAACATATTTGCCACCTTTATACTCTGTCGGAAAATCACAACTGAAATTACCGCTCACCTTATCAATATCTACCGAAAATCCCGAATTTTCCGGAATATTCAGTTTAACAGAGCCCGAAACGGTCTCTACACTGATCTCTCGCGGCGCGCTCTCAACGTCAAGCTCAACGCTTCCGCTCGTCGTATCAACATCAAGATCGTTTATCTCCTCGGAGCTTATTTTTACGCTTCCCGAAGTAGTTTCTATATCAAGCTTCGAGGTAGCGGCGGCTATTGACGCGTTGATGTTGCCTGATACGGTGCTTATCTCCGCCTTTGAACTAAACGAAGCCTTGCTCACGGTAACGGCACCCGAGACCGTCTCTATATCGGTATTATTGAACGCTACCGCGCCTATCTCAACGTCAGCTGAGACCGTCTCTATATCCGCGTATCTTATCATAACTCCCGCGGGAAGATAGAGCGTAAGCGTCTTACCAACGTTAAGATAATTTCCTCTGCCAGATTTGGCGAACTTTATGTGCAGAGTTTTTCCGTCAAGCCAATAATAAAGCGAATTATTGTCGTTGAGTGCCTTATCCGAGGTCTCTGAAAACTTAACTGTATTTTCCGTGTGATACGCTATCTTGACCTTACCCGCTATCCACTCGATTTCCAGCTCGTCTATCTGATCGTTTAACGTAGCTCCGCCTTTGGTATATTGTTTAGAATTTGCATAACGAAACGCGCTTCCGCAAGAAACGAGTGACGTAACGCATAACGCTAACATAATTATTACAGCGAATATAGCTTTTTTAATTCTCATACGCTACCTCCATATTTATTAGTTTTTGTAATAACTCATTTCAATATTCTCTTTTTACGTTCATTTCTTTTTCCTTCTTTATAAAGAAAGAAACTTACAGTCGAACTCTTGTTGCCACCTTGGACAATTTTACACTTCGGAGGGGTTCACATAGAGAGATGGTTTTTCTGTTGTTTCTCCCTCTTTTTGCGAAGCAAAATAACAAACTTTTCTTTCACACGCTATCGTATCACGGTGGCGTGTGAAAGAAGTTTTTTGCCTACTTTTTTTCAAAAAAGTAGGAGAAAATAAACAGAGGTGCGAAAGATGCACCCCTGTTTTGTTGTTAAGTTAAGCTTTGAGACGCGCTTCGAGAGCCGCAAGCTCGTCGTACATAGCCTGAGGAACTCTGTCGCCGATCTGCTTGTAGAACGCCTTGATGTTCTCAATATCTTCAAGCCAAGAAGCCTTATCAACCGTAAGAAGCTCCTTAATGGTATCAAGAGTTATGTCGAGACCGTCGATGTTGATGTCCTCTGCCTTCGGAACATATCCGATAGGAGTGATGTCAGCATCTACCTTGCCCGCACAACGGTCAAGTATCCAAAGAAGAACACGCATATTGTCGCCAAATCCGGGCCATATGAAGTTACCCTCGGCGTCGGTACGGAACCAGTTGACGTGGAATATCTTGGGAGGATTGGGTATCTTAGTACCCATAGCAAGCCAGTGTGCGAAGTAGTCGCCCATATCGTAGCCTACGAAAGGACGCATCGCCATAGGATCACGGCGAACTACTCCAACTGCTCCCGCCGCAGCAGCGGTGGTCTCGGAAGCCATTATAGAACCACCGAACGAACCGTTCTGCCAGCTGGTGGACTGATATACCAGAGGAGCGGTCTTTGCGCGGCGTCCGCCGAATACGATGGCGGATACCGGTACTCCTGTCGTTCCGTTGAACTCAGGCGAAATGCAGGGGCAGTTCTTTGCGAGAGCGGTGAAACGGGAGTTAGGATGCGCGGCAGAGGTGTTGACCTTGTCAGCCTTGTCGTACTTGGTGTAGTCCCAGACCTCACCCTTCCAGTTGATGCAGTTCTTGGGAGGATTCTTGTCGAGACCTTCCCACCATACGGTGTTATTGTCGAGGTTATGACCTACGTTGGTGAATATGGTGTCTCTCATTGTGGTGTGGAGAGCGTTGGGGTTAGAATGCTCGTTAGTACCGGGAGCAACACCGAAGAAGCCGTTCTCGGGGTTTACCGCCCAGAGACGTCCGTCCTCACCGACGCGGAGCCAAGCTATATCGTCACCTACGCACCATACCTTGTAGCCCTGCTTTGCAAAGGTCTCCGGAGGAATGAGCATAGCGAGGTTGGTCTTTCCGCAAGCAGAGGGGAAAGCGGCGCAAATGTAGTTGATCTCGCCGTCGGGCTTTTCAAGTCCGAGTATGAGCATATGCTCAGCCATCCAGCCCTCTTTTCTTCCGAGGTAGGAGGCTATACGAAGCGCAAAGCACTTCTTTCCGAGAAGAACGTTTCCGCCGTAACCGGAGTTAACGGACCAGATGGTGTTATCCTCGGGGAAATGAACGATGTAACGGTTCTCCTCATCGATCTGAGCGCGAGCGTGGAGTCCCTTAACGAAGTCTCCGTCCTCGCCGAGAGCCTCGATAACGTTCTTACCTACTCTGGTCATTATGAGCATGTTGAGAACAACGTATATAGAATCGGTAAGCTCGATACCTATCTTTGCGAAATCAGAGCCTACGACACCCATGGAATAGGGAATAACGTACATAGTCTTTCCCTCCATAGAGCCGTCGTAAAGCTTGGAAAGCTTAGCATAGCACTCCTTGGGATCCATCCAGTTGTTGATGTTACCGGCATCCTCTTTCTTACTTGTACAGATGAACGTTCTGCCCTCAACTCTCGCAACGTCGTTTATAGCGGTACGGTGGAGATAGCAGTTGGGAAGAAGCTCCTGATTGAGCTTTATAAGCTCTCCTGTCGAGCAAGCCTCGGCGCGAAGTGCCTCCGCCTGTTCGTCGCTTCCGTCTATCCAGACTATCTTGGACGGCTTGGTCATCTTAGCCATCTCGTCTATCCAGGCAAGAACTTTTTTGTTGTTTGTCATGGTATTCCCTCTCCTTTATATGGTTGTTTTTTAAACTATTCAATTCAGGTAGTCCAATCCCTACCCATTTTACATTATACTACAAAAACAAGCGTTTTGCAAGAGTTTTTTTGCGCTTTGGTCGTTTTTTACATATTATTCACTATTTTAGCAAAATCCGCAAGCGTAAGACGTTCGCCCCTTATATCCTCACGGAAGCCACAGGCTGTTATAACCTCGGCTATCTCCGATTTACTCATATCCGAAAGCTCGGAAGAAAGCGCGTTTACAAGAGTTTTTCTGCGCTGATTGAATGCCGCTCTGATAACACGGGTAAGCTTTTTCTCGTCCTTTACGTAAATATCTTCCTTTTCCGACGGAACTATCGTTATAACGGCGGAATCCACCCCCGGAACGGGATAAAAACGCGATTTCGGAACGTCAAAAAGCTTTTTCACCTTTCCGTATCTTGCGCAGAAAAGAGTTATCGCGCCATATTCCGGCGTACCCGCGTCCGCACAGAGCCTGTCCGCGACCTCTTTTTGTACCATAACGGTTATACTTTCAAACTGAACTCCCGATTCAAGCAGATACATAATAACGGGCGTGGTGATGTAGTACGGAAGATTGGCGCAGACCGCTATCTTCTTATCCCCAAACTCCTCTTTACATATCCTTGCTATATCTTCCTTCATCACATCCCCGAATATCACCTTCAAATTATCGTATTCTCCGACAGTTACTTCGAGGAGCGGTTCAAGACTGGTATCTATTTCGATAGCGACGACCTTTTCGCAGACCTCGCAAAGCTCGCGCGTAAGCGTTCCCATACCCGGACCTATTTCAAGCACGCACTGTCCCTCGGCGTTTTCCGCTATCATCTGCGGGACCTCCGCCGAGATGATAAAATTCTGTCCGAACTTCTTCTTGAACGAAAAACCGAACTCCGCGCAAAGCGCTTTTACTGTTGATATTTCGGTAAGCTTCATAACCCTTATGTTTCTCCTGACGATTTATGATGATATTTTTTCAAAAATGCTATTGACAAAACCCACAAAATGTGCTATAATCATCGAGTAATGATTTTCTCGCTGGTGTAGCACAGTTGGCAGTGCAGCTGATTCGTAATCAGCAGGTCGTGTGTTCAAGTCACATCACCAGCTCCAAAGCCTCATTCTTAGGAATGAGGTTTTTTTGTTTTGTATCTTTATTATAACTCAAAAGCGTGAACATTTCAATCTTTAATCCGATTTTTATAAAAATTTTTATGTAAATAAAAATTGGCTTGACTTTTTCAAAAAAGTGTTGTAATCTTATAGCAAGAAGGTATCGGGCAGACCATTTCAGAAAGGAAGGTACAAAAACAGTGTACAGATTTTCTTATAACGACGATTTAGAAATACTGAAAGACGAAAGACCGATATTTTCGGGAATAACGGTAAGCGCAAGACCCAATGCACAGGATATTACTTACACGGCCAAGCTCGCAAAGAGCGATGAGTCCTCCGCTTTCTTTGAGGACGCAGAGCACGGGCTTAGTATCGTCCTGACGATAGCAAACGTAAGCGATACTTTCACGCTTAAAGTCAAAGCCGACTACAAAGCAAAGAACCTCGGCGAGAACCGTTTCGGAGTTCATTTCGATCCCGAAAACGCGATAAAAATAAACATAGCCTCGGTATCGGAGGCAGAATGCTTTACCGCTAACTTCCTTAAATGCGAATTCTGGTGTCACACCGTATTCGCCAAAACGCCCGCGGAGCTTCCGAGAGAAAAGATACAGGGTCTCCTCTATTCCCGAAACGACGGAGAATTTTTCTACGTAGCACCGGTATGCGACAAGGTGTTCAAAAGCAATATGAAAGGCGAAAACGACGGTTCGCTTTCGCTCTACCTCTGGTCAAACGATCTTCGCGACACCTGTGATTCCGTTGCTCTGGTTATGGGAAGCGGTAAAAACGCCTACGAGTTAGTCCCCCACGTCACGGAGGCGGCTCTTAACGCCATAGGAAACAAGGGTGGACTTCGTAACAAAAGACGTTATCCCGAAATTTTTGAATATCTCGGTTGGTGCAGCTGGGACGCGTTCCATATGGACGTTACCCACGACGATCTGCTCAAAAAGGCAAAGGAATTCAGAGACAAGGATATTCCCGTAAACTGGTTCATAATCGACGATATGTGGGGACACGTTCCCGCTATAACGAGAAAAACTATGCACTCGCGCGAGCTTTACAGCTTTGAAGCCGATCCCGAGCGTTTCCCGAACGGACTCAAAGCGGTCATAACCGATTTAAAAGATCAGTACGGAATAACGACCGGTATGTGGCATCCGACAACGGGCTACTGGAACGGCATCGACCCCGCGGGTGACATCGCGCGCGATCACAGAGAGCTGCTGGTACACACACCGAACAACAAGCTCGTTCACAGCCCCGAGCTTGTTCCCGCATTTGAATATTACAACACCGTTCATTCCTTCTACCGCGATTGCGGCGCGGAATTTGTAAAGGTAGATAATCAGGGCTTTATAAGAGCGCATTATAAGTATCTCAAATCAATAGGCGAGGCGGCGAAAAATCTCCACACCGCGATAGAAGCCTCCGTCGGAGCAAACTTCGACGGCGCGCTTATAAACTGCATGTCTATGCCGAGCGAAAACTTCTGGAACAGACCCGTCTCCTCGATCTGTCGTTTCAGCGGAGACTTTCAGCCTGAGAACAGAAAATGGTTCATACAGCATCTGCTCCAATGCAGCTTCAACTCACTGTTCCAAGGCTGCGTTTACTACGGCGACTGGGATATGTGGTGGTCTGACGACGAGCAGGCTAAAAAGAACGCAGTCCTCCGCGCTATGAGCGGCGGTCCGGTTTATATGTCAGACGAGCTTGACCGTTCTATAAAAGAGACCATAATGCCGATAGTTTATTCCGACGGACGTATAGTACGTCTTGAAAATCCGCCTATGCCCTCCCCCGACTGTCTTATGACAGACCCCGAAACGAACGGAAGGATATTCAAGGTAGTCAACCGCGTGGGCGATTACGGAATAATGGCGGCATTCAACCTCGACAAAAACGAAAAAACGGTAAAAGGAACGGTTTCAGCAAAGGATGTCGGACTTGACGGCAGCTACGTTTGCTACGACTGGTTCGCAAGAAAGATAATCAAGCCCGAAAGCACATTGAAGCTTAAAAACTACGATGATTTCCGCCTTTATATCTTCCTGCCCGTCAAGAACGGAAAGGCGTTCATAGGACTTACCGAGAAATATATGTCACCAAGGACCATTGACTACATCGGAAACGGAATGTACCGTTTACACGAGGGCGGAAAGCTCGGTATTTACAGCAAGACAAAGCTTAACTCAATAGTAGTTGACGGAGAAAAGGTCGCCGTTACCAACACGGGCGAATGTCTGTACGAAGCTATGATCAAAACTAACGGCGCGGTCATATCATTCAAATAATATGCTAAAAAGTGTAAATATTTTTATAAATATACAATTGGATTAACATACTGTTCACAATAAAATGGTATAATCAATAGTAACATATAATTTTTAAGGAGATTTTTGAAAATGGGATTATTTGACATATTCAAGAAAAAGAGCCTCGAAGAAAAGATGGAGGAATACGCAAACAAGGGTCTTGTAGGAAAGCTTGAAGCCGCGGTAGATGCGGGAAAGCCCAAGGAGACCAGAATAGCCGCGCTCAACGCTCTCCGTCTCATAAAGCATCATTCCAGCGTTGATATTCTTATGGAAGCACTCCGCGACGACGACGCAGACATCCGCCGTGCCGCCACGAAGTCACTTCTTATGAACGGAACGAAGGACATGACCGAGCGTCTTCTCAATTACAGCGAGCAGGAAGAGATTGACGACATCAAGGAAATGATGAAGGAAGCCGCGATCGCCGCAAAGGACAGAACCCCCAGACTTTAATTTAACGCAAAAATCCGCCATACGGCGGATTTTTTTATATAGAGCCTTCCCCTTGAGGGGAAGGTGTCAGCGTATGCTGACGGATGAGGTGGAAATATGCTTTAAAACATCTTTGCACACCGCATCAAAATTTTTATGTATATCTAAATTCGAGTAACGAAGCACTGTGATACCAAGACTGCTTAAATACATATCCCTTTCAGCATCATCTTCTTTTCCGTTTTGAGTATAATGCTGCGAGCCGTCAAGCTCAATCACCAGCTTTGCGGCAGAACAATAAAAATCAACGATATAATTTCCAATTACTTTTTGCCTGTTTACTGTTTGAGGTAACAGTTTCAAGAAATCATACCATAGATGTTTTTCTTCTTTTGTCATATTTCTGCGCAACGACTTGGAAAAACAAGTTAATTTTGAGTTATTAGTTTTATTCACTTACACCTCATCAGTCACCTACGGTGACAGCTTCCCCTCAAGGGGAAGCCTTACTACTTTTTTAATAACGATAGGATAAACGACCAACACCCACATAACGGTAACAAAATAACGAACGAAATCAAGTATAAGATTTCCCGGGGAGATGAGCTTTAAAAGTCCCTTGAAAAGCAACGCACCCGCTACTCCTATAACAAATTTCACTATCTGCATCCATACTTTTGGGGCGCGAACGTCAAACCTTATATATTTTCTTTCAAGATAAAACCCTATGGCAAAACCAAGTCCCGCGCCACCGCTTTTAAAGCAGTCGTTTATCTGTTGAATATCAACGACGCCAGCCCTTGCGAGAATATAACTGTAAACACAAAGCAGTACGGAGACCGTTCCAAGCACTATGGCTATCGCAATATCGTGTTTTCCGTTTGCAAACCTATCGTAAAACTCGTTTATAAGTATAACGATCGCAAGAGTCAACGCAAGCGATGCGAGAACATCATAAAACGTATGGACTCCGAGATACATACGGGAAAACGCGACAAGCAATATAAGCGCGATAAATATCGCCTTATATGCTTTTTTTCTTGCGTTAAGGGTAAAATAACAGTATAACGCTGTCGCTCCCTGTGTGTGTCCACTCGGAAACGAATATCCGGTAGCTCCTCCCCTTGCGCTCGCAACGGGCGAAAACGTCGGGTCTATTACCCACGGTCTTTCGACACGGAAAGTGACTTTAAGCCCCTGAACGAGCATTCCGGAAGCGAAAAATATCATTCCGAGCTTATATGCGGAATCCTTATTTATACACCAATAAAGCAGGCATATAACGCCGAGAACTATTACCTCCTCACCAAGCCGTGTTATAAGCTGAAAAAGGGTATCGGTAAACGGTGAACGTAGCTTTGAAAGAGCTTTAAGAAAAGCTATGGCTATATCCAAGATAATTCTCCTTTAAATAAAGTATAGGGTTATTATAAACCAAAAAAGTTTTTTTGTCAACATTGACATAGCGATTTTTTTATGATATGATATAATGAATGGGTATTAAAAGCAAAAGGAGGAAGCGGTATGCCAAACGAAAAAACATTTGATGATACAGACGATTTCTGGTCGCTTGACGACCTGCTTCCGCCAAAGGAAAAGCCAAGCTATTCCCCGCAAAAAAGAAATACCGATACGGTGGATTTTGAAATTAAAAGCGACGTAAGTGAACCTGTGGGCGAAAAAATACCGAGAAATCAGTACCCGCCGATAACCGCCAAGCCCAAAAGCTTCGACGAATGGTTAAGCGAACGCAAAAAATACGAGGATAACCGTTTCACTTACGGAAAGATAACGTTAAACGAATACGTTCCCGAAAACCCACTCATCAAAAAGGTAACAGTTTCTGCTGATCCGAACGCTCACCGCACCTGTGAAAGGTTTTTACGTGACGCTCTCAGACTTTACGACTCAGAATGTGAGTTCAAGGGAAACGTACCATTTCAGTCGTACTATCCGCAGTATTCACAGATGAACGCTCAGCAGATAGAATGTTATATAGGGTTCAGGACCGAAGCGCGTAAGGGTATCTACAATAAAATAGACACGGCATATATATATCTGTACCTCTACGAGATAATCAACACTCCGTCAAAAGCCTCTCCCGAGAACAGAGCAACCAGCATTTGCGAGCTTATAAACGCTTATCACAGTCTTGACGACCGACTGTTTTCGGATATGTGTAACTGGTTGTGCGATCTCTGTCTCATCTACAACGTAAAGCTGAAAAACGATGTTTTCGGAGACCTTATAACAAGCGTCACGTCAGCTTGCAGGATAAAGGAGTTTTTCATAGGCTCAAACTCCGATACCGCAAAGGATTACGCTCTCGTCTCCGCGGTCACTTCATACGACTACAAGAAAAGCCGTTTCTATGCGGAGAACCGAGAAGCATACGACACCTTCATTCCGAAAGCCACGCAAGTAGCGATAGACGCAATGTCAAGAAACGACAACCGTTTCCTTAAAGAACACGAAAGCGTATGCACGCTTATTCACGAAAGCTATAACGGCGCGCTCTGCGCAGGCTCGGTAAAATGCACGATCTCTATTGAGTGTATCTGCATAACTCGCTCGGACAACGTAAAAAAAGCGATCTCCGAGGCGGTAAAATACTCCGAGAACTGCTTGCGTTCTCAGCTTGGAATAAAGTCAAGGCTTACCGTAAACTACCTTTCCACCGACTATAAAGCGGTTATCAAAAAGTTCTTTGCCGAAAGCTCAGCATATATGCCAAGGATAACTCCCAAAAAGCCTGCTGTTTCCGAAAAAAAGCCTGAATACGAGGCACTTTACGAGCCGCAAAGTCACGGCGTTTCGTTTGAGGAAGCAAAAATGATAGAGGAAAGCTCTTGGGAGATAACTAAACAGCTCGTTACCGAGCTTGAAGATGAAACGGAAGAAGAACAACCGACTGCGAGCGAGCCTCGTTCCGCTTCCGACGAGCTGCTCGGTCTTATGTATATAATGAAAAAAGACACCGCGTCTTTTTACGCTCTGGCAAACAAAAACAAAATGCTTACCGACGCTTTTGCCGACAGGATAAACGCTTTCGCGCTCGAAGCGATAGGCGATATAGCCTTGGTACAAGGCGAAAACGGGTATGAGATAATAGAAGATTACGTAACGGATATTGAGGATATATTATCCGAAAACGGACTGATATGAGCCACGGTATGAAAGGAACCGTACCAAATGGAAAACAAGATACCAAAAAGAATACTTAATTCTTTAATGAACGCTCTCGCGGCGGGAGTAGTACCGCGGACGGGCGCTCCATATATCGCGATCGGAAGAAAAAACGAGACCGAAAGCTTGCTTTCAGATCTCGAAAACGTTTCTGATGGCGGAAGCTCGCTCCGTTTTCTTATCGGACGTTACGGAAGCGGAAAGAGCTTTCTTTTGCAGCTCATACGCGGACACGCGCTCGAAAACGGCTTTGTAACGGCAGATGCAGACCTCTCCCCCGAAAGACGTCTCAGCGGAACGAACGGAAGCGGACTTGCTACGTACCGAGAGCTTATAAAAAACCTTTCCGTATCCACCGCGCCCGACGGCGGAGCTTTACCGGTCCTTATATCAAAGTGGCTTTCCTCACTTCGCTCGGACATAGCCGCGGAAGGCTTGGATATAGAAACGCCCGAATTTGAAAAAGCTCTCAAACGCAGGATATATTCCGTTACAGCGGAGCTTGAAAACAGAGTCGGCGGTTTTGATTTCGCGACAGTCATACACAAATACCACACGGCACTCACAAACGGTGATGACGCGCTCCGTTCCGCCTGCATACGTTGGCTTCGCGGAGAGTTCACGACCAAAACCGAGGCAAAACGCGAGATAGGCACTCAGGGAATAATAAACGACGATAACTGGTACGATTATCTTAAATTATTCGCGCTTTTCGTGCGTAAGATAGGCTACAAAGGACTTTGCATATATATAGACGAATGTGTCAACCTTTACAAGATCCCCAACAGAATATCAAGAGAAAACAATTACGAGAAGATACTTTCTATATTTAACGACACGCTTCAAGGCAAAGCGCCGTACCTCGGATTTGTGTTTATAGGAACTCCTCAGTTCCTTGAAGATACGCGTCGCGGTCTGTTCAGCTATGAGGCTCTTCGTTCAAGGCTTTCCGACGGAACGTTTGCAAACGAAAACTACCGTGACCTTTGCGGACCTGTGATACGTCTTGTAAGACTGACGGACAGCGAGCTTTTCGCTCTCATAACAAGACTTGGAAAGCTGTATTCCGAATGTTACGGTTACACCATACCTCTCACCGACGAGCAAAAAAAGCTGTTTCTCGATTATTGCCTTGCCAAAGCTGGCGCAGACTCGATGATAACTCCGCGAGAAATAATAAGAGGATATATCTCGCTTCTCAACATTCTCCGTCAGAACCCCGACGCCAGCTTCGAACAGGTCCTCGGTCAGACAAAAGAAAGCTTGAAGCCCGATACAGAAAAAGACCCGGATGCTCTTGATGACTTCGAGCTTTAATTCATCTTGCTTACCACGTTATAACAATAGTCATTATTTGCTATTCTCAACTTCCTCCAAAAGCTCAGCAAGGACAGTATAAGGAGTTATCTGGCGAACGACAGCGGATAACGCTCTCATCTCCTTTACCGAACATTCATCGTGTGTCATAAGCCTCGCCCTTCCGGACGAGGCTTTTTTTAACGCGTTATGACTGTATATGTCCTTTGTCACGACGCATATATCAGCGTTTAAGTCAATAAGAGAAGCGCGAAGTATAAGCTTTACAAGAGGATAAGCGGAATCGGCAAAAAGGGTAAGGGTAAACCTTTTGTTTTCCTTTCGTTCCTGACAAGCCCTGCACCTTTCAAGATACGCGGCAAACGGAAGAAGTGAAACGTCGCATCCACGTTCGGCAAAACGCATTCTCAACGGGTAAAATCCGGGCGTATATATAAGCTTCTCGGCATTTGATAAATAAGGTCTTTCGTATATCTTCTCCGATTCGCAAAAGCTCTCCGTTTCATAGGCGCATCTGAGGTAACGTATCTTATATTCTATCTCGGGCAAAAGATTTGGGTACTCCCAAAAGGCGTTTTGAGCAGCGTATATCAATACAGCAGTCATCGCTCTTACGTCATCGGAAAATATCCCACTTCTGCCGTTCAAAAACACTTTAATCGCATCAGACTTAGCTCCGAAAATAACTGTTTTCGCAATAAATGACAGCTTGTCCGCATCTATTTCAGCATAATTGTCCTTTGAGCATAAAAATCCGTAAGGGTCGCGTTTACCGTTTTTTACATGCCGAAGAATTATCCTTGCCATTTCTTTTGCGTCGTTTTTCAGAAAATGGAACTCGGGGTATTCGCTTGACAGCTTTGAGTACGCTCCCGCGAGAAGCGTAAGCAAAAACGCAGTTTCTCCGTCGTTAAGCTCACTTGACCCTGCAAAAAACAGTTCTTTCAGTTTTATAAAAATATTTTCCGAAACCTCAAATGCTTCTTCGTTTCCAAAGCGCCTCAGCACCCTTAACGCTACCGTGGCGCACATCAGCATAGCGGCATCGGTTACGGTTTTTATTTCACCATTTCGGTATATTTCAATTATACCGCGAAGCGCAATATCGGTAAAACGTTGTAAGACAGGCTCGTTTGGAGCGCACGGCTTTTTAGCGTTAAGCTCGCTTTTACCAACGCGGTATTCACGGGAAACGCTGTACCCGATACACTCACCAAACGGATACAGCCCTTCTCTAATATCGTAAAAGCTTTTCTTGCCTACCGTTATTTGGGGAAAAACGGCTTTTTTCGTTTCAAAAAGCTCACATAATCCGTTTACGGTACCCGGATACGGAAGCACTCCGTTATCGTAAGCTGAAAAATACAGCTTATCACATTCCGAAAAGGAATCTGTACCAAAATACGCAAAGAATGATCCGTTACCGCTAATAAGCGATTCCAGCGCCCCCAAAGCACCTTTCTCGCACGCAAATCTCGCGTATGAGGAGCGGTATTTTTTCAGCTCGTTTCTATCTGTTAAATAACGTCTCGGTCGAAGCGCGCAAAAGAAGCGCTCCCTTTTACCTCTCTTTATCTCATCATAATAACGCTTTGCCGCATCCACTATTCTTTCATCCGACACGGTACTGTAACACACGGACGGCGGAAGATCTATCACCGCACCGTATATGGCATCCTTAATATAGTTAGAGTTATATATGGCATCAAGACGTTTAAACGCTTTTTCAGCATCTCCGTCCGCTTCATAGACCGCGATAACGGTATTTCCCATAACTTTGTTCCTTTTTATTACCGACTTCCGCCAGCGACTAACGCCATCGCCATTGCCCCGAGCGTTCCGCCTACCATAATCCCAATTACAAATCCCATAATCTTGCCCTCCGTTTTTATATACAATTATTATCGCTTATATGGTGAAAAAAATACAAAAAAGTGCAGTTATAAAACTGCACTTTTTTATTGTTTTTAAGATACCGTATCAGCCTACGATACCGGAACGCTCGATACCCTCAACGAGGTATCTCTGGCAGAACAGGTACACTATAAGAAGCGGAACTATTATAAGAAGTCCTATCGTATTCTGAATAGCGGCGTTAAAGAGGTCTTTACCTGCATAGTTCTGGTCAAAGAGTCCTCTCGGTGTCTGTCCGACAAGGTGCGGAAGCAGATACATACCGTTCTTGTTATAGAACAGTGACGTATAGAACTCATCAGTCCACTGCCATGAGAAAGCAAACAGGAATACTGTTATCATCATAGGCACGGAAAGCGGAATAACTATACGGATAAAGGTCTTGAAAACTCCGTATCCGTCTATGTACGCGGACTCTTCAAGCTCATCGGGAACTCCGCGGAAGAACTGACGCATCATAAAGATGTAAAGTCCGTTCTTAAACGCAAGACCTCCGAGCGAGAGAACGACCAACGGCCAAAGCGAGTTCGTCATATCTATCGTATTTCCCGTAAGAAGCTCTATTATTCCGTAAACATCGAAATACTTGAACTTCATGAAGAGAGAAAGCTGGATAGTTGAGTGAGGTACTATCATCGTGAAAAGCACCAGTGCGAACAGGATATTGGATCCGGGGAATTTGAACTTAGCAAAGCCGTATCCTATAAGACAACATACGAACATCTGAACGACAGCCGCGGATACCGAGAGCAAAAGCGTATTGATAAGCGCTTTGAAATATTCAAGGTCAACGATTATCGCTTTATACGTGTCAAGTGTAGGATATTTAGGTATGAGCTTTACCGTAACGTCAACGAAGTCCTCAGCACTCATGAAGGATGAGGTTATCTTCGAGAAGAACGGATAAAGTATAACGTACGATACTCCGAGAAGAAGGAGGAATCTGAATATTCTCCAAAAGAGCGTTCCGAGATACGATACACTCAGATATTTGAGTTTAAGTCTCTCTTTAAGCGAGGTTCTCTCGAAATCAACTACTATTTTGTTTTTCGACTCCTTTAAAACCTTGGGAGCGTCATTTACAGACTGATTATTCATTTAAGAAAACCTCCTTTCATCAAGCATCGCGCTTCTGATAGAATACGTAAGCCTTCATTACGGCTGCGACCAACGCAACTATCAGTATGATTATTCCGAAATACATCCACGCCATCGCCGCCGAAAGTGTCTGCTTTTCGACATAAACACCGGATATGTACTGCATGACTCGGTTCGATTCCGACGTAAACGAGTCTATGACCGTATATATCGAGTTAACGAGTATCATCGGGCTTATCATCGGGAGGGTTATCTTCCAGAAGGTCTCCCAAGTCGTAGCACCGTCTATCGAGCAGGACTCATATATAGCGGGCGATATGGATTGGAGAGCCGCGAGGAATATAAGCATCTGAACTCCGCTACGTTCGATTATGCTCGAAATTCCGTTGACCGCACCGATAACGTAATCCGCTATCTCTGTACCAATCTTCATACTTTCAAACATCTCGGCGATCTTCTCCGCTCCGAACGTAAATCCGCCTTCAAGCTCACCTGTGTTTATTGACTGTGACTGGTCCGCCATCATATCGTTGAAGGACTGGGTCGCGGCTGCGATCGATCCCATAATACCCGTAGCACATATAACGGGAATGAAGAATATCGTTCTAAATACCGCGCGTCCAAGAACCTTCTGGTTAAGTATAACGGCTATGAAGAGTGAGAATATAACTATTATCGGTATATCGATGATAAGATCTACTATACCGCTCGTAAGTGTTCTTACGTAGCTCGTATCCTCAAAGAGTGCTTCCTGATAATTTTCAAGTCCTACGAACGTAACTACGTTTCCGATCTGCTGGTCGTAGGTTATCGAAGAAAGCGAGTACTTAAATGAATCTATTATTACCGGAATATATATGAGTAACATTCCAAGAATGAAGGGAAGGACGAATATCCATCCGCTTCTTGCCTTACGCTTGTCAAGAGAGGCTGTTCTGCTACGTCTCTTGCGAGATGTTTTTCTCGGCTGAGACATCTTTATTCCATTATCCATTTCATTACCTCACTTTCTCAGGCGTTAGCATTGGAGTCATAGAAATCCTTGGCTCCAATGACGATCGTGGTCTTCTGACCGTTTATCTCACGCTCAACCTCAACAACGAAGTTGTTGTAGTTAAGAATGAAGTAGTGTCCGTTTTCGTACTCTACATATACAACGCTTCCGTCTCCTACGAACAGGTCTATATCATTGGTAAGATCCTCAACGTAAGGAGTTATACCCGTTGCTACGTGATTATCAAGAAGCGTCTTTGCGTTGGTAGCTTTCAAGTCAAGTACATTTCTGTCGAGACCGAGTCCAAGTCCGTTAAGAACCTGATTCTTCTGCGCAGGCTCAGACGCGTACTTGTTAGAATAGAAGTCAAAGTCCGCAAGTCTCTGAGCAGCCATATCATAAGCCTTCTGAAGCTCGGAAAGCTTAGCGTCATAAAGCTCAGTCGCGTCTTTTCTTATGTTTTCAGCCTCGGATGCTGTAAGCTGACGGTTACAGTCGATGAACTGGTGATCGGATATACGATAGGTCTGAACGTCCGCAAGAGCGTCGTTAAGTATATCGTAAATACCCTTGGAAATAACGTTTCCGTCCTTATCGTACTGAGTAAGGAGGGTTTCCTTCCAGATGTTGTAATCGATAGCGTAGTACTGAGACAGCACCTCGTCTTCTTTAAGAAGCTCTATGTTGTCATACGAAAGGATCATATAGAGGGTTGCACCGTTCTCTATAATTTTAAGCATCTCGTACTTAATATCACCCGCCATATTGGTAGGAGCTCCGGCAAGCTCTATGTATCCATGGAATACCATTCCGAAGAACGGAATAGACTCACTGGACGAGAGGAAGCGGCTGGAATCAAGAGGAGCGTTAAGAACGACTGACGCATACGGTATAGTATAAGCGTTACCCGCATCTACCATAACTTTTCCGTACTTGTTTTTAAGCTTGGAAAGAAGCTCTGTGGTGTGCTGCTTAGCGTCCTCGCGGTTGTAAGGCTCATCCACATCGAAGTCTGAGTTAAGATCAGATCCGAGCGAACCGACCGATACGTAAGTTATCTTATCCTTTACGACCTTTGAGAATGCTTTTTCAAACTTCTCATAGAATTCTCTGTAAACACAGGTTGATATACAGATCTTATCCGTTGTAGCAAAGGATTGAAGGACCGCGTCGTAAGTTCTCTTGGTGATGTAACGGTTGTCTATCGTCTTTACCGCATCGCTACGGTAGCTGAATCCGTCAAACATCGCAACATCGGACATATACGCGAAGTCGAACTCGGGATATACGTTGATTCCCTTTTCACTTGCGAAGCTAAGGAAATCTCTGAATCCCTTGTTTCCGCCTGTTACCTTTTCAAACTTTACCTTAGTAGGTACAGTGGATACCATACCGCCGTTAGTATATCCTTTGAGACGGTAGCTGATATTCGTTATAGGAGAGGTCGTCTTGGCATAGCTTTCAGGCGTAATACCAGACTTTGCAAGCTCCTCCTTGGTCATATCAAGCTCTATCATAAGTTCCTTTTCAGTGAGCTGTTCGCCTCTGAGGACCTTAGACATTATTTTGAGCTGTTCAAACGAGGTAAGAGCTTTCTTGACCGTTACGGGGATACTGAGAACAGTCTCATCCGTTTCGGTAACACCGAACGTCTCGATATAAAGCGGAATGGAATCCTTCGAGTTTTCGGCAGTTATACGGTTTATGTCGCCCTTCTTTTCGAGGTAATCACGGTACGCCTTCGCCATACCGACGTAAGACGCCTCGTAATACGTTCTGTTAGGATTGAGCTTGGACTGATCTACGTCCGCATCCTTGGTATCGCTGAGCATTATATAGTTGATCCTGAAAGAATCAGTATATTTACGCTTTGATACGACCGTATATTCCGCGTCCGCACCTATCGAGATAGCGTCAGCAAGGTTATACGAGTCCTGCGGTCTCGGGTTGAACGAACAATATACCGAGCTGTAACAGTAAACCTTTCCTCCGTGTACAGAGGTTATGTTGGTAAGAGCGTCTCCCTCGTTTACTATCGCAACATATCCGGAAGCGTGCGTTCTAAGCTCTTCAAGATACTGCGAGTCAGCGGAGTTACGAAGCTCATCCGTTGTGACCACTCCAAATACCGGCATTCGGAAGACCTCTTGGTTCTGGCTGCTTATCTGCTGATACGCATAGTCCTGACCATAGACCTTACCGCCCTGTGTGGCGTGGTTTGTGGTTTCCTCAAATCTTGTTATACTTCCCGAACCGTCGGGTATGAACGTATAGCCTTTATAATATGAAAGACCCGCGCCCATATACTGCAATATTTCAAGTGAGGTAAGCTTATAGTTTGTTTCATCAAAGGTAAGACCGTTCGCGGGGAAACGAACCTCAAGTCCTACGTCTGTAACGTAGTATTCAAGAGCCATCTTGAAGTTCGCGGGTGCGATACTCGGCTCTGTATAGTTGGTCTCCAAATGGTCTTTATCAAGCTCTTCGAAGGTGTACTTAGGACAGTAGGTCTTTATCCAACCCTCTATCATCTTGATCTCACGCGGCTTAGCGTCGGTAAGGACGTAAAGCGCTATTCCCTTTTCTTTTATAACGGGATATTCCTCATACATTTTTTCTCTGAGAGAGTCCGTTATACTACGGTCATAGGGGTCTTTGAGCCAATACCAGCTCTCGGTTATACCCTTATAGATTCGGCTATCCTCTCCGCCGGGGAGGTTGACCGCGAGGGAATCAAGAATAAGATCCTCAAATCTCTCCTTCTTTATGAGCTTGGGAACCAGGGTTCTGGTCTCCTCCTCACCTATCGAGTACTCTACACGGACACCGCCGTTAAGTCTCTTGATCTTTATCTGGCTAAGAAGAGCCGCGTCTGTAAAGGAGAAATACTGCTTGGTAGCTCCGTTGTCGTCATACCATATATGTATCTGGCTGAGCAGCTCCTTCTTTGTTGCATCGTGGATTACTTTATTACCGGAGCCGTCATCACTTATCGGATATTCCGAAATGTTATACGGGTTGGAGAAAAGTATATCTCCTGTGGTAGTATCTTTAAGTGCTACCTCTCCGGTTATCTTATCAACGTAAAGCTGGAAATCACCGTCCGTGTAATAAAGCTCCATAGCGTCGATACGCTTTTGCTCTGTCGAGAAATCGGCGTCTCCCTCGGGATTGGTGTAAAACTTCTCGTAATACGTGGAAAACTGTACGCTATCCTCTTCACCCGGGTCGCCACTCGGATTAGCAGCGAATACAGGAAGCATAGAAAGCGATGCCAAAAGTCCCAATACCGTCAAAAATGCAAGAAATCCGGACAATGATCTGGAAAATATTTTCTTTGTACTGTTTCTCATTATGATCATACCTTCCTTTCTTACATTCGGTATGTTATTTCCGTCACGATGTTACGTACAAGACCCGCCATGTCGGAAACAAGCGTTGCAAAGAGTATGCAAAGGAACATTATTATCGCCATTCCAAGTATCGTTCCAAGGCACGTGGCAACGTTTTTAAACATCGAATAATCGTGCGTTATCATTGTTCCGAAGAAGACCAGAAGTCCTACCCAGATCCATGTAAACGAGGTTATAAGTGTTATTATGCCTGCCTCAGAGGAGGAAAGAATGTGCGTAAGAAGCGTTGCGGGAATAAGGAGAAGCGGGAGCGGAACAAGCGAATAGCCTGTCGCTATAAGAATATCCTTAGCGCTTCCCTCTCCGTCAAACAACGTGGTAAGACACCAGTTTGCAACTACCCACAAAGCTATCGGTACACATACCGCCAAAAGCTGAGTTCCGATACTGGAATAGTTTCCTCTGGGGTTATACATATAGGAACGTCCAACGCTCTGATAGGTAAATACGAGTACCGCAATACCTATATAAAACGCCGCTCCGCGCAGAGATCCGCGCTTTTCGTGTTTAAGATCCCAGAAGCCGTCAAACGGGTGGAACATAAGGTGGAACGCGAAGAGCAGCTCCTGACCAAAGGTTCTCTTTCCCGACGTTACAGCGGTCTTTGCGTTTACCTTCGCCGCAAACTTGAAGAAGAACGAAAGTCCTATGCAGACAGCCGCAACAACTATCGGTACTACTATGATGTACTTAGATACCCAGTCTTTTCTGAACATCTTGAACGCGTTTGAATAACCGGAGGTGTTGTAAGCGTAGGAGTACTGCTCCATCGCGCCCTCGTAATCACCCTCACGGTAAAGGGTCTTAGCTATTCCTATATACGCGGTATCGAAGTTTATGTTACGTCTGAGTATGTTCTCATAGTCCTGAACAGCCAACTCATAGAGGTGGTCGTTATCGTGTTGGAGAGCCGCAACGAGCATATCTCCGTATTCTGTTCTGGAATAAAGAGTAAGTGTGTCGTTTTCCTTATCAAGAATGATCATATTGCTATCCTGATAAGCTATCGCCTCAATAGACTTGATGTTTCCGAGCTGGTCTCCTCTATCTCCGAATGCGAAGAGAAGGTTACCGTCCTTATCGTAGGTAAATATTCTCTGACGCTTTTCGTCGATTATGGACCAGGTCTTTGCAGGACCCATCGCAACGTCTATTATCATAGACGGTCCTACCGGTGCATCACTCGATCCACGGTTGGAGTTAGAGATCTTTACCTCTCCTGACGGAGGGTAGAAACCGGTACGGCTCATTATATCGTCTCCGTTAGTATTAAGCTTTCTGACGGGGGCGTACGTTGAAGCACTTGAACGACCGGTGATCGCCTTCTGCTGCTGCGCAAGCTCATTACCCTCATACGTTACCGTAGCATAGATAAATCCGTTTTCATCTATTGCTATGTTATTATATGTGGTAGGAATGTTTCTTTTGGATTTAGCTCTCTGCTCTTTGGTCTGGAATGTTCTCCAGAATATTTCGAGAGCGTTCGCGGAAACCTTAGGAGCACCTACGAAGCCTTTGAACTCGCTATTCATATCCATAGCTATTATTCCGTCAGTCGTTGTGGAAGATACTATATAAACGGTACTTCCGTCTGATGCGACGGCGATAGGCGTATAGATGTGGTTATCGGGCAAAACGTCCGCATCGGGCTCTTTAATAACAGTGTTAAACGTAGGCTCAGTACGGCCCTCGTTTTTACGGTTGAGAACTACTATTCTCTTGTTACCTGTATCGGCAATAAATATCAGATCGCCCGTAACACAAAGTCCTCCGGGGCTGGAAAGCTTATCCGTTGCTCCCATTGTGTTAGTGAAGCTCTCTATCGAATAAAGGAATCTGAGATATCTGTCGAATACGAGTATTCTGTGTTTCTTGTCTGTATCCGATTCCACGTCGGTGAGCTCTTGCTTGGTCTCATCCCATTTTTTTCCTGTGGTCTCGCAAATGTAGATGTTACCCTGATCGTCAACGACAAGGTCAACGGGGTCTCCGATCGCATATCCGGTGGCTGCTATTATACCAAGCTCATTGGAGTCATAGACCTTCTGAGGAGTATAAGCATCAGGAGACGCGAGCTGAGTTCCGTCTATCGAATAAGTATATGTGGAGTAAGCCGCGGCATAAGCAGGAAGAAGCGATATAACTATCGTAACAACACATATAGCAAGTCCGAGAAGAAACTTAAGCTTTTTTCTGTTCATCACTTCTATCCTCCTTAATCCTTCATTCCCGAAGATCCCATCGTTTCAACGATCTGGCTCTGGGTAATGATGAATACTATTATCGGTACACTCATCATTATAACTGCCGCCGCAGCACCCGCACCCTGCGTACCGGACGCGGAGATTATGGAGTTGATCGCGTTATCGAAGGTTTTCAGGTTTTCACTGTAAACGTAGCTTGATGCACCGACGTTCCAGACGTTCTGGAAAACGGTGATCATAAGTGTAAGCCAAGCGGGCTTAACAAGGGGCATTACGAGTGTAAGGTATATTCTGAATTCCGAACATCCTTCTATTCGGGCAGCCTCTATCATTGAGTCGGGAACTGTTGAGTCTATGAAGTTCTTCATCAGGTAAAGTCCAAGGGTGGACGCCCAGATCGGAACTATTGAGATCGTGTATGTATTGAGCCAGTTAAGCGCAACGAATATAAGGAAGTGCGCTATACCTGTAACCGTGGACGAGATCATCAGCGAGTAAACTATAAGGGAGAATATCGCGCTCGATCCGGGGAAACGTACCTTTGATATAGAGTACGCAGCCATAGATCCGATGATAAGACATCCAACGGTCGCGCCGAGAGATATAAATATCGTATTGAATACGTATCTCGAAATCGGCACCCACGTCGAGGTCATCGACGCAAACAAGTCTATGAAGTTCTGGAACGTCGGCTTTATAATATAGAAGTTAGGCGGCGTCAGGAACATCTCTCCTATGGGCTTGAATGCGGTGATTATAAGGTAATACGTGGGAAGGAACATGAATACACCGAATATTATAAGTACTAACGTTATCGTAGTATCTCCGCCGACGCTTCGGTTAAGAACGACGGCGTGCTTTCTTGTTCTCAGTTTTTTCATGCTTACTTACCTACCTTCGACAATGCATTCTTTATCAGTATGTTCGAGCCGAACATAAGTATGAAGAGCACTATTGATATACAGGACGCGTATCCGACCTCATATCGGCTTCCGAGATAGTCCTGCATGTGGTGTTGAAGCGTCCACGCACAGTAGTCTGTGGAGGGGTTTCCGCAGAGGTTATTAACAACTCCTCCGAAACCGAACGCGTTGGTGATCGCGAGAACCGCACCGAACATAAGTATCGACTTCATTGAGGGAAGCGTTATGTACCAAAGCTCCTGCCAACGGTTCTTTACTCCGTCAACCGCGCCCGCTTCGTAAAGGCTTCTATCAACTCCTTGGAGACCCGCGATAAACGAAAGGAACGCGGTTCCGAGAGACGTCCATATAGCAACTATTATACAAATCGGAACGATATAGTCAACGTTTTGGAGGAAGACTATTGGCTGTGTTATAAGACCGAGCTTCATGAGAGCACCGTTTGCAAGTCCGTATATATCTCCCTGGAATATAAGCTTCCATACGAGGTATGCCGAGCCCGAAATAGAAGGTCCATAGAATATGAACGTTACAAGGGATCTTACCTTCGGAGAAAGCTCGTTTATGAACCAAGCAAGAAGGAAGGACAACAGGTACGAAAGCGGTCCTGTGGTGAGTGCGAATATAAGTGTGTTCTGGAACGCTGTAAGGAAGAGGTCGTCTTCAAGGAAAAGACGTATATAGTTATCCATAAAACAGAATTCCGGCCATTCGAACATATTGAAATGGGTAAAGCTGAGCAAGAATGACAGTGCAACAGGGAATATAGTAAATGTAGCGAACATTATAAGGAACGGCGCTATCATTACATATCCTGCCCACTTACGCTTCATTTCGCGTTTTGTGTACTGCCATCTTGTTACTTTTTTAGATCCGATCTCAGGAGTTTCCTGCGGATCCTTAGCAACAGCTGCGTTATCAGACATATGCCATTATCTCCTATTCTATCATATTTTATATATCCCGTTCAAGCGTCAAGCCTGACGCTTGAACGGCACCGTTAAAATCTGGAATTGTTGAACTTATTTTTTTGAGTTCCCGTTATTTTTTGTCGTTCGAATCTCTGTCGTAGTAATCAATAAAGGGAAGGTGATATTCTTCACGCTTACGGGAAAGCTCTTTATCAATGTCAACAACGTAGTTGAGCAGTGAGTCAACGGCATTTGCCTTGGAGTTGTAAACAGCGAGGAACGCGAAGTTTACGTAACGTGAAATATTGTAGTCACCCGGATTGTACGGAATTCCTTTAAGGTGCGGGATCTGTTCGAGCATCGCATCTCTTTCGTCATCCGTCCAAGCCTGATCAAGAAGGGCGTTAAGGTTTGCGGTATTGTACTTAACAGTCGTGTTGGACGCTGTCGCAAGCTGCTGTCTCGCAAGTCTCGCCTGTGTAGCATCACCTGCGTACCACTTGATGTACTTCCATACACCCTGCGGGTTTCTGCTTCCGCGAGGAATTACTATACCCTCGACGTTAAGTATGGAGGAACGGTCAACCGAGAGAAGCTCTCCGGTTATATCATCGTACGTTCCCCAACCGATAAGGGGCTCCATAGTCCAAAGTCCACGAAGCTCATAATAACCCATGAACGTATTGTAAGTAGTCCAGTTTGCGACAACTATCGGGATCTCGCCCGTACGGAAACGTGTAAGGTCATACGCTATCGGAAGCGAATAGTCATTAAACAGATCGCAGAGAGTCTTAAACGCTATACGCGCTTGCGTATTATCGTTAAATCTCTGGTAATCGTCCGCGTACATCTCCTCGCCCATCTGATAAAGTATCATCTGGTATCCTGCAAGAGACGTCTGCATACCCATGGTCATGTGGTCACTGGTAAGCTGCGGAAGTATATTGTAAAGCTCCTGCCACGTTCTCGGAGGTTTAAGGTCGTTGTCCGCGAATATATCTATACGGTAGAACGACATCTCGTAGTTCATCGTAGTAGGAATAAGATATGTAGCGTTGTTAAGTGACGTAGCTTCAAGTGCCGCGTGTGAGAACTGGACGTTGAACTTTCCTGTCGCCTCGTTATACGCGGGAACTACGAACTCTCCGTCTTCACCTCTGGGACAAAGCGCATCGAAGCCTTCATATATCTCATCGCCTACGTTCTTTCCCTCAGGTATCTTGTCGCCTTCCTTGTAGTCGGCGCTAAGATCCTCGACCGCGTGACGAAGTCCCCAGGAAACCGCTGTACCGGAAGCCAGCATCGCAACGTCAGGTCCGACTCCCGCAAGTATAGACTCCTGAAGTCCCTGCGCGACATAACGAATGTTGACCGCTATATTCGTTTCCTTTGTAAATCCGGAGTCGATCATTGTACGAAGTATGAGCGCGTCCTCACGGCTGGTGGTATTCCACATGTAAATGGAGCCCTCATATTCAACTCCGCTGTTATCGGTCTTGAATCCTATTATGTTATAGTCCTTGAAGAAGCTGGCAAAGAACGATCTTGCTTCATATCCTATGGAGAAGAAGAAACCGGGTTTTGCCTTGGGCTTCTTGGCGCTTTCAGCCTGAATACGCAGATAGTCAAGCTTCAGCGGCTGAGAAAGAGAAGTGTAAAGCCAGTTACTGAGAGCTGTGAGGTAGTTCTTATACGCAAGGAAGTTCGGTGCTATCTCAGTCTCTTCTCTCGCCATTCTCTCAACGAGCGTTCTTATCGTATCGAGTGTAGCGATGTGCTGTCCGGTAGCTCCCGTGACCTCAACCAACTCTTCATATATTCTGTTAAGTTCTATGGCGCAAACAGCAAGATCGGAAATGACCTCGGGAATTACGCGGTCAAAGCCGTAGTCACGGTAAGAGTCCGGAACAGGACCCGTTATGGTGAGTATCTTCTGATACGCATTATTGAGCGTCGTTATAACGCTTGCTATGTCGTATATGTACTTGGACATATCACCAAGAACGACTTCAAGCTCTATCGTGTTCCAGCCCTTTTTCAGGTGGAAGAGATAGTCAACGTCGTTTCCGTCCTTATCCTTACCACCGAGCATAACGTTCTGGAAGGAGGTATCGTAGTTAAACCTAAGATAGCTGGCTTCCTTGAACTGGATCTCCTCGTTTATACGAATACGTCTGGAAGTAAACATACCCGCCATAGTATTCTGACGGAATCTCGCCATTATGTTGTAGAGACCGTCTTCCTTAACATAAACCTGATACTTCATATACTGACCGACAACGCCGGACGTTGATATGTTATATACAAGGTTAGCGGGGTGAGAGGGGCTGTTGATGCTGGAAGTACGGTCGGTGTTCGGGAAAAGAACCTGATCGGAAACTCTTATCGGGCTTTCGGCTTCAACTATATATACGTCGTCGCCCTCGTATTTCTTATAGCCCATGCTCTCCCATCTTTCAAGACGGTCGCTATACACCATCTCCTCGTAATATCCGTAGAGGATTATCTCGGATATCGCGATAGGCTCTCTGGTAGCCTCAAAGGTGATGTAATGCTCGCCCTCTTCAAGATAGAACTGGAACGGCTCAACCGTGTAACCAAGCCAGTCACGGAGGAAGTAGGTACGCCAGGTAGGATCCTCGACACGGTCAGGACGCATATCGTTATCCTGAATATCGGTATCCCAAACGTAGTTACCCGAACCGCCGCACTGCTCAGCCCACTGAGTGTACGCCGCCTCGTATGCCGCGGCATCGCTGTAATCGGAAGGCTTCGGCTCACCGGCTCTGTACAGCTCGTCTGTTCCGTTCGTTCCGACGTATCTCCACGATCTGGGTATGTAGAGGTAACGGCATTCACTGAAAGGAAGCTCGCCGTCTATGTAGAACATACGCTCGATCGTAGTCTTCGTACTTACGACCTCTTCTACGCCGTCTCCGTTTTCATCAAAGGTATAAACGGGGCAGTAACGAAGGTCTATGGAGTACATTCCGCTACGAGGAACGGTTATCTTATAGCTCGTCTTACCTGTTCCGGGGGTGTAGAGACCCGAGATCATATTACCGTCATCGTCCTTTGCCTGGAAAGGCTTTGTATCGACGTCGGTAAGGACCATACCGGTCTTTATATGGACCGTGCCCTTTTCGACAAGAACGTCAGCTGCGTTGAACACGCGTCTGTCGTCAGTTCCTGCCGCAGTCTTATCTGAGTGCAGTCCTTTGTAGAGATCGTAGCTCGATGTACTTATGAGCTCGATTATCTCCTCGAGTGTACGACCGCCGTATGTGTCCTCGGTTGTTACGTCTCTGGAATCGCTGCTATCCGCGAATATCGCGAAAGGCATCATTCCGACAAGCGTCGCAACCAACAGAAGCATAGCGACAAGTCTGTGTTTGCGCCAGTGTTTCATGTGGGGATCCTCCTGCCAAATAGAATTTGGGTTTTATTGTGTACCGCGCTTCTGCGCAAGCGCGAGGTATTGAGTTCGGCTACGTTTTGCTCCTCTGAGCCGGTATGCCGGAGACCGCTTCCGGAAAGGGCGACTGTGTGACCGTTTTATACACGTTCGCACATATACGCTTCGTAAACAGAAGTTTTTACTTAAAGATTATATCATATAATATAGGGATTGTCAAGCTTTTTTTCTTTCCCAAAAACCTTCTCCTCAACTTTCCG
Source organism: Eubacteriales bacterium (assembly GCA_045658525.1). GTDB lineage: Bacteria > Bacillota > Clostridia > Oscillospirales > CAG-272 > SIG673. The sequence continues at coordinate 36,245 of JAZOVD010000016.1, forward strand.
CCTTATAATAAGCTCCGTGACGTTATCAAGGCTCGGAGTTTACTCCCCATTGATTTATCGTTAAAATCATCACAAATAGTTGATATTTCGGTGATTTTTTGTACCTTTTGGCTTAACAAATGGATTTTCGCACCATTTTTTGCGCGTTTTTCTTTAAAATGTCACATCGTCAAAATTACCACTTGACGCCAATTTAATTGTACATATTGCACAAAAATCGAGGTGATTTTTCTACCTCTGCACTTTTTGCACAAACGACTTTAAAACAGCGTTTTTTCGAGACGAATTAACAAAATGTTTACACATTTCAACGCTTCAAAAAAACGGTTGCTTTGACGCAACCGTTTTTTCATATTCAGTCAAAATATACCGTTTGACCCGTTTTTGCCGACTTATATACCGCCTCGATTATACGGACGGCTTTTATCGCTTCAAGCGGCATTACCTGCGGATCGCGGTCCTCTATTACGGCATCGACCATATCCTCTATCTGCGTAACGTGGCCGTATTTGAGTCCCGGCTCGTACGCACAGGCAACTCTGTTTCCTCTGCCGTAACGGTCGAGCATATCCTCCTCGTCACACTCGTCCTGTCCCATTATCTTCCACGTTTTGAGTACGTCCGCGTCAAGCTCAACCGAACCGTTAGTTCCGTAGATCTGTATATCGGTCGAAAGTCCGGGATAACAGCAGGTCGTCGAAAGGAAGGTCGCGGTCGCTCCGTTTTTGAAGCGCACTATGGAAGCCGTAAGGTCCTCGGTATCTATCTTATGGTTGTTTATCGACATAGTAGATGTCACGCTTGCAACGTCTCCCATAAGCCACTGCATAAGGTCGAGTGTATGAACAGCCTGATTGATAAGCGATCCGCCGCCGTCCATCTCCCACGTGCCGTGCCAGCAAAGCTCACCGTCGTAATAGCTCTGCTCTCTGTACCACTTTACGGCGAACGTTCCGAGGAATATACATCCGAGCTTTCCCGAATCTATCGCCTCTTTAAGCGGCTTCATGACGGCGTGATTTCTGTTCTGATATATACAGCCGACCTTTTTGCCTGTACGGACTCTCGCTTCCTCTATCTTCATCGCGGCTTCGACAGTTATATCTATCGGCTTTTCTATAAGTATATGTTTTCCCGCTTCGAGTGCCTTGACCGCGTATTCCGCGTGTATTCCGCTCGGCAGACATATACTGATTATATCCACCTCGCCGTCCTTCAAAAGCTCGTCAAAATCGGTATAAGCTCTTACATCCGGCTCTTTATCCGTTACCGCCTTGAGCTTTTCAGGGATAAGGTCGCATACCGCCACCAGCTTACATTTATCGTATCCGAGAGCCGATTCAACGTGTATCTTACCAACACCGAGTCCGGCTACCGCGTATCCTATCTTATTGTCCTTAGTCATGACCGTTTTATTTTCCTTTCGGTTTTGTTTTTCAGTCCTCCTGCTGTTCGTCGAGAGTTACGCCGAACGCAGGCAGGAATTTCTCCATAAAATAACGAAGCTCTTGACTGTCAGTCTCCCTGAGTCTTTCCTCGATCCCGACACGAGCTCTTGAAAACTCCGTATTATTGAGCTTTTCTTCCTCAGTGCATTTTATATACGCGCAAAGCCTGTCTGCGGATTTAACGAGCGATCGAAGCTCTTTATCCTCATTTTCATCAAAAAGAGGCTCGTATATATCTTTTAATTCCTCGGGAAGCTTACCAATGAGCGAGCTTACGCTCTGCTCCTCTATAACGGCAAACTCGTTCCTTATAACAGGGTTTGCGTATTTTACGGGAGTTGGCATATCTCCCGTAAAGACCTCGGGAACGTCGTGGAAAAGAGCCATCGTAACGACCTTTCCTACGTCGTAATTCTTACCGAAAAGCCTATTTCCTATTTCAGCGAGCGCGTGAGCGATTATCGCGCATTCCGACGAATGCTCCGCAAGATTTTCGGGAATAAAGCTATGCATAAGTCCCCATCTGCGAATATACTTCTGTCTGAACACGAGCGCAAAAAACGAACTTCCCTTTTCCACCTTATTCCACCTCTTTGCTTTCCTTGAAATCTACACTATTATATCACTTTAAACCCGCTCTGTCAACAATCTTTGATAGTATTTTTCATAATTTCCGCGTTTGATTTTTTCTTATTGACAACGATGCAAAAAAATGATAGAATAGTAAAAAGGCCATATATCAAAGAAAGGTTTAAAAATATGAAAGTCGAACTCATAGCCTGCACACCTGATGCCGACAAGATAGTCGCCGCCGCCGCTAAGCTCTGCTACGCCAAAAGCGACATAGATACCTTAATGGATAAGCTCACACCCGAAAAGGTAGCGAATTTCCTCGATATGCTTTCCGAGCTTGGACACGAAAGTCCGGTAGAGCACGCCGTTTTCACCTTCGGAATAGAAGGTGTATCCCGCGCTCTGCTCGCTCAGATAACCCGTCACCGCATCGCTTCCTTCTCGGTACAAAGCCAGCGCTACGTTGATAAGAGCGGCTTTGAATATATAACACCGCCTGAGATAGCGGATATTCCCGAGGCTCTCGAAGAATACCAAAAGGCAATGGAGGAGGACGCCGCGCATTACGCGCGTCTCAAAGCGATCCTTACCGAAAAGCGTTACGAAAGATTCATTGCCGACGGCATGATAGAGGAAGCGGCTCGCAAGGCAGCCGAAAAGGCGGCTAACGAGGACGCTCGCTTCGTGCTTCCCAACGCCTGCGACACACGTATGATACTTACTATGAACGTTCGCTCGCTCTGGAACTTCTTCAAGCTCCGTTGCTGCCAGAGAGCGCAGTGGGAGATACGCGAGCTTGCTACCGAAATGCTTCGTCTCTGCCGCGGAGCCGCTCCGCTTCTTTTCAAAAACGCTGGCCCATCCTGTCTTAACGGCAAATGTGCCGAGGGCGCTTACTCCTGCGGAAAGATAAAAGAAGTTAGAGAACGCTTTTACAATCTTTGATAACTCAGACGTTTTATGAGAAACGGAATACTTATCCACCCCGAGGAGCTTAACAAAAAGCAGATAGACAGAGTAAAAAAGCTCGGAATAACGACGCTTGCGCTCCATCCGCGCGGCGGAGAGAAAGCACACGAAACTCTTACCGAGATGCTGTCTATGCTCGAAAATGAGAAATACAGATCACTTATAGATTACGCCCGTAGCCTCGGAATAGAAATAGAATACGAATTTCACGCGGCAAGTTATCTTTTGCCGAGAGAGCTTTTCGCTGATCACCCCGACTATTTCAGAATGGATGAAAACGGCAAGCGCACCCCCGATCTTAACCTCTGCGTTTCAAACGAAGAAGCACTGAGCATAGTCGTCAAACGTGCCGCAGAGCTTGCAAAAAAGCTTTATAAAAGCACCCCGAACTACTATTTCTGGTTAGATGACATAAAAAACAAGAGCTGTCGCTGTCCGAGATGCCGCGCGCTTTCTCCGTCAGACCAACAGCTTACCGTTATGAACGCCATAGTAAAAGAGCTCCAAAAGTCAGTTAAAAACGCCCGTCTTGCTTATCTTGCGTACTTTGAATGTATAGATACACCCAAGACCGCGCGCCCCGCAGATGGGATTTTCCTCGAATACGCGCCCATTGAGCGAGATATGCACAAGCGTCTTTCCGAGACCGAGGGCGAGGAAACAAACCGAATCAGAGATCTGCTTTCTTACTTTGGAAAAGAAGCTTCAAAGGTTCTTGAATACTGGCTTGATAACTCACTTTTTTCAAAGTGGAAGAAGCCCCCGGTACGGTTTTTGCCCGATAGCGAGCTTATAAAGGACGACATAAGCTACTATCTTGACCTTGGATTTGAGTACATAACATCATTTGCCTGCTTCCTCGGTGAGGACTACGAGGATCTTTACGGCGAAGCTGATATTTCTTCTTTCAAAAACGTATAAAAAAGCTCCACCTTGCGGTGGAGCTTTTTTGTTTTTATTATTTGAAATACTCAACGGCAGATTTGAACATCTTGATGTCGTAATCTCCGTAAACGTTCTTGTAAAGTCCGTTTCCGACACGCTCGGAGTGTCCCATCTTTCCTATAACGCGTCCGTCGGGCGAGGTTATACCCTCTATCGCGTACATAGAGTTATTGGGGTTGAAGTGAACGTCGGTGGTAGCGTTACCGTCAAGGTCAACGTACTGCGTAGCTATCTGACCGTTCGCGGCAAGCTCGGCAATGAACGCCTCGGGCGCGATGAAGCGACCCTCACCGTGAGAAATCGGAACGTTGTAAACGTCTCCGACTGAGGTATTGGCAAGCCAAGGAGACATATTCGACGCTACTTTCGTGCGCACTATTCTTGACTGGTGACGCGCTATGGTATTGAACGTAAGCGTAGGGCAGTTCTCGTCGGTATCTATTATCTTACCGTAAGGAACGAGTCCGAGCTTTATAAGCGCCTGGAAGCCGTTACATATACCGCACATAAGTCCGTCGCGCTTTTCAAGAAGCTCTGTTACCTGCTCCTTTACAGCCTCTGAACGGAAGAACGCCGTTATAAACTTACCCGAGCCGTCAGGCTCGTCTCCGCCCGAAAATCCGCCGGGAATAAATACCATCTGAGCGTTTTTAAGCTCATTTGCGAAATTCTCAACGCTTCTTTCGATGCCCGCGCCACTGAGGTTGTTTATAACTATTATCTTAGCGTCAGCGCCGGCATCGGTCATAGCCTTAGCTGAATCGTACTCACAGTCCGTACCGGGGAATACGGGAATAATAACTCTCGGCTTTGCGATCTTTACAGCCGCATAGCTTCTGCCCTTGCTCTCGTAAGAGAAGTTCTCGACCTTTCCGCTCTGCTTTATGTTACAGGAGAATACGCTTTCAAGCTTATCCTCATAAACTCCGAGGAGCTTATCAAGCGCGATCTCGGTATTTTTGTAGCTTACGGAAGCCTTTTCGGTTGTCTTACCTACAAGGATAGCGTCGTCAAGCTCGCAAGTAGCTTCGAGAACGAACGCGCCGTAGTTGTAACCAAAGAGCTGATCCGCGGTAAGCTTTTCGTCAAGCGAAACACCTACCATATTACCGAAGCTCATCTTCATTACAGCTTCCGCAAGTCCGCCAAATCCGGGAGTATAAGCGGAAACTACCTTGCCTTCTTTCATAAGCGAGGAAACTCTGTCGTAGAGCGCAAGGAGAGATTTGGTTACGGGAAGTCCGTTTTCATCGTACGCGGGTGCGATCATATAGACGTTATTACCCGCCTTCTTGAACTCTCCGCCCTTTATATTTCCGACCTTTGATGTAGTGACCGCAAAGGAAACGAGCGTAGGAGGAACGTCGAGATCCTCAAACGATCCACTCATCGAGTCCTTGCCGCCGATAGCCGCGATCTCAAGCTCCATCTGTGCCTTAAACGCACCCAGAAGTGCTGAAAAAGGCTTGCCCCAACGTTTTCCGTCCTTCAAGGGCTTTTCAAAATACTCCTGGAAGGTAAGGTAAACGTCCTTAAACGAAGCTCCGCTCGCTATAAGCTTGGAGACGGACTCTATTACCGCGAGATACGCGCCGTGATACGGGCTGCTCTCGGATATGTAAGGGTTGAAGCCCCACGCCATGAGCGAACAGTCGTCTGTGTGACCCTTTTCAACGGAGACCTTCTGTACCATTGCCTGAGCAGGGGTAAGCTGATACTTACCGCCGAACGGCATAAGAACCGTTCCCGCGCCTATGGTAGAGTCAAATCTCTCGGAAAGTCCGCGCTTGGAGCATACGTTAAGATCAGACGCAAGGTCAAGCATTCCCTTTTCAAAGTCTGCGGGAATATCCTTTTTATATGCTTTTGGCGAGACGGGGGTTATGTCAATGTGCTTTTCAGCACCGTTGGAGTTAAGGAACTCACGGCTTATATCAACTATCTTATTGCCCTTCCAGTACATCACAAGTCTCGGCTCTGCCGTTACCTTCGCGACCACCGTAGCTTCAAGGTTTTCGCTATCCGCTATTTCAAGGAAGCGTTTTACGTCCTTTGCCTCGACTACGCAAGCCATTCTCTCCTGAGACTCACTTATCGCAAGCTCAGTTCCGTCAAGACCGTCGTACTTCTTCGGTACGGTATCGAGGTTTATTTCAAGACCGTCCGCAAGCTCTCCGATAGCGACCGAAACACCGCCCGCTCCGAAGTCGTTACATCTCTTTATCATACGGCTCGATTCGGGATTTCTGAACATTCTCTGGAGTTTTCTCTCCTCGGGGGCGTTACCCTTCTGGACCTCAGCACCGCAGCTTTCAAGAGAGCTGGCAGTATGAGATTTAGAAGAACCGGTAGCTCCGCCGCAGCCGTCGCGGCCCGTTCTTCCGCCGAGAAGTATTACCATGTCTCCGTCCTCAGGACGCTCACGGCGAACGTTTACCTCGGGAGCGGCGGCTATTACCGCGCCTATCTCCATACGCTTTGCGGCGTATCCGTCGTGGTAAAGCTCATCAACTATACCCGTCGCAAGTCCTATCTGGTTACCGTAAGAGGAATAGCCCGCCGCCGCAGTCGTAACTATCTTTCTCTGGGGAAGCTTACCCTTTATCGTCACGGAAACAGGCTTTAATGGGTCAGCCGCACCCGTTACGCGCATAGCTCCGTAAACGTATGTACGTCCCGAAAGCGGGTCGCGTATAGCACCGCCTATACAGGTCGCCGCGCCTCCGAACGGCTCTATCTCGGTGGGATGGTTATGGGTCTCGTTCTTGAAAAGGAGAAGCCAAGGCTCGTCCTTTCCGTCAACGTTTACCGTCATTTTGACCGTACAGGCGTTTATCTCTTCGGACTCGTCGAGCTTATCGAGCTTACCTGTCTTTTTGAGATATTTGCCCGCAAGGGTAGCTATATCCATAAGATTTATCGGCTTTGTGCGTCCGAGCTTCTTTCTGGTCTCTACGTATTCATTGTAGGCGTTTTCAAGGAGCTTGTCCTCGAACTTTACGCTGTCAACGGTGGTAAGGAAGGTAGTATGACGGCAGTGGTCAGACCAATAAGTATCTATCATACGTATCTCGGTTACGGTAGGGTCTCTCTTTTCAGAGATGAAATACTGCTGACAAAACGCTATATCGTCAACGTCCATCGCAAGTCCATTAGCCTTTACGAAGTCCGCAAGACCGTTGCGGTCAAGCTTCGTAAAGCCGTCAAGCGTCTTTACCTTTTCGGGAATATCGTAAACGGAAGCAAGCGTTTCCACCTCATCAAGGCTCGCTTCTCTTGCCTCGATGGGGTTTATAACGTACTTCTTTATCTTGTTTACGTCCTCGTCGGAAAGCTCTCCGTAAAGCAGATAAACCTTTGCGGTCTTTACGGTGGGCTTCTCTTTACAGGAGATTATCTGTATGCACTGAGCCGCACTGTCCGCTCTCTGGTCAAACTGACCGGGAAGAAACTCCGTAGCAAACACCTTCGCTCCGCTTACGTCTATCTTCTCGCTTACGTTATCGAGCTGAGGCTCGGAAAATACCGTCTTTACAGCTCTGTCAAACATTTCCTTTTCTATATTTTCAACGTCGTAGCGGTTGAAAACTCTGACCTTTTCAAGTCCTTTTATGGAGAGGAGGGAGGTGAGGTCGCTTTTAAGCGAATCAGCCTCAGCCGTAAGTCCTTCCTTTTTCTCTACATATATGCGATAAACCATTACTAATCCCAGTCCTTCCGTCAGGCTTTATTGTTTATGGCTTTAAGAGCCTTCTGTCCTATGTCGCTTCTTGCGTAAGCGTTCGCAAAGGTTACCTTTTCGACCTTTTTGTACGCCTCGGCTATCGCCTTTTCAAGCGTTTCGGCGGTAGCGGTAACGCCCAGAACTCTGCCACCCGCAGTTTTCAGAACGCCATTATCAAGCTTAGCACCCGCGACGTAAACGCTGTCGGCTACCTCGTGTGCTATCTTTATCTCATATCCCGTTTCGTACTTTCCCGGATAACCGTCGGAAGCCATTACGACACAGCAAGCGTGCTTATCGGCAAACTTTACATCAGTCTTATCAAGCGTTCCGTTAGTTACCGCTTGCATAACAGTAAGCAGGTCGCTTTCAAGCAGAGGAAGCACTACCTGTGTTTCGGGGTCACCGAAACGACAGTTATATTCTATGACCTTAGGTCCTTTCGGAGTAAGCATAAGTCCGAAGTACAGACAACCCTTGAACGTGCGTCCCTCACTTACCATAGCTTTCATAGTAGGAAGGAATATCGTTTCCATACATTCCTTTGCTATATCTTCGGTATAGTAGGGGTTCGGAGCTACCGTTCCCATTCCGCCCGTGTTAAGACCCTCGTCGTTATCGCGCGCTCTCTTATGGTCCATAGACGATACCATAGGAACGAGCGTTTTTCCGTCGGTAAATGAAAGTACGGAAACTTCTGGTCCAGTCAAAAATTCTTCAATAACGATATTCGCGCCCGATTGCCCGAACATCTTATCTTCCATCATACCTTTAACGGCTGCTTTCGCGTCGTCTAAATTTTCAGCGATAATTACGCCTTTACCGAGCGCAAGTCCGTCAGCCTTTATTACGATAGGCATATCACACTTTTCAAGGTATGCGTTCGCCTTTTCCATATCCGAAAAAGTTTCGTAAGTAGCTGTGGGTATACCGTACTTTTTCATAAGGTTTTTAGAAAATATTTTACTACCTTCAATTATAGCCGCTTCCTTTGTCGGTCCAAAACAGGGTATTCCCTTTTCGTTAAGAACGTTGACCGCGCCTAAAACCAACGGGTCGTCAGGTGCAACCACGGCAAAATCAATTTTGTTTTCGACTGCCCACTCCGCAACCTTATTTACGTCTTTAACGTCCATATCAACGGTTACCGCGTCTGCGGCAATACCGCCGTTACCTGCGATTGCGTAAAGTGCGTCTATCTTTTTACTTTTTTTCAAACTTTGGATAATGGAGTGTTCTCTACCGCCGTTACCTACGAGCAAAAGTCTCATTTAAGT
>JAZOVD010000017.1:0-4133 GCA_045658525.1 Eubacteriales bacterium
GGTTTACCTCTATAACGGCATACTCCATACTTTCGGGGTTGAGCGCGAACTGACAGTTACAGCCGCCCTCTATACCAAGCGCGGTGATTATGTCAAGCGACGCCTGATGGAGCATATTGTATTCCTTATTGGAGAGAGAAACAGCGGGAGCTATAACTATCGAGTCGCCCGTGTGGACTCCGACGGGGTCGAAGTTCTCCATCGAACAGATAGCTATCGCATTGCCTGCCGCGTCGCGCATAGCCTCGAACTCTACCTCTTTCCAACCGTATATATATCTTTCAACAAGGACCTGAGATATAGGAGAAAGCATAAGTCCGTTTCTTGCTATAACGCGAAGCTCGGTCACGTCGTGCGCAACTCCTCCGCCCGCTCCGCCGAGCGTAAACGCGGGGCGTATTATTACGGGGTAGCCTATCTCGCTCGCTATCTCCTCAGCTCTTTCACAGGTGGTAGCTATATCGGACGGTATAACGGGCTGTCCTATCTCGTTCATCGTATCGCGGAAAAGCTCTCTGTCCTCCGCCTTATCTATCGCCGCGGCGTTAGTTCCGAGAAGTCTTACTCCCATCTTTTTGAGGAAGCCCTCTTTTGCAAGCTGCATAGCGATGGTGAGTCCCGTCTGTCCACCGAGTCCCGCGAGTATGCTGTCGGGTCTCTCTTTCTCTATTATTCTCTTTACGGTAGTGCTGGTGAGCGGTTCAAGATATATCTCGTCCGCCAGAGCCTTATCCGTCATTATCGTTGCGGGGTTTGAGTTTACAAGAACTACGTTTACGCCCTCCGCTTTCAGAACTCTGCAAGCCTGCGCGCCAGCGTAGTCAAACTCCGCCGCCTGTCCTATAACTATCGGACCTGAACCTATTACCAAAACCTTTTTTATATTCTTATTCTTCGGCATCTTCTGTACTTACGTTTTCCGACCTTACAAGCGTAAGTGTCGGTACTTCCTTTCTGTGCTTAGTAAATGGTTTATGTTAGCGTACAAGCTTTTATTTTCCCATTGCGGAAACAAGCTTATCGAGTATCGCGTCCTCACTGCTTGCGGGACCCGCGCACGCAAACGGCGTGAACTGTACCGAAAACGCTTTCGCTTTCTGGTATTCTACTCCCTCGCAGGTTCCGTCGTTTCCGTTTACAAACGTGATCTTTCCGCCAACTGCTTCAACGGTATCATTTACTACCGAGTAACCGTGGTTCTGAGACGATATATATATTCTTCCTGTGGAAATATCCTTTACCGGCTGATTTCCGCCTCTGTGACCGTATTTGAGCTTCTCAGTCTTTGCTCCCATAGCAATCGCGAGCATCTGATGTCCAAGACCTACTCCGAATATCGGCTTCTTTCCTATGAGCTTCTTTATCTCCTCTATACAAGCCGTATTTTCCGCAGGATCTCCGGGACCTCCCGAAAGGACTACCGCGTCAGGATCATTTTTGAGTATTTCTTCCGCGCTCGTGTTATACGGAACTATGTTTACTGTGCAATCTCTTGCGTTAAGTGCCGCGGGTAGATTCATAAGCGCACCGTAGTTTATGAGCGTTACCTTATATTTCTCGTTTTCCGCTTTATATTCCGCCTCACCAACGCCTATCTCAGCTACCGCGTTCTTTACGCTGTAAGCCTTCAAAGCCTTTTTTGTGACCTTTTTCGGATCGCTCGTTATGCAAGCGTTCATAACTCCGTTTTCGCGGATTATCCTCGTCAGCATACGGGTATCAACTCCGCATACTCCGACCACCTTACGCTCTTTAAGCTCAGCGTCTATGTCGCGCTCACATCTGAAATTCGAGGGCTTTTCGCACCATTCTCTCACGATGTACGCGCTCGCGTAGATCTTATCACTTACGACATCGGACTCTATCCAGCCATAGTTACCTATAAGCGGGAAGGTCTGCATCACTATCTGACCGTAGTAGCTGGGATCGGTCAGGGTCTCTATGTATCCGACCACGCTCGTTGTGAAAACAAGCTCGCCCATAACGTCTCCGTCGTAGCCGAAGCGCTTGCCCTCAAATATCTGCCCGTTTTCAAGCACGATAAATACTTTTTCCATCTATTTGTAAATCCTTTCCGATAATATTTTCCTTTTTACACGTTTGTGGGAAGTGCAGTTCTGAGCTCTGCAAGATGCTCGTCATAGCCGTCCTTTACCATCGTAAATTCTCCGCTCTCCGAGTCAACGTCAACTATCGTTACAGATGCGTTTGACGTCCAGCCTATCTCCTTGGCGTTATCCACCGAGTAACCGAGAGCTTTCAGTCTTACGCATTTTATCGGTGTAGCGTGGCTTGCTATACACACTGTCTGTCCATCGCTTATTTTTGCCAGTCTTTCGACCTCACCGGTAACACGCTTATAAAGCTCAGCTACGCTCTCTCCGTCCGTACATCTTGCTTTGCCCATATCGTGCAGCCACATATCAAAATCAGCCCTGTACTGCTCGTATATCGTATTAAACGGAAGCCCCTCCCATTTTCCGGCATATATCTCTCTTAGCTCTGTGTCGGCTATGATACTGAGCTGCTTATGCTCAGCTATATGCTCCGCGGTCTGGTAAGCTCTTTTGAGGTCGCTCGCGTACAAAACGTCAATCTCGTATCCATCAAGATACTTTGCGGTACACTCCGCCTGCCTATGTCCAAGCTCGGTAAGCGGAAGATCGGTATGTCCCAGAAACTCGTCTCTGAGATTTCCCTCGCTCTGACCGTGACGCACAAGTATAAATCTACATTTTCCCATTTCTGTTCCTCAAATCAAGTACGGTAATCGCCGTTTATCTTTACGTAATCGTAAGTGAGGTCACAGCCGTATGCGTTAGCAAAAGCGTTTCCGTCGCCAAGACCTACTTTTATTATTATCTCGGTTTCAAGCAGTATCTCCTTTGCCTTTTCCTCGGAGAAATCCACACCCGCTCCGTTCTTGCAAACGGGTATCTCGCCCTTTGCGCTGACGAACGAAACATCTACCTTGTTTATATCGACATCAGCTCCGCTGTAACCTATGGCACAGAGAACGCGTCCCCAGTTAGCGTCAGAGCCGAACATTGCCGCCTTTACGAGTGACGAGCAGATAACGCTTTTCGCGATTATTCTCGCGTTCTCGCTATCCTTTGCTCCGCTTACGGCGCACTCGATAAGCTTTGTCGCGCCCTCGCCGTCCTTAGCTATCGCTCTGCAAAGCTTTGTCGTTACCATAAAGAGCGCGCGGCAGAACTCGTCGTAATCCGCTCCCTCTGCCTTTATCTCCTCGTTTCCTGCCATACCGTTAGCCATAACGGAAAGCATATCGTTAGTCGAGGTATCTCCGTCAACGGAGATCATATTGAACGTATCCTTTACGTCGTTCTTTATAGCTTTTTCGAGCATCTCCGAGCTTATGGCACAATCCGTGGTTATGAACACGAGCATAGTTGCCATATTCGGATGTATCATACCCGATCCCTTTGCTATACCGCCTATGTGACAGATTTTACCGCCGACGTTAAACTCTACGGCTACCTCTTTAAGCGCGGTATCGGTGGTCATTATTGCGTTTGCCGCGTCAACGCTGTTACTGTAACCGAGAGCCTCGGTAAGCTCCTTCATACCGTTCTTTATGGGTGTAAGATCAAGAGGCTGACCTATGACTCCCGTAGAAGCGCATATAACGTCCCTATTGCTTATGCCGGTATATTCCTCTACCAGCTTACACATAGCTCTCGCTATTTCGGGACCGTTAGCGTTACAGGTATTTGCGTTTCCGCTGTTGCATATTATCGCCTGAGCGTATCCGTCGGCTATATTCTCCTTGGTTACGCCTATCGGCGCGCCCTTTACGAGGTTCTGAGTATAGACGCTCGCCGCTGTAGCTTTTACGTCGCTGACTATGAGCGCAATATCTTTTTTAGTCTTATTCCTTCTTATTCCGCAGTGTATTCCCGCCGCCTTAAATCCCTTTGCGGCGCACACTCCTCCATCGATATATTTCATATCAAATACTGCCTTTCAACCTTTGCTTATCTGGTAATAAAACCCAGTTATTTTATCTCCGAACGTGAAAAGCGGGTGCCGCCTCTATTCTGAGAATAGGTCTGACAGCACCTTGCTTTCCATGTTATTTGTTGTTTTTCTTAGCCTCGATCATCGCCTTG
>JAZOVD010000018.1:0-16644 GCA_045658525.1 Eubacteriales bacterium
CTTTTTCGTACTCTTTGTACTTTCTCTCTCATCGTTGTTCAATTTTCAAAGATCATCTCGCCACTCGCCTTTTTGCGAGCGCCTGATTATTATATCACTTTTATTCCCTTTTGTCAATACTTTTTTTATCTATTTTTTAGATTTGTTTATTTTTACAATTCGCTCCCATTTTAACACTATTCTTTTTGTGAAAATATGATAAAACCTCTACAAAAATCAAGTAAAAAGATTTTTTGATACCGCTTTGAAACAAAAATCCTTGACAGATTTAAAAAATAATGTTATCATATTTATATATAGCGACACGATTTTACTTTATTCGCGCTTTGCGCCTTACATATCGGAGGTTTTTGTTTTGTCACCAAAACTCATCTTATACATTATAGCTACTTTGCTTATGGTAAAAAGCCTTATATCTTTCATATTTAAAACACTGTCCGCCAAGAGCTTTCGCAAGAAAGTCGCCCTGCCGCGCGGCTTTGCCGAGGGAGTAATGACCGGCAGCGCTTACCCCATTCTCATAATAACACTTGTGCTTCTGCTTATACAGAGCGTGCTTTTCTTCGTATTACCTTCCAAAGCAGAACCAATGGCAATATTGAGACTCTTCCTTTTTATTATAACGTTCTTTGCGTTTATATATTTTGACCGCAAAACACCCTCGCTTCGCGCATATTGGTTCGGCAAAAACGCGATGTGGGAAAAGCGCGGAGAGAACGGCAAGATCCCTTATACCGATATTTACTGCGCTAAGGTATCCCCGAAGATCTCGTTACCCGGATCAAGCGGTCAGCAGCTTTGCAAGATCTCATTTTTCGTAAAGGATAAAAAACTGTTTTTCGGTCGAAAGAAATACGTTTGCCGTATGACCTCTTACGCTATCAACGAGCTTGCAAACCAGGTCGAGTTCAACGGACGTTCTCATTCTCATGCGCTCGCTTTGCCGTTTAAAAAGCGCGTGCTTTCCTTTGTCCTTTCAGTGTTGCTCACTTTAATAACAGTTTCCCTTATACTTCCCGTATTTTCTTTTGGAATATTGAATAACGAAACCTATTCAGGTGCTGAAATAATATATAACGAGCCTTTAAAAACTATCTCCCCTATAACGGAAATAGCGTTTATAGACGGAAAGCTGTGCGTTTATTATAAGAACATTGAGGCGGCAGAGTTCTACACGCCAGACGGAAGCTTTGCTTACGCTTTGTCTTTCCCCGCGTCGGGACTGAAAAGCTCCGAGTTTTCAGTTAAAGACGGCACTGTTAATTACCGTTACGGAGATACGATACTGCGTCACTCACCATTGACCGGCGAGACCAACGTATCAAAATACACGATCGAACACAATACTCTTTTTGAGAAAACCAAAGAGCCCACAGTTTCAGATACGGGGGATATATATACCCACGACCGTCATTCGGTCTTACGCAAGGATTACGGAAAAGAAGGATACGGAAGGTTTTTATCCCGTTCTCCTTTTATCAAGCTGTTCGATATTGAGGTAACGTGGACCTTAACGGCGATGCTTCTCACGCTTGCTTTCGTTATACATTTTATTCTTGCCGACAAGCCAAAGAACATTCCCGCTCCAAGACCTCAAAAAACGGAGAGCGTAAGCGAACCGCCAAGACCCGAGCCGCCGACGAGCGTTCCACCGAGGTTTGAGCCTCCGAAAAAAAATACCCAAGTAAAAGAAAACAAGAAAAAGGAGAAGAAATCCTCTTACGACGATTCGCTCCCCGACGATTGGATGATATAACTTAAAAACTCGACCGAAATCGGTCGAGTTTTTTATCTTTCTTTTTCAAAAACGCTTCCTATCTTTCTTGGACATTCCTTCGGAGAATACACCCATTCGTCTATATGCTCTCTTTTCGGCAAAAAATATTCGGGTACGCGTACACGAGTCTCGCTTTTCGAGGAATCTATTATCACGAGCTTTATCTTCATACGCTCCGGTATCATATTTTTTATATAGACAGCCGCGGTCTGACCTACCGTTACACCGTCTCTCACCTCGGCAAGTCCAGCAAGATTCGGCGCAAGCTCTACGAAAACTCCGTACTCCTCTACGCTTCTGACTATCCCAGCAACCGTCTGTCCAACGGTAAACGCGGCGGCGTTCTCCTCCCACGTTCCGAGCAGCTCCTTATGGCTGACGTAAACGCGTCCCGTATCGTAATCAACGCTTTTTACAACTGCTTTGATCGGCATACCTACCGTAAATCTATCCTTTGGGTGCGAAATACGCGAAACGGAAATACAGTCTATCGAAAGCAGAGAGATGACCCCACAGCCTATATCCACAAAAGCCCCAAACTGCTCCATATGAGTTATCTTCGCGTCTATTATATCTCCCGATATAAGGCTCATTATGTAGTAACGCATACACTCCGCCTGAGCCGCGCGCCTTGAAAGCATAACCAACGGCTTTCCGTCATCACCGTTTTCTATCCCCATGACCTTGAAGCATACAGCCTTTCCAACACGCGTTATGACCGCTATATCCTTTGCCTCGCCCTCGGAATAGAGTACCTCCTCTTTTGGAATGATACCCTTTATTCCGCAAAGATCAACAGTTATGTTAAGATCCCCGTCGCACATTACCGCCATTCCTTCAAGTATCTTTCCCTGAGCCATAGCTCTTTCAAGTCCTTGCAACGATGTTATATATTCCCTGTTTTCGTGTGTCGCTATAATATTTCCTTCCGGCAAATACCTATTCATTTTTATGACCGTTCCCTTTCTTTTCCGTTTTGAACCTTTACATTCTATTCGCAAAAGCAAGGAGATATGCCTGACTTATATGCCGTATATAAATAAAATTTACAAATTGATATGGAAATTAAAGTTAAGCCAAGGTATAATATATGTATTACTTATGCTTATATTTTGAAATACGAAAGGAGACTGCATAAAATGGGGTCTGTTAATATTGATAAATACGTTACTTTCAGAGGTCACCCTCTTGTTCTGTGCGATAACAATTTCATCGTTTACGGCAATCTCAGCGAGCAGGCGTTCGCGGAGATCATTATAATGGGTGAACAGGAAATAAAGAACGGAGATACCTCCGTTACCGTTCCCGGAATGATGATGGTCACCATCAAATCCACAAAGAACGGAAACGAGGTGCTTCGCGCAAACGAGTTTAAAAACGGTCTTTGGGAAGCTCTTGATTATTCTTATGAGCAGATAGAACGCTTCAACCGTAAAAAGTAATTTAAAAAACGACAGCTTACGCTGTCGTTTTTGTTTTCAGCAAACCTCTACCCATTCGGGAAAGCCCGTACATTTTTCAAGCTCATCTACGGTAAGACTAACCGTAGCATCGCACGCGCCCGCCGCTACGTGGACTACCTCGAAGCGTTTGAGAGAAACGTCAAGATATACCTTGACTCCGTCGTTAAGCGCAAACGGGCACACACCACCCGGAACGTGACCGATGATCTCGTTTACCGAGTCCCACGGAACCATTTTCGCTTTCTTTCCGAACACCTCCTTGTATTTGGCGTTCTGCACCCTTGAATCCCCCGTGCATACGACAACTATCGGAGCTTCGTCAAGAAGAAACGACATCGTTTTCGCTATTTGAGCCTGCTCGCATCCTATATTGTTCGCCGCGTGCTCTACCGTATCGCAAGGAGTTTCGTGTACCGTAACGCGGTCACCAAGCCCGACTCCGTTAAAAAACTCCTGCACCTTTTCGTATGACATATAATGCTTCTCCTTATTTATAAGCTTCCACTCGGTTTATCGCAAAACCCTTCGCGGAAAAGTTGTTTTCGTATTCCGTGTGTATGTTATCCTTTTCGTATTCGCTGTTATGAAGATCGTAAGTAAGCTTTTCAAATCTGAATCCCGCTTCACGAAGCGTTTCAAGCGAATAGTCAAACAGTATCCTGTTATCCGTCTTAAAAAATATCGCTCCGTCGGGAGCAAGGAGCTTTTTGTATATTTCAAGATACTTTGGCGCGGTCAAACGGCGTTTTGCGTGCTTGGGTCTCGGCCACGGATCGGAAAAGTTGAGATATATCCTGCTGACACTTCCCTCTTCAAAATATTCGGCAAGCGTTTCAGCGTCCGCGCAAAGGAGCTTTACGTTTTTCAGCTCTGCCTTTTTCACCTTTTCAGCCGCAAGCAGAAGCACGTCCGACATTTTTTCTATCGCCACAAACTGCGTATCGGGGTTCTTTTCCGCAAGAGAAAGCATAAAGCCTCCCTTTCCGCAACCTATCTCGATCATAACTTCCTTTAACTTACACGGCTTTTCGTTAAGAAGATAGTCGGCGCAGCTCTGCATACGGGCTTCGCCGTTTTTCTTTTTTCTCATTCTCATACTGTTATTACCTTGATTTATCAAATTTTATAGCTTATTATAATACTGATAAGAAAAAAATGCAATAATATAAATGTAAATTTTCGGATTTTAAGCTTCTGCGAATAATTGACCATATATTTTCGCATATTATTTTCGGGAATAGATCCCACAAAGAAAGGAACGGTAATCCTTATGTTGGACAGAATAGCTCTTATATTGCTCATCATAGGCGGAATAAACTGGGGAAGCATAGGACTTTTCAGATTTGATTTAGTCGCTTGGTTATTCGGAGGTCAGGACGCTATCATCAGCCGTATAATATATACGATAGTCGGTCTCTCCGCACTTTGGTGCCTCTCACTCCTTTTCCGTCCTTCAAATGAAGTTTTAAGTGACTCTAACTGATTTTCAAAAAAGAAAACGGCTGTCGCCTATGGCAACAGCCGTTTTTGTTTTGTCAAGTTTTCGAGTTATATCCTTTTAGATTTAAGCTTTACGACGTTACCGCCCGCAATAACTATCATCTTTACCGCGTCCATACTGAAATCGTGAGCCTTTACAGTCAGGTTTTTATCAAGTATTCCGCGCGCGAGCACCTTTACAAAGTGTATGTTCTTGGGAACAAGATGCTTTGCTTTAAGAGCGTTGATAGTGACTACGTCACCGTCCGAGAACGCCGCGGATATAGTATCTATATTGACTATACCCTTGCGTCTGCCGTAGGTGATCTCGTCATCACTTTCGAGCTCAGTCTCAACGAACGGCGTTGCCGCCTCGTCGGGAATAGCCGCAACGTCCTCAGCTGATACACGCTTCATTATAGGCATACCCTCGTTCATAAGGTTGAACTTACCGCTCTTCATAGCCTCGAAGTCAGCGTTTACGACCTCTCCGCTTCCGTCCGTCATAAGCATCTTTATAGCGCCGCGATCAATGAGCTGCTGCTTATCCTCGTAAGGAAGAAGCTCAAATTTATCCTCAGGCTGATATTTCTGCGGTATTCCCGCCTCGTCGAACATCATCTTTATAAGCTCAGCAGCGTACTTGCAGCCTCTGCCCGATCTGACCCTTACCATAACGGGAACGCTTTCGTATTTCTTTACTCCGCCAACGTTCTCAAAGGAATACTTCGTTCCTTCGAGAGATTCGGGAGCTATTGCCATACACAGACAGAGGGTCTTACCTCTGAATATCATATGCACGTAGTTCTTGCCTTTAAGGAAGTATCTTTCCTTTTTCCAGCTACGGCGTTTCTTGATCTTATAGGAAAGCAGAAGCTCTGAAAGCTCGTAATAACGTCTCTGTACCTCTTCGGTTGACTGAACGAGCTTTGATTCAAAGCTGTAATCGTAGGTAACGTATATTCTGTCACCGAAGATACCGGAGAATACCTTCTTATCCTCCTCGTCGTCTCCCTCGGCGTCGTCGGGAAGTGCGACCATTATCTCCTCGTCGTCGCTTTCATCATTTTCCTCGGGAGTCTCGTCCTCCTCCTCGTCAGCGTCTCCGCCAACAACGGGAAGTATAAGTATCTTCTTAGATCTGTCGGAGCTTTCGTCGGTTTCGTCAACCTCTTCCGTTTCCTCAACCACAGTCTCCACAACGTCCTCTGTCGGCTCCTCCGCCTCCTCGACGTTTTCTTCTTCCTGTTCTTCCTCGGACTCGTCAGCAGCTACAACAACAGGCTGAACCTCAGGCTCTTCCTTAGCGGCTTCTTCCTCGACGACCTCCTCGGCAGCTTCTTCCTCAACGGGTTCTTCAACCTCTTCCGTTTCCTCCTCAGCTACCTCCTCATTTTCCTCAGCTATCTCCTCGGGTGCTTCCTCGGAAACCGCTTCTACGTTTTCGGTAGTTATCTCGGTAACGGTATTTTCAGAAATCTCCTCGGCCGTTTCCTCGCTGACCTCCTCGGTCTCCTCGGCTTCCTCAGCCTTGGGCTTAGATACGCTCTTTTTGATCTGGTAAGCAAGAACTCCGCCACCAACGACCGAAAGAGCACCGAGTACGATAAGCGCGGGGATTATTCCCGCAGGCGTAAATACCACCGCAAGTATCGGCAAAGCAAATGAGTACATTTTTTCTCCACCGCCATTCTCGTCAGAGTTATCCTCCTTACCCGCTTTCTTTCTTCTTACGGCAACTATCGCCGTCGAGATTATTTCAAGCGAGAATATTCCGCCAAGCACGAAGGCAAGCCACATAAGGTTGATCGTCTGGTCGCCTATTACGGTGAACTCCGTAAGAACGTTGGTATCGAATACAAGGAAATTACCTTCTTTTCTGGTATCATAGATAAGAACGTCACCGTTCGCGTCATAGGATATGAGTTGAAGTCCGGTAGCCTCACGAAGATTTTCGGGAAGCAAAAGTCTCACAGTATAAGTACCGTTGTTTTCACTTGCGAATACGTTTCCGTCCGCCTTTATCTCAATATCTACGGTAAGAAGTGCTTTCTTCTTATTTACCGCATCGTATGCCTTTCCTTCATCAAACGTTCCCGTAACGACCTTATGCGCCTTTACGGTAAGAGGTTTAAGAATGATCTGCTCTACCGTAAGCGCGGATGCGCCAGGCATTCCGTTTTCGTTTTTAACAGTTGCCCAGAGACCGTTTATCAGAGTGTTATGACCGTCGCCATAATCCTTGTCAGCGTTAACTCCGTCAGCTTTAAGCTCGCCGTTTGCGATATAGGATATTTCTACCGCCATTATCTTAGCAACTGCTCCCGTGCGGAACGTATTAAGAACGGCATCAGCGTCGGAAACGGTCAGGCTGAGCGCGTCAAGATCAACAAGTATCGCTTCAAGCTCCGATCCAAGCTCGCCCTGCTGTGTGAAATTGTACTTTCCGCTGTTTTTAAGCTCTCTTACCTTATTGGTAAGCTCCTCTCTCAATGCCTGACGCTTTAAATTGACCTCTACCGTGTAGAGAACGTCAGCATATATTTCATCAAGACGGGTATTTACAGCGTTATCAGCCGCGGTATCTCCAAGCACGTCAAGTCCGTTGATCTCGTTTACGTAAGCATCTATTACGGCATCGAAATCAGAGCCGGTCTTATTACCGTTTATCGCGTCTGTGATTGCCGTCTTCTTTTTACCGAGAAGATTATCTCTGTAATCGTCAAGCGTTGCCTGCTCAGTCGGCGTATAATTGTTCTTCATATCGTCAAGAGCGGCATTGATCGCGTTAAGGTCGTCCTTGGTTATATCTGTCTTTTCAAGTATTTCCTTATGCGCCTCGTAGAACTGCAATCTGTGCGCATTCGAGATAGCTCCGTTTATAGCGGCAAGACCCTCGTTAAGAGCGTTTGCAACGTTGTTTGAATTTTCAGCCGCCTTTACCTTTTCGGTCGCCTTTTCATAAGCGGAGCTGAGAACGTTCTGCTTATTCTGAGCGGACGGGTCGGCGGGATCGATGGTTTCAAGCTGTTCGAGATATGCCTTGGTAAGGTCGAGGAGCGCCTTGGACTTTTCTACTGCCAGATCGACCTCATCGGCGTTGGTAGTGGCATCTATGAGCGAACCCGCATCGTCAAGTACACCGTCAACGAGTGACTCGTGTCCCGTCGGGAAATTAAGACCGTCGGCATATTTACCAACTTCGTCCTTTGCTCTCTGCTTGATAATATCGAGAATAGCCTTTTCGACTATCGCATCGATCCTTGTGGGATCGTTCTCGGCATCTATCGCGTTATACGCAGAGTCAGCTATCGCAAGCACAGCCGCCGAGTCAGTATCATCAAGGAACGCAAGTATCTTAGCTTTCGCTTCCTTGCGATCAAGCGAAAGCACACCGCTCGCAAGAGCCGATTTTACCGTCTCACTGCTTGTCGCGGTATTTATCGCGTTCTTTGCCGCCTCGTAGGCGTTAAGAAGATCAGTTTTTGAGGAATCCTCGAAGCCTGCGTAATCAGACGATGAGATTATTTCGTTATATTTCGTATCAAGAGCCGCAAGAGCCTCGTCACGGGCTATATCGACGAATTTATTCTTAAACTCCTCAACAAGTGCCGCTATCTCCTCGGGAGTATCGACCTCGGGGGCGTTTATCTTTCCTATGTATTCGTCTATCGCGTCCTCAACGTCTTCTCCGCCACCACTTCCAAGCTCTGTGATTTCAGAGATAGCAATCTGCTTCTTTTTGGCGATGAGATCGTTATACTCATCTATCATCAAAGACTTATCGCTGCTTGAAAGCTTACCGTAATCATCAATAGCCTCGTCTATTGATTCCTCGTCAGCCTTAGTGACCTCGTCCTTGGGCTTGACAATTATCTCCATGTTAAGCACCACAAATTCACTGAGAACTATGTTATCGTGCTTTTCCTTGATAGAAGCAAGAGCCTTGACCGTATCGGGAAGCGCGTTATACGCGTCCGAAAGTGTTTTTAACTCATCTGGGGTTATCTCCACCGTCTCCGTAACTCTGTCATAGAGCTTGTCGGCAAGAGAGGCATAAAGCTCCTCGAAACGCTTTTTAGCGTCCTTTTCCGCCTGAGAAAGTCCGTTCGCGGTCTTTCTCATAAGTATGTTGCCGCCGTTGTACATAAGAATGAAGCTTTCGTCCGCATTCTTGACTATATCAGCAGGAACGTACTTATCCGCAAGAGTCTTAACGGTAGTGTCCGTACTCGTATAAGTAGTTCCCGCGGGAGCGCCTATAAGACCAAGATCGGGAAGATACGTTATAACGCCAAAGCTCTTTGAGGGAGTCGTTTTCAGCTCGTATTTTCCGTTTACTTTAAGCGAATATCCAACGCTTATCTCCAATACGTTATTTACTGACGAGCAGTATGAATAATCTATACTGAGAAGCTGATCGGATATTTCACCGTTTGCGTTCAGCCACACGGTGAAAACATAATCTCCCGCGTATATATTGTACTTTCCGCCGTATATATCCGCGCTCTTATCTTTAAGCGCGCCGCTGACGGAAAGCAGGTTACCCTCTGTCTGCTTTACGGTAAGCGTAACGTAATCGTCAGATACCGTCACAGAAGAAACGGGGGTAGTCTGTGCTGCGAGATTTGTTGTCCCGGGGCCGGAGGCGCTATTCGCTCCGTTACTCGCAAGACCGGGAACTACCGCGCCGCAAAGCACTGAGCCTATTACGACAAGTGCCATTACCAGCGAAAGCAGTCTGCGGTTTTTTGTGGACTTTAACATTTGTTGCCCATTCCTTTCTTGCGCTGAATTAAAAATCGTTTTCTCGTTTTTTATATCAGCAAATTTCGTTTTTGAGGACTATTCCGGCGTTTTTGAGTACGGAAACCGCCTTATCCGTTTCCTTTACTCTGAATACAACGTACGCGTGATTATCCTCGGGTGCTACAAACGCGTACATATATTCAATATTGATGCCGTTTTCGGAGAGAAGCTTTATCATCTCCGTCATTGCTCCGGGAGTATCAGGGACCGCCGCCGCTATGACCTCGGTAACGGAAGTGATACATCCTATCTCCGAAAGAGCCGCGCGCGCTTTATCTGTATCGTTTACCATAAGGCGAAGTATGCCGAAATCCTGCGTGTCGGCAAGCGACATCGCTCTTATATCTACCTTTGCGTTTCCGAGCGCGTTGGTTATGGTTACCATCGTACCTGGTTTATTTTCTATGAATACGGAAAGCTGTTTTACGGTCATTTTATCTTCTTCCTTTCTGCTCTCGCAAATCATTTGTTATAGCTGTAACCAAGCTCAAACGCTTTGAGGTTCATCTCTGTAAACTTGGGAGGAACGGTAGTCTTTATCGCATCTATCCACTTTTCCTTCTCTATTCCGAGATAGCCCGCGAGCCTACCCATAAGAACTATATTTACCGCCTTCGAGCTACCCGCCTGCTCAGCAAGCGAGAGCGCGTCAAACGCATCTACGTCCGCGCCCGCTTTTTTGAGTGTATCAAGCACGTCGTTCGGATATACCGCGCTGCCGATTATTACGGGCATAGGATCTATTTCCTGAGTGTTTACTATTATCTTACCGTTTTTGGAAAGACAGTTAAGATACCTTGCCGCTTCAAGCTTCTCAAAGGAAACTATATAGTCAGCCTCACCGTCGGTGATTATAGGTGAATACACCTTTTCCCCGAATTTAACGTAAGTAACGACAGAACCGCCTCTTTGGCTCATTCCGTGTACCTCGGAGACCTTTACGTCGTAGCCTTCTTCCATAAGGAGCTTACCGAGGAGCTTACTCGCGAGCAGAGTTCCCTGACCGCCGACTCCGACTATCATTATACTCGTCTTATTCATCAGTTGCGTTCCTCACTTTCAATAGCTCCGAAGTGGCAAAGCTGCTTACATACGTCACATCCAACGCAAAGCGTATGGTCTATGACCGCCTTCTTGTTCTTGAACGATATAGCGGGACAGCCGAGTGTCATACACTTCTTGCATCCACGGCATTTATCGGGATCGACCGTTACGGGAGACTTGGCCTTTACGCTCTTCAAAAGCACGCAGGGACGTCTGGATATTATAACTGAAGGCTCGTTTACTTCTGTTTCTTCAAGTATAGCCTTTTCACATTCGGCTATATTGTACGGATCGACTACTCTTATTCTGTTTATTCCTACCGCCTTACAAAGCGCTTCAAGGCTTACCTTTGCCGCGGGGTCGCCCTTAATATTGTAACCCGTAGTCGGGTTCTGCTGATGTCCCGTCATACCCGTTATGGAGTTATCGAGTATGATGACAGTAGAGTTAGTGGCGTTATATGCTATATTGATAAGACCCGTAACTCCCGAATGCATAAACGTGGAGTCGCCTATTACGGCTACGGCTCTGCCGCTATCGCCTCTTACGAGGTTAAAGCCGTGGAGTCCTGATACCGACGCGCCCATACAAAGGGTTGAGTCAAGCGCGCAGAGCGGAGCGACTGCTCCGAGCGTATAGCATCCTATATCTCCGAGAACCGTGATCTTATTTTTAGAGAGAGCGTAGAACATTCCTCTGTGAGGACAGCCTGCGCACATCATCGGAGGACGTCCCGGGATCTCGCACTGCACAGAAAGCGTTTCAGGCGTCTTTCCCGCGATGACCTTAGCGACAGTCTCCTGACTGTATTCACCTATCGGGCTGAAAAGAGACTTACCCTCAACGTCAAGTCCAAGTCCTTTGCAATGCGCCTCGATAACTCCGTCAAGCTCCTCTATTACCACAAGGCGCTTTACCTTGGAAGCGAAATCGCGGATAAGCTTTTCGGGAAGCGGATGGACCATACCGAGTTTAAGAACGCTTACGGTATCTCCCAGCGCCTCTTTTACGTACTGATAACAGCTACCTGACGTTATGATACCTGTTTCCGTTCCGCCAAGCTCTACCTTATTGAACGCGCAGTCCTCAGCGTACTCGGCTATCGCCTTTGTGCGATCCTCGACTACGGGATGACGTTTTTTGGCGTTTCCGGGCATCATTATGTATTTTGCGCCGTTCTTTACGTATTCCTTTATCGGTGCTTCCTTGCGCTCCGACACGTCAACTATGCTCTGCGAATGCGCGACACGCGTACATACACGTACAAAAACGGGAGTATCGAACTTTTCCGAAAGCTCAAACGCCGCCTTTGAGTATTCATAACATTCCGCTGAATCCGCGGGTTCGAGCATAGGGACCTTTGCCGCTACCGCGTAATGACGGGAATCCTGCTCGTTCTGCGAGGAGTGCATAGCGGGGTCGTCGGCAACGCATATAACGAGTCCGCCCGTAACGCCCGTATAAGAAAGCGTGAACAACGGGTCAGCGGCAACGTTAAGTCCAACGTGCTTCATAGCGCAAGCGGAACGCGCTCCCGCGAGAGACGCGCCGAACGCGACCTCCATAGCGACCTTTTCGTTAGGTGCCCATTCTGAATGTATGTCATCGTATTTTGAAAGAAATTCCGTTATCTCCGTTGACGGAGTTCCGGGGTAGCTGGAAACGACGTTTATTCCGCCCTCGTAAAGACCTCTGGCAACAGCCTCGTTTCCTATCAAGAGTTTTTTCATTTGTGATATATCCTTTCGTTAACTGCCAAACGAATTATTAAAGCTTACGGTTATCTATTACGCGTTTTGCCTTACCCTCAGAACGCGGTATTGTATGAGGTCCGACAAGCGTGACCTTGGCGGAAACTCCAACAACTGATTTTATTTTTTCGCCTATCTCGTTTCTCACCCTTTCAAGGTCAGCGACGGTATCGGAGAAGAACGCCTCCTCCATCTCTACCTGTACTTCAAGCGTATCGGTGGAGTTTACGCGATCTACGATAAGCATATAGAAGGGAGATACGCCCTTTACGGAAACAAGAACGGATTCTATCTGGCTCGGGAAAACGTTTACGCCGCGAATGATGAGCATATCGTCGGTACGTCCCGTGATACGTCCCATACGAACGTGAGTTCTTCCGCAGGCGCAGGGCGCGTCGTTAAGAACGCATATATCGTGCGTGCGGTAACGGAGCATAGGCATACCTGTCTTTGAAATGGTGGTAAATACCAGCTCGCCCGCTGTTCCGTAAGGAAGCGGCTCTTCCGTTTTGGGGTCTATTATTTCGGCTATAACGTGGTCCTCGTTAACGTGCATACCGTTCTTTTCAAGGCACTCGAACGCAACGCCCGGACCTGCTATCTCGGTCAGTCCGTATATATCACACGCATCTATATCGAGAAGCTCTTCGAGTTTAAGTCTCATCTCCTCCGTCCAAGGCTCCGCGCCAAAGCATCCGGATTTGAGCTTCAAATCTTTTTTCGGATCAAGTCCCATCTCGCGTATGGTTTCGCCGAGGTATGTAGCATAAGAAGGTGTGCAGCAAAGCATTGTAGCGCCAAGCTCACGCATCATCATTATCTGACGCTGAGTATTACCGCTGGACATAGGAATGGTCATAGCGCCTATACGGCTCGCGCCCTGATGAGCACCGAGACCTCCCGTAAACAATCCGTAACCGTATGCTACCTGAACTATATCGTCCTTTCCGCCGCCTGCCGCAACGAGCGCACGGGCAACCATTTCCGTCCATACCTCAACGTCGTTTTCGGTATATCCCGAAACTATCGGCTTACCCGTCGTTCCCGACGAGCCCTGTATCCTGACTATCTCGCTCTTGGGAGCTGCGAGAAGTCCGAACGGGAACTGATCGCGAAGGTCTGTTTTATTGGTAAACGGAAGGTATCTGAGATCGTCAACGGTCTTGATGTCCTCGGGCTTTATACCCTTGGCATCCATACGCTCACGATATACGGGAACGTTATCGTATTCGAGCTTTACCGTTTTGCGAAGTCTTTCGTTTTGAAGCTCGCGGAGAGTCTCTCTCGGCATACATTCGATCTTTGGATCGTATATCCCTGCTTTGATGGTTGATTTCATGGTTTGTTTTCCTTTCTGTACTCGCAGAGAAATAAAAAAGCCTCTGCATATTTTTACAGAGGACGGGCTTTTCCCGCGGTACCACCTCAGTTCGACCGTTCCTCGCGGAGCGATCCTCAACGGTATCCAAAAAGAATACCGAAACTCTGTAACGGGAGAACCCGTCTGCCCCTACTTTACGCTTACGCGTTTTCAGGGAGCTGCTGGCAAAAGGAATTCACATAAAGCCTTTATTCCGCGCTCACACCTACCGCGGATCTCTGAGATAAAGTCATTCATACTACTGATTTTTGCTCATTCGCATTTGATTTATTATATTATAACATATATTATAATGTTTGTCAAGAAGAAAGACAGGATTTTTTCCTATCTAATATTTCCATAATCCAAAAGCTATCGTTCAAGTGTTCAAAGATATTAATGAATATTCGTTTTCAATTATACAAAAGCCACAATAATTATCTTTTTTCACCAAATGACTTGATTTTTGAAAAACGCTTTGGTATAATAATAAGCGAAATAGTATAGGAAAACTGCACACATTGCGGTTACGTATTAACGGAGGTTTCGCATTATGACACGCGAGGTAAAGATTACAAATACGCTGGGACTCAACGCAAGCAACGCGCCTCATCTCGTACAGATGGCTAATTCCTACAAATCATCCGTATGGATAGAAACAGAGGATCGCAGAGTGAACGCCAAGAGCCTGCTCGGTGTTATATCTCTTGGAGTAAAAAAAGACATGAAGATCACTCTCATCGCGGAGGGTGCTGACGAAAAGGAAGCACTCGAAGGACTCGGTAACATGGTAGAAAGCGGATTCGCTCACTAAGCCGATCACCAAAAACGAACACGACGCAGGGCGGCTGCCCTCGGCCGCCGTACAGGCCCCGAGAATAAGCCGCCCTGCGTTTTTACCCCAAACGAAAGGAGACGGTTATGCCAAAAGCAATATCAGAAACAATAAAACGTTTGCGAGAAAAGGCAAACAGTCTCCCTTTGACTCCGGGAGTATATCTGATGAAGGACAAAAACGGAAAAATAATCTACGTCGGCAAGTCAAAGGCTATGAAGAACCGCGTGTCATCTTATTTTTCCGATATAAAAAGTCACACCGTCAAGACCGCGGCGATGGTAAGTCTGGTCCACGATTTTGACTATATGCTGACCGATTCAAACATCGAGGCTCTCGCTCTCGAAAACCGTTTGATAAAGCTTCATCAGCCGAAATTCAATATAAAATTAAAGGACGGAAAAACCTATCCGTATCTCCGTCTTACTTTAAACAAGGAATATCCGACACTTACGTTCACACGAAAAAGAAATGAGGACGGAGCGAGATATTTCGGTCCGTACAGCGGAGCCTCGACCGCCATTTCTCTAATGAAAACAGCGCAAAAGGCATTCGGACTTGCTTCTTGTAACAGAAGCTTCCCGAAAGATATAGGCAAAGAACGTCCGTGCATTTATAAACAGATAGGACAGTGCTCCGCACCGTGCGACGGAAGCGTCAGCGCCGAGGAATACGCCGAGCTTAACAAAAAAGCCGCGGCTTTCCTGTGCGGAAGCTTTGGAAGCGTAAAGCGTGAGCTTGAAGAAAAAATGCTTGCCGCATCCGAGGAGCTGAATTTCGAGTCGGCGGCTAAATACCGAGATCGCATAAGAGTTCTTGATGCCTGCCGTCAAAAGCAAAAGGTGGTCGGCTCACCCGATGAGGAAAAGGACGTTATCGCGCTCTACACGGACACTGTATGCTCCGTTATATCGATATTTTTCATACGCGAAGGAAGCGTTACCGACAGCGAAAGCCTGATATTCGCTCACGAGCAGATAACAGACGACGCGGACATCATATCATTCCTTTGTGATTTCTATCGAAAAAGAGAATTTATTCCCGAGGAAATATTGCTCGGTTTTTCACCGTCAGAGGATGACGTAAACGATCTTTGTGAATACCTTCTCTCCGAGTGCGGAGCGAAGGTCAAGGTCCGTTGTCCCGAACGCGGAAACGCCCGTCAGCTCTGCGATATGGTCTATGAAAACGCCGCCGAAACAGCCAAGCGTCACGCGGAAAGCACAGCAAAGCAGAACAGTATAGCGATACGTCTCGCTCAGCTCCTTTCACTCGAAGTAGTTCCCGAGCTTATAGAGGCTTACGATATTTCAAACATCGGTTCAGACAATATAACCGCGGGAAAGATAGCATCGGAAAACGGTAAATTCAAAAAGAGCGCGTACCGAACCTACAAGATAAAGGAGACCAACGGTCAGGACGACTATTCGTCTATGCGCGAGGCGATACGCCGCAGATTCTCACACCCCGAGGACGATTATCCCGATCTCATACTGCTCGACGGCGGAAAGGGTCACGTTTCGGTAATACGTGAGCTGATGAGAGAAATGGACATACCGATCCCGGTATTCGGAATGGTAAAGGACGAATATCACAAAACACGCGCGCTGACCGACGACGTTTCCGAGATCAGCATAGCGAAAGAACAGGATGTTTTCATATTTATTTATAGACTTCAAGAAGAAGTCCACCGATACACGATAGGAAGAATGCACGGTGCTAAGCGCAAGACCGTCAAGCGTTCATCGCTGACCGAGATAAAGGGTATCGGAGATAAAAAGGCAAAGATACTTCTCGCTCACTTCAAAAGCATAGCAGCTTTAAAAAACGCGGCAAAGGACGAGCTTATGACCGTTAAGGGCATAAACGAGACCGATGCAGATATGATAATATCACACTTTTCACCCAAAGAAAAACAATAATCAACAATTAACAAGTGGTATTGATATATGATGAGAATTATAACAGGAAAAGCACGCGGAGTCAAGTTAGATACACTTGAAGGACTCGCCACACGCCCAACAGCCGAAAAGGTCAAGGAAGCTATATTCAGTATGATACAGTTCGAGACTGAGGGCAGGCGTGTTCTCGATATTTTCGCGGGAAGCGGTCAGCTCTCGCTCGAA
>JAZOVD010000019.1:0-43404 GCA_045658525.1 Eubacteriales bacterium
GAATACGGACTTCCCCCCACAGGCGGTCTTGGATTCGGTGTTGACAGACTCGTTATGCTCCTTACAGACAGTCCGTCGATAAGAGACGTTCTTCTGTTCCCTACAATGAAGCCGGAAATGAACTGATCGCAAAGCTTGGAGCTGTCCGCTTCTCGCGGCGGCAACCGATGCTTGGCTAGCTAACGCAAAAGCCTTTACTTTCTGCGGAAGATCTTCCGCAGAAAGTTTTTGTTTCAAAGACCTCTTGCGCAAACGCAAGATGATTTTAAAACGAAGCGTTTTGACGCTTCGTTTTGTCTTTGAAACTAACCCGCGGAACGCGAAAGGCTTTTGCGGCGATGCATAAGGGGTCCGACCGCCGCGAGAAGGAGGACAGCCACGCTTACTTTTTGCTTGACAGATGCCGTGATATATGTTACAATAAGTGCATAAAATGTATAAAAACGGAGAAAAACACAGTGACAGAGCTTGGGTTTATAGAAATTTTGAAAATAATACTCATAGGAATAATCGAGGGAATAACCGAATGGCTTCCCGTCAGTAGCACGGGGCACATGCTTCTTTTTGACGAGCTGGTCTCACTTAACGCGACGGAAGTGTTTAAAGAGCTGTTTTTTGTTGTCATACAGCTTGGCGCGATACTTGCCGTCGTGGTGATGTTCTGGAAAAAAATATTTCCTTTTTCGTTCAAGGAAAAACCGAGCGTAAAGACCGACATTCTTTGGATGTGGGCAAAGGTGGCACTTGCGTGTATCCCGTCAGCGGTTTTGGGGCTTTTGCTCGATGACTTTCTTGAAGCTCATTTCGGTCACGCGCTTTCGATAGCGGCAATGCTTATACTTTACGGTATAGCGTTCATAGTTATAGAAAAGATCAACGCAAAACGCACCCCGAAAACGGAAAACTTAGCTGACATAACGTTTAAAACGGCTCTCATTATAGGAGCGTTTCAGGTGCTTTCGATGATACCCGGAACGTCACGTTCGGGCGCGACGATAATAGGCGCGCTTATAATCGGTGTTTCGAGAACCGCCGCGGCGGAGTTTACTTTCTTCCTTGCGCTTCCGACTATGCTCGGAGCAAGCGCCTTGAAGATAGTCAAACATGGATTTGCGTTTACAGGCGCGGAGGTCGCGGCGCTTCTTATAGGTTGCGCGGTCGCGTTCGTTGTATCGCTTGCCGCGATCAAATTTCTTATGGATTTTGTTAAACGCCACGACTTTTCCGCGTTCGGATGGTACCGCATAGTGCTCGGAATAGCGGTAATAGTATGGTTCTTGATAACTCGTTGAACGGTGCGAAGGGGAATATATATAAGTGAAAGTCAAGGAAAAAATAAAAAACTTTTGGTACTACTACAAATGGCATACGCTGATAGTGTTATTTTTCGTCGTTGTAATAACAATTATGGCGGTTCAGCATCTTGGTCGCGAAAAGTACGATATACGGATACTTTACGGAGGTCCCGCTATTATAAGCGAGCAAACGTCTGACGAGATTACGAGCGCGTTTCAAAGCATATTGAGCGAGGATCATAATGGAGACGGGAAAAAAGCCGTTGAGCTTTACGACCTCATAATTATGAATGCAGATGAGCTTAAAAAGGCGTATGAAAAAGGCGTTAGTCCGTATTTTTTAAATGAAAATACCGTGCAGGACAGTAAGGATCTTATGAATTTCCACGCTGGAGTTTCCGAATACCTCATATATATGGTGGATAGCGAGTATTACCAAGGGCTTCACGATAATTCAGCGTTCGTTGCGCTCGATCTGTTTGGAGTAAAGGGCGGAGAGCGTTACGACGACTGCGCCATATATCTTCACAGCCTTGAATTTACCGAGCTTTATTCGGTGTTTGACATTTTTCCCGAGGATACGCTTATATGTGTAAAGAGAGTACCGTTGAACAATGGAAAAAGTAAATCGGAAAAGAAGCAGAAGCAGCATATGGAATTTTATAAAGCGCTCGTGAGCTTTAAGCTCCCCGAGGAATTTGTTCCGCAGGAATGATACCGAAATGAAAACAAAAATATCGTTTTTTTCTCTCGTTTTTGCCGTTATTGTGCTTTTTTCGGCTTGTAGGGGGGATGTCAAGGAACAAAAAACGTTCTTTGCAATGGATACCTATATGAGCCTTACTGTGTACGGCGATAATGCAAAGGAGAACATAAACAGAGCCGAGAATTTGATAAAAGAGCTTGACGCAAGGTTTGGTGTCAATTCAAAAAACGGAGAGGTCTTTTCGCTTAACACATCGGGTTCTTTGTCGGAAGCTTCCGACGGACTCGTCGAAATGATCGCTTGCGCGCGTCTGCTCTACGAACGTACAAACGGTGCGTATGATATAACCGCAAAGCCGCTTTCGGAACTTTGGGGCTTTATCAACGGCGAAAACCGTGTTCCGTCAGATGCCGAAATAAGCGGCGCGTTGGGAAATGTCGGTATGGAAAAACTGACGCTTGACGGGAAAAGCGTTGCGTCGGCTTCCGGTACTCAGATAGACCTCGGTTCTTGCGCAAAAGGGTATGCCGCGCGAGAGGCGGCAAAGCTGTTGAAGGCTAACGGCGTTTCCTGTGCCGTGCTTTCACTTGGCGGTAACGTTCAAACAGTAGGGCAGAAGCCCGACGGCAGTCCTTTTTCGGTCGCGATCAGCGATCCGCGTGAGCCGAGTGAGGTGCTGGGCGTTCTGAAAACAGGTGAAAGCGCGATAGTGACCTCCGGAACGTATCAACGTTATTTTGAAAGCGGCGGCAACGTGTATCACCACATATTCGACGCAACGACAGGTAAGCCGTGTGATAACGGACTGGTCTCGGTTACTGTCGTTTGCGATGACGGGTTGTGGGCTGACGCGCTCTCGACCTCGCTGTTTTTACTCGGTAGAGACGGCGCGCTTGAATACTACAAGAATTACGGTGGATTTGAAGCTATTATTGTTTCGGATGACGGAACGGTGACGGTTACCGCCGGAATTAAAAACGCGTTTGAACTAACGGCTGATGGATATGTGATAAGTTGAAAGCGGGCTTCGGCTCGCTTTTCTTGTTATGTTCAAAAATAATTTACAAAATTTTCCGTTAGTTAAAATGCCGAAAAGTTGGCGGTGAATTTATGAAAAATGCCCAATATTTTGCGTGCGGTAAAAAAATATCGCGAATGTTCTTGACTTTATTTAAAGAACGTGTTATAATAGGGGCAACCAAAAATAATTTCTCAAAAGGAGAAGAAGACTATGCGCAAAAGCACAAGATTGATAGCGTTGCTGATGACGTTGCTCATGCTCGTTGGCATGATGCCTTTCTCGATGTTTGCTGTGCCTTCTTCGGAGGATCATGACCATGATCACGAAGATAGCTACGCGGGAGAAAGCGTTACCGGCGCGGACGCCGCCGATGTAAAGGCGAAAGTAGAAGCGATTGGAGGAACACTCGTATATTACGACAACTTTGAGTCAAAGTTGGAAGCGGGTGTCAATCTCCTGAAGATCCCTTACGGAGAAGGAGCGGCGCTTCCGGGTGTAATAGGTTCAAACGCCTATAAGAGCTGGAGCGGAGCTATGCACTTTGAACGCGAAAACGGAAACGTTGCGGTGAAGTTCTTGAAGTGCAACGATAACATTGAAGACCCCAAAAAAGGTCAGGACACCTTCTTCAACCTCCCGCTTAACATTACGGGAAAGGATTTCGTATTCTCGTTTGATTACAAGCACGGTGGCTCTAATGTTCTTACCGACATTAAGATCGGTGCGAGATACGGTGCATATAGATCGTTCTCGCCTATCTCTATTGAGGCGACCGGCGAGATCAAGGCTAATAATGCGGGTAAAAAAGTTATAGGCTATGTAAACAGCGAGGTTTATACCACTATCGCCATGAGAGGTGATATAGCCAATAACAAGATCTATTACTATGTTAACGGAGCTCTTGCTGCCGAAGGTGAGCTTTTTACCGCCACCTATCTCAAGACCTGTACTGATGGCAACAAGGGAACAGCTGTAACCAAGGACAACATAAAGCTCGAGTCGATCAGAGCATTCCAGAGAAACGGTGTGGATTTCCCCAAGACGGGTGTGTATGTTGATAACCTTGTGTTCTACACGAAGAATAAGGGCGGAGACCTTGGATACATATATGCTGACGATACCCCGTCCACCGGATTTGTTGAGGCGAATGACAAGGTTTACTATTTGCTCAACAACAGCAGAATTGCACCTGGCGGCGGCAAGTATGCCTTCGACGGCGTTGATTATTACTTCAATACCAAGGGTGAGGTTCTTGCGGCTGACAGAATTTCGCTCGTTGATATGAGCAAGTTCATGGGTAGCAGCAAGAATGTTGATAACGTATATGCTGAGAACAACGGTTTGTATGCTATCAAATCAAGAGGAAGATCCAATACGGATTTTAAAGCCTCGAACGGACTTAATGCGGTTACTCTTGCGGACTTCCTTGAAGCTAAGTACGTAGAGTGGAATGTATATACAGCGGGTGTTCAGGAGAACACTATGCTTCCTCTCTACTTCAACTTTGCGCAGGATTATACGTACGAGGGCAGTAGTGGTAAAAAGCCGCTTAACATCGCTAAGGATATCAACTTTGGCAGCAAGGATCTTACGGTCTATACCGCGAATGCTGCGAAAAACAAAACTTACAAAGAGGCGCTCGGAGTTAACGGTTGGTATTCTATTACACGTTCTGCTGCGGGATTTGATCCTACCCGTCTTAAATGGACCGAAACCAATCTTGAGGCTGCCGGAAAGACTACCGCCGATGTTCTTCTTGACTCCATTCAGTTTAAGACCGGAGAAAACTGGGGCGGAGATACCAGCTATACCAAGGCTATCTATGCTGCCGACGGTAAGACTGAGATATTTAACGTTGATTACTCTGTATATTTCACTTCTTTCAATCTTGTGAAACATCTCGAACCGGCTACTTCCATTGAAGATATGGAGATGACCGGTTGGGTAAATATGGCTAACGGTGACAAGTATTACTTCCCCGTCTGGGATCACAAGCTTGTCAAGGACAAGACCGTTGAGATCGGCGGTGTTGCTTACGTATTTGACGAGGACGGAAAGCTCGTTGGCAAGGCTAACGGCATTCACGAGATCCAGTTCAAAGATGTACATTATTATAAAGATGGCGTTATGCAGGTCGGTGACGCGTACGGTAAGTACGTTGACGGCGACAAGGTTTATGCTATAAACGCTTCGGGTGACTATCTTGGAAGCTATGCGGCTTACGACTTCGCTAAGGCTTACGCGGATATCGACCGTAAGTACGAGCGTGATAACTACTTGGCTGCTGCTGATTTCAATGATATTTCGCTCGGCAAGAAGGAAAATCAGGGTACTCACGGTGATTTTGCTGAGACGAGCCTTAATGATGCAGGTCTCTATGCTTGCCGTCGCGGTACTTACACCGAGATAGTAGCGGATTCTGACGGAGACCACGCCCTCAGATGGAACGGATTCAGCACCGGTGTACATACGTACTTCGAGGTGCGTTCGAATAAATCTCCCACAAACGTTGCGCTCAGCTTCGATATAAAGCTCGATGAAAATTGGAATAGCAACAGTACTCTTGTACAGGAGTTAGTACGAGAAGGTGAAAGTAACGACACCAACATACTTAGTTTAAACGATCAGGGCTACGTTACGTTTGTCGCAAGCGGAAAGGGAATAGCTAAGCTTAACTCCACTGAATACACCAACATAACCTTAGTTATAAGAAACGAAGGTCTGAACGAGGAGACCTCAAAATACGTTGCTTACGCTGATGTTTACGTAAACGGCGTTAAGCTTATAGATAACGAAATATACTATAATCACGCGAAAAAGCATACTTACATAGGAACGTTTAGAAACTTCCATCTGTCTGAGATGAAGCAGGCGTCGTCTATGTATCTTGACGACATTTACCTCTACGAACTTGAAGAAGGCGAGACCCCCGATAACGTTGATGCTGATTGGATCTACGAAGGACCTATCGGTCTCGGTCAGAACGCTGACGGAGTTAACCACTACTACGGCGAGAACGGAGTTCTTCTCCGTGGCGAAAAGAACATCGACGGTGACATCTATCTGTTTGATAACACGACAGGTGCAGGTGTTCAGGGCGTAAACGACAAAAAGTATTACGACAACGGTAAGAGAGACGACGAAAGCGTTGGTCTCGTTACCAAGGCTGAGGGTCAGTTCTATTTCAAGGCAGACCATACTGTTACTGTAAACGAGAGCCTGGTCGAGGGACTTGTAACTTACGTAGCGGATGCTGAGGGTCTTGTTACCACTAAGTACGCTAATAAGGGCGATGCCCTCTTTGATGCAGGCGATCTCAGAAAGTATAACAGCGCGGGAACACTTCAATATAATGTTGAAGGCGAGCTTCTTTACTCGATGCTTCCCAAGCAGAGCCTCCTTATAAAGGGCGACGAGCTTATAGATCTTACCGATGCTGACGCTCTTCGTATAAAGATGTACATTCCCGAGGCGTTTGAGGACTCCAAGGTAATGTTTATTCTCAGACGCGACAACCTCTACTACAAGCTCAGCGGCAATCCCGATGAAGGAAACGTAACTATTTCCGAGGATGCTATTACCGAGACCGAGGCTCGTGAGGGAGCTAAGGGTTATACCGGAATCACGTGGAAAACGATCAACGGTAGCAGAGCAAGAGTAGCAACTGTTACAAGAGAAGACGGAACAGTTGATTATTACAAGGGTACTTATACATACTATCAGCCTAATGCTTATTATCAGATGAAGGATCTTGGTAGCGGCTGGGTAACCTTTGATCTCGTTATGGATAATTATTACCATAGCGGAGATAGAGATACCATGACGCTTGCTGACGTCTTCGAGATACAGTGGGTAAGCTCTTGGGGTAGCGGCGACTGCTATATATCCGCGGCTGATGAAAGCAAGACCATGAAGATCGAATCCGTTTCCGTTGTAAACTTCGGTGAAAAGGATGAGACCCTTAACGGTATTGTTGGAGATTATCTCTATAACAACGGTATTCCTCAGACCGGATGGCAGAACGTAGGCGGTGACTTCTACTACCTCGATCCTGTAACCGGTGAAAAAGCTACGGGTATCAAGTACATTCCCACTAAGATGCCTACTGGAGTTTCTACTCTCGCGGCAACCGACGGACTCTACTACGATTTCGGCGAATCCGGAATCTGTAACGGTGCTGTAAACGGTATCCGTGAGGTCGAGATCCCCGTTGTTACGGATAACGGTGTTGAGACCAAGACCGTTTCCAGACTCTTCCAGGCGGGTGTCGTTGCAAGCAACGGCTTCGTCACGAACGAGCTTGATGACAAAACTTATTACGCTGATCCCGAAACCGGTGCTCTTATCAAGGACGGCACGGTAAAGATCGAAGACACCATTTACACATTCGATGAAAACGGTGCTGCCACCGAGCTTAACGGTTGGTACACCGATGAGACGACCGGAGACGCGTTTTATAGCGATCCCGTAAACGGACTCGCTACCGGACTTACCGTTATAGAGATAGAGGGCGTAAG
Source organism: Eubacteriales bacterium (assembly GCA_045658525.1). Classification (GTDB taxonomy): domain Bacteria; phylum Bacillota; class Clostridia; order Oscillospirales; family CAG-272; genus SIG673. Next base: position 7,540 of record JAZOVD010000019.1, read on the forward strand.
CTACTACTTCTATTTCGATGAGACCACCTCCGCTCTTAAAAAGAATTATTGGAGTGACGAGTACGGTATGTACTTCGGCAACGACGGTAAGGCTGCAAACGGCATGGTTGAAAACGTCGTTATCGGCGGTTCAAACAATGACAAGATGTACTTTATCGACGGTGTTCCTTCTGCCGGTCAGGTAGATAAGGACGGAATGAGATACATCTTCGGCGACGACGGTAAGCTTGCGGATACCATAGATCTTACCGCTGCCGAGGTAGTTATAACCATTAAGAAGGATAACAACACTCAGGTCCTTAACTTTAAGCTTTCTATGGGCGCTACGTTCGCCTATCCTGTACCGAACTACGTTGATTACGACGTAACCGTTTACGACAAGGAGCTTAACGTAATACCTGCCGTTGGCGATACCGTAATGATACTTACAGAAGTTACGGGATATACCGAGTACACGGTCGTTTACTCCGAAAAGACTGTTTCTCACGATTGGGTCTTTAAGCCCGAACTTAGTACCCCCGCAACCTGCATGAAAGACGGCTTTGAGATCTGGGAGTGCTCCAACTGCGGAAAGATAGAAAAGAGAACTGTTGACAAGAGTACCGCGGAGCACGTATTCAACCCGTTCCTCGGAACTTACTGTGAAGATTCTAACTGCACTCACCTTGACGGATGCTGGGCAAAGGCAAGAGAAGAAAAATGTACTACCGACGGTATCAGATATACTTACTGTACGGTATGTAAAGACAAGATCAAGTATGAGAATATAGCCGCGGCACACGACTGGGATATGGAACACGCTAACGTTCTTGTTCCTCCGATATGTGACGAGGAAGGTCTTGCCGAGTACGAGTGTAGGAACTGTACCGAGACTCTCGTAAAGGAATTTGTTGATAAAGCGAACGCTTACCACAAGAATGAGCAGTTCGTCGAGATGCTTAAACCCGCTACCTGCGTTTCTGAGGGAGTTAAAAAAATGGAATGTACCGCTTGCGGCGGAAGCTGGACTGTGGTCGTTCCGATAGATCCCAGTAATCATGCTTGGGAGAAGGATGCTAAGCTTGAAGACGCTACCTGCTACACCGGCAAGGAGAATTGGACCTGGCACTGTACTGACTGCGGTGAGCGTAAAGAAGATGTAGTTGATGTTGCTCCTGAAAATTGGATACACGACTACGACGCAGGCGTTCTTAATCCCGCTCCTACTTGCGGTGATCCCGGACTTATGACATACACCTGTCAGAATCCTGCTTGCGGCGATGTTCACACCGAAATAATCGACCCGACCGGACTCCATACTTGGGAGACCGGAAACGGCAACTACGTTTACGATGTAAACGATGCTGTATTCCCGAACCATCACTGGTATGCTTGTACTGTCTGCGGTGCTAAGATCGACGTTGAGGAGCACACCATAACCAACTGGGTAAATGACCTTGAAAACGGAACTCACACCGGATCCTGCGTCTGCGGATATGCTATAAGCGCACAGCCTCACGAGTATGAGGTAGATGGCGATGGCAACAAGGTATTCTACCCTGGTGATAATAACCACTGGAATAAGTGTTCTGTCTGTGATGCTGAGCTTGATGAGGAAGCCCACGCTTACGACAACAAGAAGGATGCTTCTTGCCACTGGAAGGAATGTGAATGCGGCAAGATCATAGACAAGGGCGCTCACGACTACACCATTCCCAAGTACGATGATAACAACCACTGGAACGAGTGCTCCTGCGGCGCTATCGATACTGAGATACCTCACAGCTTCACACAGAAGTTCGATGATAACAACCATTGGAATGAGTGTATCTGTACCTACAAGAAGGATGTAACGCCTCATATTTACGCGGAGGACGGTAACGGAAACCTCGTATATAATAAGAAGGGCGGATATCACTGGCATGATTGTACCGCATGTGAATACGATTATACCAAGGAAGCTCATAACCACGTTGCCGATTACGATGACACCAATCACTGGAAAGAGTGTGAGTGTGGAGATATAATTGAGAAGGTAACGCACACTACTGAGCAGAAGTATGACAGCGTCAACCACTGGGATGAATGTGCCTGCGGTTACAAGACGAACATTGTTCCTCATAAGTACAATGAGGATTCTAACGGCGATCGCGTATATACCACCAACGACGAGAAGCACTGGTATGACTGTATCGAGTGTGATCACGTCGAGAGTGAAGGCGAGCACGATCTTGAACAGAAATACGACAAGAACGACCACTGGAAGCTCTGCCCTGAGTGTGGATATACCACGACAAAGGAGCCTCACAACATAACCGCTATAATGCAGGCTACCGAAGCTACCTGCACCAACCCCGGTAACTCCGAGGGTAGCTGGTGTGAGGACTGCGGACTGATATTCGTTCCCGTTGAGTACTACGGACAGCTTCCGCACGATGTTATCGACATTATGGTAAGCGATGCGGACGGACACTACTACGCATGCCGCAACTGTACGACTAAGCTCGACTTCGAGCAGCACATATTCCCCGATGACTGGACCTGCAACGATAAGGAGCACAAGAGAACCTGTATCGTATGTAACGCACGTGATCCTGAAAGCGGAGCACATAAGTACATTGAAAACAGCTATACCAACGTTGACGACGAAGCGGGAACCGCAATCGCAAGATGTGAATTCTGTGGACACGAGACCGAGGTCAAGGTACTTACCTGGTACGAGAAGCTCGGTATGATAAAGGTTGACGGAAAGTATTACTACCCTGTCGAAGGAGTAAACGTAACCGATAAGCTCGTTGAGTTTGTTGACGGTGTACGTTACTTCGGCGAGGACGGCGCACTTGTTCTTACCGCTGACGATCTTACGCTTGACGGAATAGAGTATATAACCTTCCAGAACGCACGTGGCGTTATAGATGATGCTGTACTTACCACGGCTGACGGAACCTACTGCGTAAAGAAGAGCGTGATCCAGAAGGATAAGCTCATCGTTATAGGCACCCACTACTACTACTTCGATGCTAACGGCCTTATGGTCAAGGACGAGATAGTTGACATTGACGGAAGCGGAACTCCCGACTACTGGTTCGATGAGAACGGAATCGGCTACGAGCTCGTTATAAGCGACGTTAAGAGCGCTACTGTTACTATCAAGGATCACAACGGAAACGTTCTTTCCGAGAACGTTTATCACGATGATACCGAAGAGGTAGTATTCCCCGCGATCCCCACTAAGAACGGTTACAGATTCGTTAAGTGGAGCATGACATCCGACGAGGTCAAGGCCGCGATAGAGAACGGCGAGACCGCGATAGAGATTACTCCCGTATTCGAGCTTATTGACGTTAAGTATGCCCTCACCGTAAACGATGAGGGTCATACGGACGGCAAGTACACGGTTTCCGATCTCTCTGCCAGAACGCAGTACACAGTTACCGCTTATGGCGTTGCCGGCAAGTACTTTGCAGGCTGGGAGAGCAACGGTTCTATCGTAAGTACTCAGGCTGAGTACACGGTAAACATAATCGGTGATCTCGAAATAACCGCTGTATATGCTGACATTCCCGTTGAGCCTTCCCCCGTAATCACTCTTACCGCGGTTGCGACAAAGGATGCGAACGACAGAGCTGTTATAGTATATACCGTTACAAGAGACGTTCCCAACGGATATACTGTACTTTCCAACGGACTTATCCTCGCTAAAGACGATAAGGTTGCAACTATACCGTCTGTAAGTAACGTTGTTCCCGGAACATTTATTTACAACTTCACGGTAGCCGGAGACGAGGAAGTGTGCTTCACCGCTAAGGCATACCTCGAGGTATTGAAGGATGGCGAATCCGAGCCTGAAATTATCTATACCGACGTTATTGCTAAGAGCTACAAAGAGCTTGAAGCAGAATAAGAAAATTCACTAAGGTGAACAAAGGAGATTTTACAATGAAAAGAGAAATTTATTGTGAGCCCGAGATGCAGATAAAGCTGTTTGCCACAGAGGACGTTATCACGTCTTCAGGCGATGCTGTTACTGATGGCGTGGGAGATTCCGGCAATCTGTTCGGCTGATAACTGAATAAACAAAGCACCGCATCTGCGAAAGCAGATGCGGTGCTTTTATATTTTGTGTTTGCTCTGAGCTTATCTCTATGTGAACTCCTCGGAAGTTAAACTGTCAAAGGTTGAAACAAAAGCTCGACTGTAAGTTTCTTTCTTTTTCTTTGGTTCGTTTCTTTTTCTTTCTTTGCTTTAAAAGAAGGAAAAAGAAATGAACATTAAAAAATTAAAGATTAAACACTCATTTTACAGTATAAAGCTTTTTTCTTTTTACTATACATATCGCTATCAAAGCAAGCGGGATTACCGCGCAGACTATTACCATAAACGTAATAGTAAACGCTATCGGAACTTCAAGCGATGCCGTAGCGCGGCTGACGGGCGGAATAGCGTTACGCAAAGCGTTGTCGGTTGCTTCGTTGAAAACGTCTATCATTACCAGCTTGTTTCCAAATGAGGAGTATATATCGTAGGCATCAAGTATAAACGTAAATGATGAGAACCATATAAGCCCTCCGCCGTTTGAGTTTTCGGACTTTACTCCAATGTGTCTTGTGCCGCGTGTATCGGTAGCTTCGTTAAATTCTAATGAGGTCGCGGTCGCTGATTTTAGATACGCCTTGTCCGAGGTCGAGATAAGAGGAGTTACCGTTATACCGTTTGGGACGTTATCGGAAATATTTATTGGAGTGCAGGTGGAAAGAACAAGAGAAGCCTCGTTATTCGTAAGAATGTTATTTATATTCTGCGAAAGCGTTTGCGGTATGATCGCGTGGGGAGTGCTACCGTAATTAGAACCCTCGGAATCGTCGCACACGAGCTTGTTTTCACTTATCAGACCGTATTTTTCGGCGAGCGCGTAGAATTTCGGTACGTTATAACCAAATCCCGTGAGTGCTACTACCTTTCCTCCGTTGTCCATAAATTCCGCGAGGCGTGTCGCTTCGTTTTCGGTAATGTCGGTAGTGCATACTATAAAGATACATTCTGTTCCCTCGGGAATAGCGTTTGTGTCGGCATCTACTATGTTGAAGCCGATGCAGTCATCGCCTGCGCGGCTTATGAGGTCATAAGTTACGTTGCTTTCGCCGTGACCGCTTAAAACGCATATCTTCTCCGTGTTTTCCGTAGTAAGGTACTTTATTGCCGCGGTTATTTTGCTTTCATATACGAACTCATCGTACAGTCCCATTTCTACGGCGTAGGTTTTCATATCCATTACAGAGGCAAGTGTGGGATTTGACATTGTCGCTTGATAGTAGTCGATATACGCGAGCTGGTAGCTTTTTGCGCTGAATGAGAATAGCTCGTAGTAGTCTATATATCGGAAATCGTCTCCGCATATCACAAGAACACTGTTTGGAGTCGGGTCGTCCGAGACGTACTGATGTATCGTGTAAATATCTTTTTCGGGGTCAAGCAGACTGAACGTTATGCTTTTGCTTTTGCAGGCATACCGTTCCATAAAAACCTTTATGGTCTGGTTGACGTTTTCTTCTGCGGCTATAAGATAAAGCTCGACTTTTTTATATGTACTTTGCAGAGTTTTTAAGCTTTCGGCTGAAAGCGTGTACATACTGTTAGCCGTCATATCAGGCATTCGTAACGAGGACGGCAAAAGAGAGAATACAAAGCTTAAAACGACAGCCGCGAGTATAAATACAGTAACGGCTATAACGGCGAGCTTTGATGCGTGCTTGTTTCCAAAACGTTTAGTTAAAATATTAAGCATTGTTTTCAGCTCTCCTTTCCGTTATATTTGCGTTTTTCAAGTGATATAAGTGTCATTACCGTGAATATAGCGATAAAGCATATAAGATACAACACTTCTCCCAGATCTAAAAGTCCGTAGAAAAATCCCGTAAGCGCGGAACGCGGTGCAAGAGCCTTCAATACAATAGGAAGAGCCTTTTGAAACGCGTTGGGAAATACGAATCTTACTATCAGCAGAACCGTTTCAAATACCGCCGCGAAGGTTACGGCAAATGTCTCCGAATCCGTTATCAGATAAAGGATGAACGCCAAGGCGAGCAGGCATACGCTGAGCGTGAAGAATGACATATTTATGCTTCTCGGCAAATACGTGTGGAGAAGCTCGCAGACGTACATGGCGATAGATACACAGTAGCATATCACAGTTGAAGTGAGCGCGTTTCGTATCAGGACAGACACGAAGAAGAATACGGACATTACCGCAAGACAAAAGAGGAGATAGCCTAACAGTCCCGCGTATGCTTCAAGCATATTCACCTTTCCGAATATTGAAAGGACGGGCGGCATTAACACCAGTATTATATAAGTAGGAGCAAATACCGTCAGTCTGGCAAGTAGCTTTCCGAAAAGAAGCGAGCGTTCGGGTACTCCGAATGAAAGAAGCATGGAGTCAAATCCGCGTTTACGGTTTCCCGAAAAAATATCTGAGCAGAGCAAAGGAAGCAGTAAAAGCATCGGCAAAGTCATTATTTCGAGCGAATATTCAAGGTTGGGAAGCAGACCGTCAAGGTTATAGCGAGATATAAAAAGTCCTGAAACTATCAGCGTAAGAACCGTATATATGTATGCCCGTTTTCCGGACAGCATACCTTTAAGCTCTGTTTTGAAAACAGTCTTCATTCCTCGTCCCTCCCTTCGTCTGAAAAGAGGGTGCTTTCATTAGCATCGCTTTCTTCCTCGTCATCTGAATAAAATTCGAGCTTTGTAAGCTTTTTGTTTGATACGGTATCCGTATCTTCAAATTCGTTGTCGCTTTCGTTTGAGATGGAAAGGCTTTCCGCGGAGAGCTTCTTTGGGGCGGTAGCGGTATCAAAACGCTCCGCTTCCTCTGTTTCAGATACGTCGAGAGCCTCGATCACTTTTTTAAGTGTGTCGTGTTCGCCCTTTGCCGAAAGAAGCGCAAGACCTGCGTCGGCGATAGCCTCCTTTACGCTTTCGCGGAACTCTTTTCCGTCACTGTAAAGTGTTATCTCCGATACACTTTCATCATCTGTGCTTCTTACGTCGTACCTTACGTTCAGAGCATCAAGGTCGAGATCAGTCGTATCGCCCTTTACCTTGCATACGAGGGTTGGAGACTGTGTACCGAAAACCTTTTCCGCTGTTCCTGAACCTACGCATCTTCCCGCGCTCAGCACGAGTACCTGCTCGGTATCACGGCAGAGAGAGGGATAAGTCGATGTATATATAACGGGAGTCATTTCTGAGATACAGTCAATGTATTTATTGAGCGGCTCTCTTTGGTCGAACGGGATTCCGTTAAACGGATATGCTATCGCTATGGCTGACGGAGAACCTATGAGCGCAGCGGATATGGCTACGTAATAACGTTCGAGATCAGCGAGTGTTCCGATAACGTTGTTTTGGTATTTTTCTTCGGTTTCCTTAGCTATTTCAGGTGTGTCGGTATGACCTGTGATTGCTCTGACGGTCTCAAAATATTCTTTTACCGTAAGAAAGCTCGGTATGGGCGCGTTCTTGGATATAAAACGGACAGCACCTTCCGTTTTTACTGAGCCTGAGTCGGGAACGTTTAGTCCGCATAACGCGGTTATTACTCTGAGTGCGTCGTTTTCCCTCTCGGAAAGCACGCACATTCGTCCTTTTTCAAACGCAAACGAGATGTTGTGAAGTACGCCTTTTTGGCGTATATTTTCAAAACTGATCAAGGTTTCGATCCTTTCATAAAGATTGGTTTTTTATATTTTATAACATCAATGTGAAAGACGTGTGACGAAAGTGGAAATCTTTGGACAAAAACAGTAAAATACAAGTTTTTGAGAAGAAAAAAGTGGTGTATTTCGTAAAAAATTGAAAAAACCCCTTGATAAATTTTTGAATTTATGATAATATTATATTTGAATAATTAATCGGAAAATTTCCGAAAGCAAGAAAGGAAGCATTGCCATGATGTACAATAAGAAAACTATCGAAGATGTTGAGGTAAAGGGTAAAAAGGTTATCGCGAGATGCGATTTCAACGTACCTATGAAGGACGGCGTTATAACCGACGACAAGAGAATAGTCGGTGCTATGCCCACTATCAAGTATCTCGTTGAGAACGGCGCAGCAGTTATACTCTGCTCTCATATGGGTCGTCCCCATAATATTTTTAACGAGAAATTGAAGCTCGACAAGAAGGAAAAGAAGAAGATAGAGGCACTTCCCGAGGAAGAGCGCGAGGCTGCTACCGCCGCCGCTCTTGAAAAGGCTAAGGGCGATATAACCAAGCTTTCTCTCGCTCCCGTAGCTAAGAGAATCTCCGAGCTTCTCGGCAAGGAAGTTATAATGGCTAAGGACGTTATAGGCGAGGACGCTACCGCTAAGGCTGCCGCTCTTAAAGCAGGCGAGGTAATGCTTCTTGAAAACGTTCGTTTCCACGAGGAAGAGGAGAAGAACGACGAGGCTTTCGCAAAGAAGCTCGGTTCTATGGCTGATATATACGTAAACGACGCTTTCGGTACTGCTCACCGCGCTCACGCTACTACCGCGGGTATAGCTCAGTACTGCCCCGAGATGCCCGCTGTTTGCGGATACCTCATTCAGAAGGAGATCTCCATAATGGGAACTGCTCTTTCCGAGCCTAAGCGTCCCTTCGTAGCTATCCTCGGCGGAGCTAAGGTATCCGACAAGATAGGTGTTATAAACAACCTCATCGAGAAGGTCGATACCCTTATCATCGGTGGAGGAATGGCTTATACCTTCCTTAAAGCTCTCGGTAACAGCATAGGAACCTCTATCTGCGAGGAGGATAAGCTCGATCTCGCTAAGGAGCTTCTTGACAAGGCTCGCGCTAAGGGCGTAAACTTTATGCTTCCTGTTGATAACATCATCGCTCGTAACTACGCAGCCGATGCTGTATGTATGAGAATATACTCCGACTCCATTCCGGACGGCTGGATGGGACTCGACATTGGTCCTACGACCACCGAGCTTTACTCCAAGACCCTCGAGGGTGTGGGAACGGTAGTATGGAACGGTCCTATGGGTGTTTCCGAGTGGACTAACTTCGCTAACGGTACTCGCGGCGTAGCAAGAGCGCTTGCTGACTGCGGAGCTGTTACGATCATAGGCGGCGGAGACTCTGCCGCGGCTGTTGAGACTCTTGGCTTTGCTGACAAGATGACCCACGTTTCTACCGGTGGCGGTGCTTCTCTTGAATTCCTTGAAGGTCTTGAACTTCCCGGCATAGCATGCCTCAACGATAGATAACTTCGTTGATACTTCGTTTCATCGCACAAAAGCGGCTCGGCTTACGGAAAGTAAGCTGTCGCCTTGCTTTGGTGCTCGCGCCTCGTCTCAACTCGTTCTCTATCGTTGAGTAATAAGATGAGCGCTTCGTTTCATCGCGAAAAAGCGGCTCGGCTTACGGAAAGCAAGCCGAGCCTTCACTTGAAAAATCACACAGAAAGAAGATACAAAAATGAGCAGAAGAAAAGTAATTGCAGGTAACTGGAAAATGAATAAGACTCCCGCGGAGGCAAAGGCTCTTATAGAGGAGCTTAAACCTATGGTTGCGGGAAAGGACGGATGCGATATAGTTATCTGTGTTCCTTACGTCGATATATGTACCGCCGTTGAGGCAACTAAGGGTACTAATATAAAAGTCGGTGCTGAAAACGTACACTTCGCCGAGAGCGGAGCATACACCGGAGAGATCTCGGCTAAGATGCTTACCGAGTGCGGAGTTGAGTACGTAATAATCGGCCACTCCGAGCGCCGTCAGTATTTCGGTGAGACTGATCTTACCGTTAATATGCGCACAAAGGCTGCGCTTGCGGCGGGTCTCAAAGTTATACTTTGCGTAGGCGAGGTAAAGGAGCAGAGACTTTCCGGAATAACCGACGAGGTAGTTGCTATGCAGACCAAGCTCGACCTTGAAGGTGTAAGCGCTGAGGATATGAAGAACGTTATCATCGCTTACGAGCCTGTATGGGCGATAGGAACGGGTCTTACCGCGACCCCCGAGCAGGCTGACGAGACCTGCGGCGTTATCAGAGCTACTCTCGCTAAGATGTACGGCGCTGACGTTGCCGAGGCATCTATAATACAGTACGGCGGTTCTATGAACGCGAAGAACGCTTCCGAGCTTCTTGCTAAGGTAAACGTTGACGGAGGACTTATAGGCGGAGCTTCTCTTAAAGCCCCCGATTTCACCGTTATCGTTGACGCAGCACAGTAAGGAATACGGTCGCTTTTGAAAAAGCTCCGCAAAACTTTAATCCCCCCATCACCGCACTTGTGTACGGTAATGGGGGGATATATTTTGGAATTTTTAATTTAATTCGTCCATAAAATAGGCGTTTGAATAAGCGCACTTGCCGCCCATATCGGTGGCGGTCACGCGGAAGTAGTAAAGGTTCTTGTCGGAGGGTAAGTCGAACACAGCGCGGATAACGGGCGTACCGTTTGCGTTAAATACCCGTTTTGCGTAACGCGCTCCCGTGTTAAGGCGTATGCTCGCTACGGCTGAGGTCTCAACCACGAGCTTGCCGTCCTCTATGTAAAGCTGTTTTATCTCGGGGCCTTCCGTTGCGTAGAAATCTCCGTTTACGAGTGCGTTCGTTACCGACTTGTAATCGAGCTTATCCGCTTTTATTACGGTAGCTCCGCCGAACATACCCCTTGTACCGTGAGAGTCGTCGGTCGCTACGCAGTAGATACGCTTGCCGACGTTCAGCATATTGTCGTAAACTCTTTCGTTGTGATCGGCAAATCCCGATACCACACATTCAAAGTTAACTATCTCCATCGCGTGCATACCGTTGTAGCCCGTGTAATCGGGATATTCCTCGCACGACCACATCGGATGATTATAGGTTACGAAAAATCCGTTATCTCTGCCGAGCTTCATCATGTCGGATATGCCATCCGAAGAGTAAACTCTTTCGTAATCGGGGAGACTCTCGTCGTTTTTGACTTCGTCTCTGTGGTTTACCGCGTTTCTGAACAGATATTTGCTTCTGTGCCAGCAGACGGGAGTTACCTTGTCGGGATCAAGAGCTACAAGACACATATGACAGGTCTTGTTTGTTTGGGAAGCAAGGGTCGCGCTTTCTTTGGGTTGATTTACTTCCATTTCATAGCCGTTAAGGGCAAGGAATTCATCGTCGGTCAGGTCGTTATGAATAAGGAAAACGTCGTGGTCGGTATAGGCTACTATCGAATAACCTTGGTCCTTGTAGAGCTTTTTTACCTCCTCGGGAGAAAGCTGTCCGTCTGAAAGGTTAGTGTGCGTGTGAAGATTGGCTTTATAGGAATTTGCGTCCTTGGGAAGAAGGTATTTTCTCATTTGATTTATCGTCCTTTCGTCCGTTCTATGCCTATATGATACTACAAACCTCACGAAAAATCAATAGATTTCGGGCAAAAAATATTAAAGTATTTCCTCGATAACGTCAGCCAGTTCGGCGGGAGAGGGGGAGATACGCTCTATCCTTGCGAGTATTTCCTCAGCTCTTGCTCTGTGTCTTGCGACGTCGTACGCAAACGCGCTGGCTGATGTTTCTCCGTCGCTTTCAACCGCGAGAATAGAAAACACTTCCTGAGCATCTTTATATTCTGTAAACGTTACGGCTTGGGTCTTTATTATGGTGTACGTATTTTTGACTTTCATTTTTTATTCCTCGTTTCGGGCTTTGTTTTGCATATTGTATCACGAAACACGCGTTTTGGCAATGCGCTTATTTGTTCTATGCTTTGCGCGTTTGCGGGTCAGATACAAGATCGGTGTATGAGTAAATATGCCTTTTAACACAAGGTGGCGTAAGCTTTTATAAATCTTTAATAATCGGGGTGAAAACGTTAAGGATTGCATAAAATAATGAATAACGTATTTATAAGTCGCAAGATGACGAAAAAACACATCTGTTCAAACGTATATTACATCTTGAATGAATATTTTCTGAATAGACGGGAGTTATTCAAGTATATAAGAATGAAAAAACGGTCGAATTTCATAAAATATCACTAAAACGTCATTATACGCAAAAAAATTGAATAATTGATGCGAATAAGATTGACAAGAGAAAAAAAGAGTTGTATAATTATGTAGGAAACTATAATTTCAAATAGGAGATACGGTAATGAAATACTATAATATGAAAATCGCGGGTATAGACCGCGCGCTTCCTATATGTCCTGTAAACGATAAGCTCTCCATAGCGGCGTTCGTTATTTTCGGAGACCCCGAGCTTACCGTTGCCGCTGCCGCTGAGCTTATAAAGCTTGCCCCTGAGTACGATTATCTCATAACCGCAGAGGCGAAGGGTATTCCGCTTGTTCACGAGATGGCACGTCAGAACGGAGATAAAAAATATATGCTCGCGAGAAAGGGTGCTAAGCTCTATATGACGGGTGTATTTTCCGTTGACGTTAATTCCATATCCACGGCAAAGCAGCAGAAGCTTTATCTCGATACCGCAGATGCGGAGCTTATGAAGGGTAAGCGCATACTTATAGTTGACGACGTTATCTCTACGGGCGAGTCGCTTCGCGCGCTTGAAACGCTCGTTACCGAGGCCGGCGGTGAGATAGTCGGAAGAATGGCTATACTTGCCGAGGGTGATGCCATTGCGAGAAAGGATATTACATACTTAGAGGAGCTTCCTCTTTTCAATCCTGACGGAACTGTACTTAACTGAAAATAAAATTTGGAGGAGAACGATATGCTGTACACGATAGAGAACGAAAAAATAAAGGTAGATATTGCCGATAAGGGCGGAGAGCTTCAAAGTATAGTGCTCAAAGAGGACGGCTGTGAATATCTCTGGCAGGGCGACCCTCAATACTGGGCGGGCAGAGCCTACAATCTTTTCCCGATATGCGGACGTCTTTTCGAGGGCAAATATACGTATAAGGGTAAGACCTACGAGATGAATCTTCACGGCTTTGCGCGTGATACCGTTATGAAGGCTGAAAAGGTCGAGGCTGATAAGATAACCTTTCTTCTTATTCCCGATGAGACGATAAAGGCTCAGTATCCCTTCGATTTCGAGTTCAGAGTTACATATACGCTTGACGGAACCTCTGTAAATACCGAGGTAAACGTTGTGAACACAGGAGACGAAGATATGTTCTTCGGATTTGGCGGACACCCCGGATTTAACGTTCCGCTTACCAAGGGAGAGAAGTTTGAGGATTATTATCTTGAATTTGACTGCGTAAAGCCTATGAAGCGTCTGGTCATGACTCCTCTTTTCTATACTGACACGACAGAGCCTTATCCGCTCAGAGACGGCAAGATAATAGATCTTGATCACTCGCTTTTTGACAACGACGCGAAGTTCTTTACCGATATGTGCAGCTACGTAACGCTTAAAAGCAAAAAGAGCGCAAAGAGCGTAAGACTTGAATACCCCGGGATGAGAAACCTTGGTATATGGCACGCGCCAAAGTCGGAAGCCCCCTACGTTTGCATAGAGCCTTGGTGCTCGCTTCCGTCGTACGACGGCAAGATCGATGATCTTGAAACAAAGAACCAGATGACCCGTCTCGCTCCCGGTAAGGTCTATGAGAACGGCTTTAAGATAATAATAAACTGAGAAAGGCTCTCATAATGGGATTTTTTGTACCGGATTTTTATTTCGATACGGTCTATGAGGTGACGCCCGAAATGCTCTCCGCTCGCGGAGTCAAGGCGTTGATACTTGATATAGATAACACCCTCGTTCCCTACGAGATGCCCGAGCCGACCGACGAGGTGCGCGCGTGGCTCTCGGGAATGTGGAACGCGGGAATAAAAACGGCTTTCGTTTCCAATAATCATAAGGATAGAGTCGAGCTTTTCAACAAAGAGCTTGGCTGTCCCGCGTTTTACGATAGCGGTAAGCCTCTGAAAAAAAGCTGTGTTAAGGCGCTTTCCGCGTTAGGGGTCGCGCCGTCTGAATGCGGTATAATCGGAGATCAGGTGTTTACAGACGTTGTTGCCGGCAGAATATCGTCTCTTAATACCGCTATTCTCGTAAAGCCGATAAAGGACAGAACAGACCTGTTCTGCCGTTTCAAAAGGCTTCTCGAAAAGCCTGTTATCGCTAAATATAACAGAAAAAACAAAATAAAGTAACGAAAGGTGAAAACGCTTATGGCGGCCAAATTCGGACCTGCGGGTAACAGCGAGAGCTTTTACGCCGCCGGAAAAAAGAGTACGCACCAAGCTCCCGAATGGTTAAACGAGATCGGGCTTGACGCGTATGAATATCAGTGCGGACAGGGCGTTCGCGGCTCTGCCGAGGCGTTTGCAAAGGTCGGTGAGGAAGCTAAAAAATACGGCATTTCGCTTTCTCTCCATGCTCCGTACTTTATCTCTCTTTCGGGAACGGAAGAAGAAAAGAGACTTAAAAGTCTCGATTATATAGGTCAGTCACTTAACGCCGCCGAGGCGATGGGCGCGGATATAATAGTTATCCATACGGGTTCTGCCTCGAAGATAAGCAGGGGCGAAGCGGTCGCTCTCGCAAAGGATACTATGTACAGAGCGCTTTCGGCGTTCCCCGATACCAAGGTCGCTATGGGACTTGAAACTATGGGTAAATTGAATCAGCTTGGAACGCTTGACGAGGTTCTTGACATCTGCTCCATTGATAAAAGACTTCGCCCCGTAGTCGATTTCGGGCATCTTAACGCAAGAAACGTCGGTGGTCTTTTTACTGACGCGGACAGTTACAGACGTGTCTTTGACGAGATAGATAAGCGTCTTGGAGCTGAGTATGCGGATACGCTGCACTGTCATTTTTCAAAGATCGAATATACGTCGTCCGGCGAGAAAAAGCATCTTACCTTTGAAGACAACGTTTACGGACCTGAGTTTATGCCGCTTGCCGAGGTCATAGCCAAGGACGGGTACAGTCCGAGAATAATATGCGAGTCCGCGGGAACACAGGCACTTGATGCGCTTGCGATGAAGAATATGTATTTATCAGTGAAAGGAAACGCATAATGAAGATACTTGTTATGAACGGAATAAATCTCGGTATGCTCGGTAAAAGAGAGCCGGGAAAATACGGCAAGGCGTCGCTTGCCGATATAAGTAACGGACTTAAAGAATGGGCGAAGACCCAGAATGATCTGGAGCTTGATTTCTTTTCAAGTAATTATGAAGGGGAGTTCGTTGAGAAGCTCTATGCCGCGGTCGGAGATTACGACGGTATAGTTATGAATGCGGGCGCGTGGTCGCATTATTCGATAGGTGTCCGTGACGCAATAGCGGGTTCGGCTATGCCTGTGGTAGAGGTACACATAACCAATATATATTCGCGTGAGGAGTTCAGACATACTCAGGTCCTTGCACCCGTGTGCGTGGGTATGATAACAGGACTTGGCGCGGACGTTTACAGACTTGGTATAGAGGGACTTATCTCTTACCTTAATAAGAAGTGAAGATCATGACAAGGATAAAAGGATTCAGAGAGGCGTTTGCGGGTAAAGCGGACGCCGCTCTTATTACCTGTCCGCTTAACTGCCGTTATCTTAGCGGAGTGGACTATACCGACGGTTTTTTATTGATAACCGCCGAAAATGCGTATCTTTTCGCTGATAGCAGATATATTGAGGTAGCAAGGCGTGACGCTTCGCCTGAGTTTGAGGTAATGCTCCTTTCGGGCAGACGTTCTTCTCTTATAAAAGCACTTCTTAAAGAGGGGAGCGTTATAGGCTACGAGGATAACGTTATGACCTGCGCCGAGCTTTCGGCGTATGAAAGCGCTATGCGGGAATATAAATTCGCTGCTGTGGGTGGGATAACTGAAAAGCTTCGTAACGTAAAGGACGAATTTGAAAAGGAAAGTATAATAAAGGCACAGAGGATAGCCGAGGCGGCGTTCGAGCGTGTTCTTGGTATGCTTGCGCCGGAGATGACCGAATGCGAGGTCGCTTTGGAGCTTGATTATTTTATGCGTAAAAACGGCTCTGAGGGGCTTGCGTTTGACACGATAGCCGTTTCGGGGTCAAATTCCTCGCTTCCTCACGGAGTGCCGACAGACAAAAAGCTCGGTCGTGGGTTTCTCACTATGGACTTTGGCGCAAAAGTGAACGGTTACTGCTCGGATATGACGAGAACTGTTTGTATCGGTAAGCCGGACGCGGAGATGGAGCGGCTTTATAACACAGTCCTTTCCGCTCAGTGCGCGGCGCTTGAGTTTATTGCGGCGGGCAAAAAATGCTCGGACGCGGATAAGATCGCAAGGGATATTATTGACGGTGCGGGCTACAACGGGCTTTTCGGTCACAGTCTCGGTCACGGAGTAGGTCTGTATATCCATGAGGGGATACACGTTTCGCCGAGATCGGAGCAGGTGCTTGAAAAAGGAAACGTTGTTACGGTAGAGCCGGGGATATACGTTGAGGGGAAATACGGTGTTCGCATAGAGGATATGGTATATGTGACCGAGAGCGGTTGCGAAAATCTTACGAAAGCAGAGAAAAATCTGATCATTATTTAAGGAGACGTTATGAAATACATTGTAAACGGAATCGGTGATCTTTTTTCGATATACGGAAGCGTTTCTATGCCTGTTGGAATGCCTGAAAAAACGGTAAACGGTTATTATTTCAAGGGAGAAGGCTTTGAGGCGATAAGTGAGAACATTTCGCATTCCTCGGGAGTTACCGTGAGGAGTGACAGGATAACGAATATTTCCCAAAATGAAATATCCTTTACACGTATTCTTTCAAAATTCGTTTTTAATAGCGGTGATTACGAGGTATATACTCAGTACAGCGAATGGTGTGACGAAAGCCTCGGCAGATGGCAGCCGCTCGTTACAGAGGTCGGCGCGGGAAACGACGATATACGCACAAACTGCGGTTCCGCTCCGTTTGTAGCTATATATAACTTACAAAACGGCAGAGGCGCGGCGTTCCATCTTCTTGCCGACAGCAAGTGGAGCATTAATGTGAAAAAATGCTTTTCGCAAACTGGTCAGCGAAAGACCGTAACGGTCGAGCTTGGTATAGATGACAGGGGCTTTGATCTTAAAATCGCGCCCGGAGAGACGTTTGAGCTTCCGAAGATCATTTATTACGATTTCAAAAACAAGACGGATATGGATGCTTATAAGCTCCACCGTTATTATAACGACGTTTACCCCGCAAGAGAGCTTCCGATAATATACGATTCGTGGTTAAGTAAGTTTGATCTTATAGGTTTTGATATTCTTTCGGAACAGCTTGAGGTCGCGAAAAAGATCGGGGCGGAGTATTTCGTTATAGACGCGGGTTGGTTTGGAAAGCCCGCGGAATGGTTTGATAAGGTCGGAGACTGGAAAGAATGCACGGATTGCTCGATGATGGGCAGAATGAGAGAGTTTGCCGACAAGGTGCGTTCATACGGTCTGAAATTCGGTCTTTGGTTCGAGATAGAGAGAGCGGCGCTTGCCTCCGATGCGGTGAAAAAATATCCTCAGTATTACGTTGTGGAGGGCAATAACGCATTTGTTGATTTCAGGAACGCGGAAGCCTGCGAATACATATTCGCTATCCTTGCCGAAAAGATAAAGCATTACGGAATAGAGTTTATAAAGTTTGACTTTAACGCCGAAATAACGTTTGATTCTGACAGAAGGTCGTTTTTGGGATATTTCGAGGGATACAACGCTTTTATAAAGCGTATAGGAAAGGAATTTCCCGAGGTATATCTTGAAAACTGCGCGAGCGGCGGACTTCGTATGTCGCTTGCCAGCTTAAACGGCTTTGACTCATTCTGGATGAGTGATAACCACAGTCTTTACACTCAGCTTGATATATTCAAGAACACTATGCTCCGTATGCCGTCGCGCGCTCTTGAAAGATGGATAACGATAAGGAGCCTTGAAAATTTCGAGCCTGTATATCCTATCGGAAGTAAGGTCGAAAAGATACTTGTAAGCGGCGACGCCGCTTGGGGACACATGGAGGCGATAAACGCTGACTATCTCAGAAACTGTACGCTCGGCGGTCCGATAGGAGTAAGCTGTGATCTCACCAAGCTTTCTGAAAATACCGTGAAGCTGCTTTCCGAGCATTTTAGTAAGTATAAAAACGAAAGAGATTTCTGGAAAAATTCGGAGTGTCATATACTTTGTGATACCGAGACCCTGCTCGTGCTTCAATTTTGCGACCGCGAGTATAACGAAATAAAGTTATGCTCGTTCACCAAGATACCGCATCAGAATGCGGTAACGGTATATCCCGTGTGCGATGAGAACGCAAGCTACGTATCCGATGCGGGAGAACGCGTTTCCGGTGAAACGCTTGTCGGAGAGGGCGCAGATATGAGCATAAACGATATTTTCACCTCCGGAATTATTTGTTACAAAAAGGAAAAATAATATAGGGTCTGATAACGCCGTGGAGACACGGCGTTATTTTGATATGTTAATATTTTGTAAAAAATGCAAAAACCGCTTGAAAAAATATTTTAGTTATGGTATCATATTCGAGTATCAAATCCACACACCTCGCGGCTTTTGGTGTAGCTTTACGCTATGGAATGAACGCAGGGTGGAGGAAAAACCAAAAGGAGGACATGAAAAATGTCAGTAATTTCTATTAAGCAGCTGCTTGAAGCAGGCGTCCATTTCGGACATCACACCAGAAGATGGAACCCCAAAATGCAGGAGTACATCTTCACGGAGCGTAACGGTATATATATTATCGACCTCCAGAAGACCGTAAAGAAGTTCGAGGAAGCGTATATGTTCATGCGTGACGTTTCCGTCGAAAAGGGAACTGTTCTTTTCATAGGAACCAAGAAGCAGGCGGCTGACGCTATCAGAGAAGAAGCTCAGCGCTGCGGAATGTACTATGTAAACAGCCGTTGGCCCGGCGGTATGCTCACCAACTTCAAGACCATAAAGAAGAGCATAGCACGTCTCCACCAGATCGAGAAGATGCAGGAAGAGGGCATATTCGATGCTCTTACCAAAAAGGAAGTTTCCAAGCTCATGAAGGAAAAGTCCGATCTCGAGAGAGATTACGGCGGAATAAAGACCATGGAGACCCTTCCCTCTGTTGTTTTCATCGTTGACCCTCGCAAGGAAAAGAACGCTGTTGCCGAGGCTAAGAAGCTCGGAATACCGGTAGTTGCTATCGTTGATACCAACTGCGATCCTGATGACGCTGATTACGTTATCCCCGGTAACGACGACGCTATCCGTGCCATAAAGCTCATCACCTCCGTTCTCGCTGATGCTGTTATAGAGGGCAGACAGGGCGAGCAGATAGAGGACGCTTCCGAGGAAGAAAAGGCTGAGGACGCGGAGTAATTCCCGTTTTTATAAGGATCTTTTCGGTGTCAAAGCCGATATATACTCAAAACTTGAAAGGAATTATTAAAAATGGCTAATATAACTGCAAAAATGGTTGCCGAGCTCAGAACTATGACCGGCTGCGGAATGATGGATTGTAAAAAGGCTCTCGTTGAGACCGATGGAAACTTCGACGAGGCTGTAAAGGCTCTTCGTGAAAAGGGACTTGCTAAGGCTGACGCTAAGCAGTCAAGAATAGCTGCCGAGGGTCTCGTTGACATTATGCTTTCTGACGACGGCAAGACCGCCGCTATGATCGAGGTCAACACCGAGACTGACTTCGTTGCTAAGAACGAGAAATTCCAGGGCTACGTTAAGGGACTTCTTCGCACGATACTTGCGTGCAGACCCGCTGACGTTGAGACTCTTATGGCTTGCAAGTACGATGGCACCGAGGATACCGTTGAGGTAACTCTTAAAGAGCAGACCTTCATTATAGGTGAGAAGCTCAGCCTTCGCCGTTTCGTAGTAACTGAGGGAGTTATGTCCACTTACATTCACGGTAAGGGAAGCATGGGTGTTATAATCAACTTCGAGGCTGACGATGCCGTTGTAGCTAACCCCGGCTTTGCTGAGTACGCTAAGAATATCGCTCTCCAGCTCGCCGCTAACCCCTGCGAGTACGTTGACCGTGACGCTGTTCCTCAGGCTGCTATCGACGCTGAGCTTGACGTTATAATGAACCAGATAAAGAACGACCCCAAGAATGCTTCCAAGCCCGATCAGATCATTCAGAAGATGGCTATGGGTAAGCTTGGTAAGTTCTATGAGGAGCATTGCCTTGTAGATCAGGGTTACGTTAAGGAAGATTCTATGACTGTTGCTCAGTACACCGCTTCCTGTGCTAAGGAGTTCGGCGGAGCTATAAAGATCGTAGGCTTCAACTGCTTCACCAAGGGTGAGGGTCTCGAAAAGAGAGAAGAAAACTTCGCTGAAGAGATCGCGAAGATGGTACAGTAATAACAATTACCTGTAAAAATAACAAGGCGGAGTTCACTCCGCCTTGTTATTTTTTGTTTTTTCTCCTGCTTTTCTTGAAAGAAAAGCAGGAGAAAAAAGTTTGTTTATTTGCTTCGCAAAAAGGTGTGGAAAAAGCCCGCAAACAACAATATCTACGCAATATTACGTTATATTCCAAAGTTTTCTCACTCCATATCTCTATGCGAACTCCTCGGAAGTGAAAACTGTTCAAGGTAGAAACAAAGGTGCGACTGTAAGTTTCTTTCTTTTTCTTTGGTTCGTTTCTTTTTCTTTCTTTACAAAGAAGGAAAAAGAAATGAACGTAAAAATAATGAAAAATCATTATATAAAAATTATAAAAGGTCTTGAAATATTCATAGATATATATTATAATAAGATAGAGTAATAATATACGCGTGCGGACGCGCGAAAAAACGGTTATATTTGAAAGGACGGTAAAGAATATGGGTACCCCGGTTTACAAAAGAATACTCCTGAAGCTTTCGGGAGAAGCGCTTGCGGAAGGCGCAGATGGGCTTTACAATTATGAATTTGTTGACCTCGTTACGTCCAAAATAAAAAAATGCACGGAGATGGGCGTTCAGGTGGCGGTAGTCGTCGGGGGCGGCAACATTTGGAGAGGTAGGCAGGGCGGTAAGATGGATCGCGTGCGTGCTGACAGAATGGGTATGCTTGCTACGGTTATGAACTCTATCGCGCTCCAAGACGCGTTTGTAAACGCGGGTCTTGATGCCCGTGTTATGACCGCGGTAGCGATACAGGGTGTTACCGAAACGTATTCAAGAGATGACGCTATAAGATACCTTGAATCCGGTAAGGTGGTCATACTCGGAGCGGGTACGGGCAGTCCGTATTTCACGACAGATACCACGGCACTCCTCAGAGCCGCTGAGATAAAAGCCGACGCTTCGCTTTTCGCTAAAAACATAGACGCGGTTTATACCAGCGACCCGAGAAAAGACCCGAACGCGAAGAGACTCGACCGTATAACCTATGACGATATAATCGGCAACAGACTCGGGGTCATAGACCTTACCGCCGCTACGTTCGGTATGGAAAACAAGATGAAGGTGCTTCTCTTTGGTCTTTCCGATCCCGAGAATATAGTCAGAGCCGTTTCCGGCGAAAGCATAGGAACGCTTCTCACAGTTTAAAAAATAATAATTGAAATACATAATAAATACCGAAAGGAATTAACGAAATGAAACTTAACACCAAAGAATTTGAAGAAAAAATGCAGAAATCCGTACAGAGCCTCGAAAATGAGTTCGGTTCTATAAGAGCCGGCAGAGCAAATCCCGCGGTCCTTGATAAGATAACAGTCGATTATTATGGCTCTCCCACACAGATAAGCGGAGTCGCTACCGTATCCGTTACCGACGCGAGAACGATAGCTATAACCCCTTGGGATATGTCGCTCCTTAAACAGATCGAAAAGGCTATACAGGCTTCCGATCTCGGCATATCTCCCCAGAACGACGGTAAGACTATCCGTCTCAGCTTCCCGCCTCTCACCGAGGACAGAAGAAAGGAGCTTGCAAAGCAGGTCCAGAAGATGACCGAGGATTCTAAGGTCGCTATTCGTAATATCCGCAGAGACGCTAACGACAAGTGCAAGGATATGAAGAAGAAGAACGAGATGACCGAGGATGAGCAGAAGGCTTCTGAGAAGAGCGTTCAGGATCTCACCGATAAGTATATAAAGCTCCTTGACGCGGCAGGCGCGGCAAAAGAAAAGGAGATAATGTCCATCTAAGGAGGAAGAAGCGGTGTCAGTCAGCCCTATATTCGATGAGGATGGAAAACTCGTAAAGGTCGGAGACGACTTTAAGCATATAGCGTTCATAATGGACGGTAACGGCAGATGGGCTAAAAACCGAGGAAAATCGCGTGAGTACGGTCACAGAGCGGGCGCGGAGACCTTTGAAAGGATAGTTCGTTACTGCGGAAGGATTGGAATAGAGGCGATGACCGTTTACGCTTTTTCGACAGAAAACTGGAAGCGTCCGGAAAAAGAGGTCTCCGAGATAATGTCTCTGCTCGAAAGGTATATCGACAGAGTTCTTTCAAGAGTGTCGGATTACGACGTTCGTGTGAGATTTATCGGAGAAAAAAAGGGACTTTCCGAAAAGCTGCTCGGTAAGATGGCTCGCGCGGAAAGCTCAACAGCTGACGGAACGAGGCTGCTGAATATAGCGCTCAACTACGGAAGCAGGGCGGAAATAGTAAGTGCGGTAAATTCGCTGATCGCCTCGGGAAAGGCCGAGGTTACGGAAAACGATATAAATTCCGCGTTATATACCGCAAAATGTCCTGAGCCTGATCTCGTTATCCGTACAGCGGGCGAAAGACGGCTTTCTAACTTCCTTTTGTGGCAGCTTGCGTACTCGGAGATGTATTTTACCGATACGCTTTGGCCGGATCTTGACGAAAACGGCGTGGAGCTTGCGATAAGGGATTACTACAAAAGAACAAGACGTTACGGAGGTCTTGTATAAATACGATGAGTTAGCCGCTTTTACGCGGCGGAATGGAGAAAGAAATGTTAAAACGCATAATGACGGCTGTGGTAGGTATCGCAGTTCTTATGCCGTTCATAATATTTTCGGATAAATGGCCGCTTGTGGTCTTGACTCTTGTTATGTCTGTTCCCGCGGTATGCGAGGTGCTTGCCTGTACGGGACAGAATAAAAAATGGGTCATAGGCGTGCCGTCTATTCTCGTTTGCGCGGCGGCACAGATGCTTGCGAGAATTTTTGAGGCTGACGTATATACTACCGCGATGCTTCTTATATACCTCGCGTATGCCGTGCTTATGATGACGGTAGCGGTATTTTCAAAGAGTGAGATAAAGCTTAAAGACGTTACTCAGACCGTTGTTATGGTCATGTACGTAAGCTTTGGTTTTTCCGCTCTTATACTGCTCCGCGATTTTAAATACGGATTAGTACTGATGCTTCTTGCGTTCCTTATTCCGTGGGTGTGCGATGCTATGGCGTATTTCGTGGGTGTTTTCTTTGGAAAGCATAAGATGATACCCGACGTAAGTCCCAAAAAGACGGTAGAGGGAGCGGTCGGCGGTATAGTCGGAGTAGTTCTTATAACGCTTATTTTTGGATTTATAATGCATTATGGCTTCGGAAAACAGCCAAACTACATTGTACTGCTGCTACTTGCTCTCGTTGGCGGATTCGTTAGCCAATGGGGTGACCTTATCGCATCGCTGCTTAAAAGAGAGTACGGTGTAAAGGATTACGGAAAGCTTTTCCCCGGACACGGCGGAATTATGGACCGTTTCGACTCCTTTATAGCCGTATCCATATTTATGTATATAGTTTGCAGGATATTTACCAACGTAACGACGTTATTCATTACTTGGTGAGGATAGACTTAGATGAAAAACAGAAGATTAGCGGTTCTCGGTGCTACCGGATCGATAGGTACGCAGGCTCTTGACGTTGCGAGAAGGCAGGGCTATGAGGTCGATGCCATAACGTGCAGGCGTGATATTAAAAAAGCCGAAAACGCGATAAGAGAGTTCGGAGTCAAGCTTTGCGGAATCGAGGACGTCTCCGCGGCGGAGCGTCTCAAAGCGGCAATAAGGGATACGGACTGCAAGGTCATAAGCGGAACGGAAGCCGCTTTTACAGTCGCAGCTGAATCGAAAGCGGATACCGTTCTCAATTCAGTTACGGGTATCGCGGGACTTTTGCCTACCGTTTACGCGCTTGAAAGCGGAAAAGAGCTTGCACTTGCAAATAAGGAGAGCTTGGTTACCGCGGGCGAGTACGTAATGGGACTTGCAAGGAAGCACAATAAAGAGATACTGCCTGTTGACAGCGAGCATTGCGCTGTATGGCAATCGCTTCGCTCGGGAAACAGAAACGAAGTAAAGAAAATAATACTGACCGCATCGGGCGGGCCGTTTTTTGGATATACGCCCGAAATGCTTGCAGGCGTTACGCCCGAGCAAGCGCTCGCTCACCCAACGTGGAATATGGGCGCAAAAATAACGATAGACAGCGCGACCCTTATGAATAAAGGCTTTGAGGTCATAGAGGCGGCGTGGCTTTTCGGAGTTAATGCCGATGAGATAGACGTTATCGTTCACCGTGAAAGCATAATTCATTCAATGGTTGAATATAAAGATAATGCGGTCATCTCGCAGATGGGTGCGCCGGATATGCGTACCTGCATACAGTACGCCTTAACGTATCCCGAAAGAGCGGAGGCGTCAGCGCCCGCGCTTGATCTTGCGGCGATAGGCAGGCTTACGTTCTATAAGCCTGATGAGGCTACCTTCCCGTTACTTGCACTCGCCAAACGCGTGCTTACGATGGGCGGAAGCTACGGAGCATCGCTCAACGGAGCAAACGAGGCGGCTGTCGCGCTTTTCCTTGATGGAAGAATAAATCTTCCGAAGCTCTTCGAGGTCGTGGAGAAGGCGACTTATGCGGCGGGAAACGGCGAAAGCACGCTTGAAGCTGTGTTTGAGGCTGATAAGGCGGCAAGGGCGTACGTTTACGAAAACGTATAAGCATAATTTGGAGAAGGATTTTCATGGGATTTATTAAGGTTTTTTTGCTTACCGTGCTGGTGTTCGGAGTACTTATTTTTGTTCACGAGCTTGGGCATTTCATCGCGGCGCGAGCCTTCAAGGTTAAGGTAAACGAGTTCGCGATAGGAATGGGACCCGCGATATTCTCGCGTAAAAGCAAAAGAAGCGGAACTCTTTATTCGCTCAGACTTCTGCCGATAGGCGGTTATAACAGTATGGAGGGCGAAAACGAGGAGTCCGATGACGACGGAGCGTTTTGCTCAAAGCCGGCGTGGCAGAGAATGATAATAGTGGTAAGCGGGGGACTTATGAACCTGCTTCTCGGTATAATCCTGATGCTTATAATCGTTCTCTGTATGGAAAAGTATCCGTCAACTCACATACATTCGTTTTACGATTACGAGACGGAAACGTATGTTGAGGAATATCACGGACTTAAATCCGGCGACGAGATAATAAAGATAAACGGAAAGAGAGTCCATATAGGCGACGAGGTGTCGTATTCCATCTTTTCTTACGGTGTTGATCCTGTTGAGGTTACCGTAAAAAGAGGCGGTAAGACCGAGATAATTGAAAACGTACAGTTTCCCGTAGGGGAATCCGACGGTATAAAATACGGTATCAGAAATATCAGATATTACGCCGAGAAAAAGAATTTTGTCAATACCGTAAAGCAGGCGTTTTACGGAAGCACGAACTCAATGGTTCAGATATTCGATTCGCTTAAAGGTATGGTTACCGGAAAGTACGGCTTTAACGAGATCTCAGGCCCGATAGGCGTAGGAGACGCGATAGGTGATGCCGCGGCAATGGGCAGAGAGTCGTTTTTGATGCTCACGGTCCTCCTTGCAATGAATCTGGGAATATTCAATCTGCTTCCATTCCCCGCGCTTGACGGCGGCAGAATGGTATTTCTTATAATTGAGGCGATAAGGCGTAAGCCTATATCCCGTAACGTCGAGGCGGGTGTACATTCGGTCGGAATGTTGCTTTTGCTCGGACTCGTGTTCGTAGTAGCCTTCAAGGACGTATTTATGGTGATAAGGAAATAGATCATAGGTTTTACGTGGGAGGGCAAAGCCTTCCCCGTAAATTATTAGAGGTGTATTTTGGATATAAACAGAAGAAAAACAAGGCAGGTAAAGGTCGGCGGGCTCTATATAGGAAGCGAACATCATGTAACGGTACAGTCGATGTCCAGCGTTCCTGCTAACGATATAGAAAACGGTGTTAAGCAGGCGCTCAAAATGCAGGATGCGGGTTGTGATATATTCCGTTACGCAGTTCCTGATAAGGGTGCGGTAAGAATATTTGAGTCGGCAAAAAAGGCGGGCGTAACTATGCCGCTCGTTGCCGATATACATTTCGATTACCGTCTTGCCGTTGAATGTGCCTACGCGGGCGCGGACAAGATACGCATAAATCCCGGTAACATAGGCGGAGACGATAAGGTCAAAGAGGTGGTCAAGGCTTGCAGAGCTAACGGACTTCCGATAAGGATAGGTGTTAATTCCGGCTCTCTTGAAAAGGAGATACTCGCAAAATACGGATCTCCTACCGCAGAGGCGTTGGCTGAAAGCGCGCTTTATCACGCCGCGCTTCTTGAAAAGTTTGATTTTTACGATACCGTAATATCAATAAAGGCATCGAACGCTTCAGCTATGATCGAAGCTAACCGCGTGCTTGCTGAGAAATGCGATTATCCGTTACATATAGGAGTTACCGAGGCGGGAAGCGTCAGAATGGGAACGCTCAAAAGCGCGATCGGTATAGGCTCTCTGCTTTGTGACGGAATAGGTGATACGGTAAGGGTCTCGCTTACCTCTGATCCCGTAAACGAGATAAGCGCGGCAAGGGATATACTTTCTGCCGTCGGCTATACGGGTAACGGTATAAGCGTGGTCTCCTGTCCTACTTGCGGAAGAACGAAGATAGATCTCATCTCGCTCGTTTCCGAGTTTGAAAGCAGAACAGGTGAGATAAAAAACAAAAGACCGCTTACGGTCGCGCTTATGGGCTGTGCGGTAAACGGCCCGGGTGAGGCAAGAGAAGCGGATATAGGGATCGCGGGCGGAGACGGTGAGGCTCTGTTATTTAAGAAGGGCGTTACTGTTCGCAAGATACCTGAGGACAGGATAATAGACGAGCTTATAAACGAAATAAACGGAATGGAATAATATCCGGTGCGGCATCCTGAGTGGAGAGCCACCGAGATTCCGCCTTGCGGCTATTTTGGCAAGCCAAAATTTCGACTACGGACATTCGTCCTTCGCTCAGAATGACAGGTGGCTCGAAGCCTCGGGAGCTTGTCAAAACTAATTGCAATTTTCACATTAAAAGGAAAGGAGAACCACTGGAATGGAAAGCAAAACTCTTGCTCAGCTTTTGCACAGATACGAGCCTGACGGTATTCAAAGAGAGATAATACAGTCTGCGGGAAAGTACCGTTGCCAAGTAAATAAAGAGAAAAAGTTTATGATCCTTACAGTGGATTTTCCGAGAATATACCGTAAGACTGATATAAGACATCTGGAAGAAGAAATAAAAAAAGCTTACGATCTTAGCTACGTTCACGTCATAACCCATTACGGTGCGGAGCTTTTTAGTAATTCCTACATAGACGAGATGCTCCTCGAGCTTCAATTCCGCGCCGCGGTCGGAAAAGGCTTCTTTTATGATTACGATTATACTGTTGATAACGAAAACAAGCGGGTTGAGATAAGGATAGGCTTTTCTAACAGCGGTATAGGTCTTATGTATGACGATAAGACCCCGATAGAGGCATCTAAGATACTGAAAGATGAGTTTGATATAGACTACAAGGTCGATATAGTAAGGGACGACGGAAAAGCGGCGGGACTTGAAAGCTACGCTAAGGAGCTAAGAGAAAAGACAGAGGCAATGCTTCCGAAGACTGCTCCCGTGATACCCGAAAGCTCGTCAGTTTATAAAAGAAGCAAGGGTATATGGCAAAATTCCGACGGCAAGCTCGGTGTCGGAAACATGCTTTTCGACGTAAGTGAACCAAAGGTCATTTACGGCGAGCCGTTTGAGTTAAACGACCTTTCCGCCTGTAATGAGATAGGCGGTCCTGAAAATCGCATAAGAACTATCGTCGGACGAGCCTTCGGTGCTGAGGGAAAAGAGGTCGGACGCGGTAAAAAGTTAGTTATAACATTTTGTGTGACCGATAATGAGGCATCTGTGCCGTGTAAGCTGGTTCTCGATATAGCCGCGGGCAACGAGATGCTCGGTAAGCTCTCGGGTTCTCCCGATATTGTGATACGCGGTAATATGACGGCGGACAAGTTCTCGGGAACTAACGAGTTTTCTCCTCTTGGCATGCTTGAAGTAAAAAGTCTGCCTACAAGGAAGGATAACGCCGAAAAGAAGCGTGTAGAGCTTCATTTACATACTCAACTTTCACAGATGGACGCTCTTTCAGAGCCTTCAAAGGTGTTGAAGCTCGCCAAAAGCTGGGGACACCCCGCGGTAGCTATAACCGACCACTCAAACCTTCAAGCGTTTCCCCCTGCTATGGAGTCGCTTAAAAAGATCGGCGGCGGTATAAAGGTACTGTACGGAGTTGAGGCGTACCTCGTTGACGATACAGCTAAGGCTGTGTTCGGAGATAAGGACGGCGCGCTTACGGACGAGTTCGTCGTGTTCGATATAGAGACCACGGGACTTTCAAGCGTTACCGATAAGAT
The DNA here is from genome assembly GCA_045658525.1 of Eubacteriales bacterium. Classification (GTDB taxonomy): domain Bacteria; phylum Bacillota; class Clostridia; order Oscillospirales; family CAG-272; genus SIG673. The sequence goes on from JAZOVD010000019.1 coordinate 36,096, forward strand.
AATAGAGATAGGCGCGGTAAGATGTAAAAACGGTGAGATACTTGATCGTTTTGATACCTTCGTCGATCCCGAAATGCCTATTCCCGATGAAATAACTCGCCTTACCTCGATAACAGATGAGATGGTCACGGGCGCGCCGAAGATAAAGGAAGCGTTGCAAACGTTCCTTGACTTCTGCGGAGATACCGTTACGGTAGCTCATAACGCTTCATTCGATACGGGATTTATCCGTACCGCCTGTGTTGAAAACGGGCTTGAATTTAAAAATACCTACATTGACACGCTCGCTATGTCGAGATTTGTCAATACAGACCTTAAAAAGCATAATCTTGACGCGTTAAAAGAGTATTTCAAATTAGAGGATTTCCACCATCACAGAGCCTGTGACGACGCGGAGATCACCGCAAAGATACTTTGGCGAATGTTCGGAAAGCTCAAAGAGGACGGTATAACCGAGCTTTCGGCAATGTCGCGCGCTATGGCTGACAGAGCCGACCCGAAAAAGATAAAGCAGACGTATCACGTCATACTGCTCGCCAAGACCCAGAAGGGACTTAAAAATCTTTATAAGTTAGTTTCCAAGAGTTATCTTGATTACTATTACTACACCGCGCGTATCCCAAAAACGGTGCTAAGCGAATACAGAGAGGGTATAATAGTCGGCTCTGCCTGTGAAGCGGGCGAGCTTTACCGCGCAGTAGTTGAAAATAAGCCTGAGGACGAGCTTAAAAAGATAGCGGATTTCTACGACTATCTTGAAATACAGCCACTTTGTAATAACGCGTTTATGGTTGACGCAAAGGACGAAAACGGCAACTATGCTCCGCTCGGTGATTACAGTGCGCCAGGATTTGAGCGTATCCGTAATTTCAACCGCAAGATAGTAAGTCTCGGAAAAGAGCTTGGTAAGCCCGTTTGCGCTACCTGCGACTCGCATTTCCTTAACCCCGAGGACGAGATTTACAGACAGGTGCTTCTGCACGGAAAGTACGCGGACGCTGACAGAGAGACGGGACTTTATTTCAGGACTACCGAGGAGATGCTTAAAGAGTTTGAGTATCTCGGGGAGGAGACGGCTTACGAGGTCGTCGTTGAGAACACTAACAAGATAGCGGATATGATAGACGGCGACATTCTTCCTATCCCGAAGGGTAGCTATACCCCGAAGATAGAGGGAGCGCCGGAGGAATTGCAGGAGATATGTTGGAAGCGCGCTCACGAATGGTACGGAGATAAGCTTCCCGAGGTCGTTGAAAACAGGCTCAACCGTGAGCTTAAACCTATAATAGATAACGGATTTGCGGTTCTTTATATGATAGCGCAGAAGCTTATCGCGAACAGCGAAAGCAAGGGCTATCTCGTAGGTTCGAGAGGATCGGTCGGCTCGTCGTTCGTTGCGACGATGGCGGGCGTTTCAGAGGTCAACCCTCTGCCGCCGCACTACCGTTGCCCGAAGTGCCGAAATAGCGAATTCTTCACCAAGGGTGAGGTCGGCTCCGGCTTTGACCTTGACGACAAGGACTGCCCGATATGCGGAACGAGATATATCTGCGACGGTCACGAGATACCGTTCGAGACGTTCCTCGGCTTCCACGGAGAGAAATCTCCCGATATAGACCTTAACTTCTCAGGCGACGTTCAGGCGGACGCTCACAAATACTGCGAGGTGCTTTTCGGAGCGGAAAACGTTTTCCGCGCCGGAACGCTCGGCTCTCTTGCCGATAAGACCGCCTTCGGCTTTGTAAAGAAGTATATGGAAGAAACGGGCAAGAACCTCAATCGCGCGGAGGTGCAGAGACTTGTCAACGGCTGTGTCGGAGTTAAGCGCACTACGGGTCAGCACCCCGGAGGAATAGTTGTTATACCTCACGAATACGAGATATTCGACTTCACCCCCGTTCAGCATCCCGCTGACGACCCAAATTCCGATATAGTTACTACGCATTTCGACTTTAACCATCTGCACGACACGATACTTAAACTTGACTGTCTCGGACACGATGTGCCGACCAAGTACGTCTATATGGAGAGATTTTCGGGCGTTAAGATAGCCGATATTCCCATGAATGACCGAAAGGTATATGATCTTTTGCTTTCTCCCGAGCCGCTTGGGGTAACTCCCGAGGAGATAGACTCGGAGACGGGAACGTTCGGGCTTCCGGAGCTTGGAACGAGCTTTGTCCGTCAGATGCTTATAGACGCTCAGCCAAAGACGTTTTCGGACCTTCTTCAAATATCGGGTCTTTCGCACGGTACGGGAGTTTGGCTCGGAAACGCCAAGGACCTCATAGCAAACGGTACTTGTACCATATCCGAGTGCGTCGGAACGCGTGACTCTATAATGGTTTACCTTATACACGCGGGTCTTGAACCCGGAGACGCGTTCAACATAATGGAGACCGTTCGTAAAAAGAACAAGTTCCTCACCCCTGAGATGATAGCTATAATGCGTGAGCATAACGTTGCCGAATGGTACATAGATTCCTGTAACAAGATAGAATACATGTTCCCGAAAGCGCACGCCGTCGCTTACGATATTTCCGCTATACGTCTCGGTTGGTATAAGGTATATCACCCGATAGCGTTCTACGCGGCTATGTTTACCGTCGCGCCCGGAGGCTTTGACGCGGAGATAGCACTTCAAGGTAAGGAATACGTCAGAAACCAGATAAAAGAAATAAATGATAAGGGCAAGGAAGCTACTGCCGCGGAAAAGGATCTTATTCCGATATGGCAGCTCGTGGTCGAGTTTTACGCGAGAGGATTCCAGTTCCTGCCCGTTGACCTTCATAAGTCAAAGGCTAAGATATTTATGCCTGAGGACGGCAAGGTCAGAATACCGTTCTCGGTGCTGAAAGGACTTGGCACTAAGGCGGCGGAAAGTATTGAAGCGGTCATGTCGGAGGGAGACGTTCTCTCGATAGAGGAGCTTCAACAGAGAACAAAAATATCCAAAACTCACGTTGAGATACTCAAACGCTGCGGAGTTCTTGACGGAATAAGCGAAACTAATCAGATAAGATTTTTCTGAGAAAAATTACGAAAGGGTAAGGAAACAGCGATGTCAGGTAACATAAGAAACATACCGGGCGGTACAAGAGACATAATGTTCGGAGAGGCGGAGCTTTTCCGACACCTTGATACCTCTCTTACGGAGCTTTACCGTAAAAACGGTTTTTCGGAAATATCTACGCCCGCTATCGAATACTACGACGTTTTTGAGACGGGCGGAACTATGGGGCAGGAGAAGATGTATAAGCTTACCGCGCCCGATGGCAGACTTTTAGTTCTCCGCGCCGATAACACGACTCCCATAGCGAGAGTTGCGGCTACGAGACTTGGAGATATGCTTCCTGTTAAGCTTTTCTACCATCAGAAGGTATATAGATTAAGCTCGGGTCATACGGGCAGAAAGAGCGAGATAGCTCAAAGCGGTATAGAGATACTCGGTTCAAAGGGTATTCAAAGCGATTTGCTTTGTATGGTTACCGCGATAGAGACGCTTTCAAAATTCGGACGCAAGTGCAAGTTAGAGCTTGGACACGTAGGATTTTACAACGCGCTTATCTCCGAGTGCGGACTTGACGCGAGTGAATCAGGCAAGGTCCGCAGACTTGTTGAGGCAAAGGACGTAAACAAGATCTCGGGTCTTGACAAGATAGCAAAGATACCGTTCCTTTTCGGGGGCGAGGAGGTCTTTGACGAGGCTACCGAGCTTGCGGGAGAGAACGAAGAAGCACTTAAATCACTTTCTTACCTCAAAAAGCTTTACTCGGCTCTCTGTGAGGCGGGATATAAGGACAGCATAATGATAGACCTCGGTATAGTACACTCGCTTGATTATTATACGGGCGCGGTATTCAGAGGTTATATGGACGGAGCGGGCGAGCCTGTTCTTGTCGGCGGTAGATACGACAGTCTTATAAGCCGTTTTGAACGCGATATTCCCGCTACGGGCTTCGGCGTAAACGTAAGCGAGGTGGTCGATACGCTTATGAGAAGCGGTGAGGGCAAGTATCAGAGAATGACAAGCGAGCTTGTATGCTTTGATACGCACAGCCTCGGTCAGGCGGTAAGATACGTTTCGGAAAACCCGAAAGCGGAGCTTTCCCCGATAAACGGAAAAGCGGAAAACCTTGAATACGCAAAAGCTGAGGGTTATAAAACGCTTACCGTTTTTGAGGACGGTACTCAGACATCGGTCGAGCTTTGACGGAAAGGAGCTAAATATATGATAAGACTTGCTCTTACAAAAGGCAGAATAGAGAAAAAGGCACTTGAATATCTTGCGCGAGCCGGCTACGACGTTTCCGAGCTTGATGAGGACAAAAAGGGCAGAAAGCTTCTTTTTAAGGTCGGTAATGACATTGAGGTCGTTCTTGCAAAGGCGGCGGACGTTATAACTTACGTTGAGCACGGCGTTTGCGACGGCGGAGTCGTTGGAGAGGATACGATAATGGAGGCTAAGGCTTCCGTTTACGAGCTTCTTGACCTTGATTTCGGTAAGTGCCGTTTCGCACTTGCCGGTCCTGTCGGTAAAAATTTCTACGACGGATACGGACACAAGGTGATCGCTTCCAAGTATCCGAACGTTACTAAGGATTATTTTAACGCAAAGGGCTTTGACGTTGAGGTCGTAAAGATAGAGGGAAGCGTGGAGCTTGCGCCGATACTTGGTCTTTCGGACGCGATAGTCGATATAGTTGAAACAGGCTCTACTCTTAAAGCTAACGGTCTTGAGGTTTACGAGGACGTAGCGCCTATTTCGGCAAGATTTATAGCTAACATATCAAGTATAAAGATGAAAAAGGCGGAGTTTGATAAGCTTACGGGCGGACTTAAAAAAGCAGTTGCGGAAAGAGCGGCGGAGAAAGCCGCTGAGGAAGCTAAGGCTTGACGCGAAAGGACGAATAAAATGTTTAGTATATACAATAAAGAAAACATCAATGCTCTTATGACGAAGCTCAAAGAAAGAGCCGAGAACGTCGGAGAGGAGATAGAAAAGATAGTCCGCGGCATTATAGCTGAGGTCAGAGCGAGAGGCGACGAGGCTCTTTTCGAATACGGTGAGAAATTTGACCGTGTAAAGCTCGAAAGCCTTTACGTTTCCGAAAGCGAAAAGGAGGAGGCTCTTAAAAAGCTCTCCCCCGAGCTTAAAGAAGCAATGGACAGAGCCGCCGCCAATATCTACGACTTTCACGCAAGACAGAAGCAGCAGAGCTGGATAGATAACAGAAACGGCAGGATAATGGGTCAGAGAGTTCTGCCCCTGCGCCGTGTAGGACTTTACGTTCCCGGCGGAAGCGCGGCTTACCCCTCCTCAGTTCTTATGAACGCTATCCCCGCTAAGGTCGCGGGAGTTGAGAGCATAGTTATGTTCACGCCCCCGAAGTCAGAGGGAATAAATCCTGCCGTAATATACGCCGCAAAGCTGGCGGGGGTTACAGACATAGTTGCCGTCGGCGGAGCGCAGGCGGTAGCGGCTATGGCTTACGGAACAAAGAGCATAGAAAGAGTTGACAAGATAGTCGGTCCCGGTAACATATTTGTTGCCACGGCAAAGCGTCTTGTGTTCGGCGCTGTCGATATAGATATGTTCGCGGGTCCCAGCGAGGTGCTTGTTATAGCTGACGAAAACGCCGATCCCGCATACGTTGCCGCCGACTTTATGAGTCAGGCGGAGCACGACCCTATGGCGGCGTCCATACTTATAACTACGTCGGAAAAGCTCGTTTCCGAGGTTCAGGACGAGGTCAAGCGTCAGATGTCGTACCTTTCAAGAGCCGATATAATAGAGAAGTCGCTTACTGCATACGGTTCGGCTGTCGTAGTCGATACGCTCGACGAGGCGGCGGCTATTTCGGACGAGATAGCACCCGAGCATCTTGAACTGATGGTAGATAACCCGTTTGAGCTTCTTGGCAAGGTCAGAAACGCAGGCTCTGTGTTCCTCGGCAAAAACTCCCCCGAGCCGCTCGGTGACTACTACGCAGGACCTAACCACGTTCTGCCGACAAACGGTACGGCGAGATTTTCGTCCGCGCTTTCCACGGATAGCTTCGTAAAGAGATCGAGCTACCTCTACTATTCAGAGGAAGCACTTGGCGAGTCCGCAGATGATATAATAAGATTTGCAAAGGCTGAGGGTCTTACCGCGCACGCAAATTCCATTGAGATAAGAGTAAAAAAGGACTGAGAAAATGAACCCTTACATACCAAAACGAGTACAGGAAATATCCGAGTACGTTCCGGATACGTCCTGCCCAAAGATAAAGCTCGACGCAAACGAAAGTCCATACGAAGTTCCGAGCAGAGTGTTAAATGAGATAGAGAAAATATCGCTTTCGGAGATGAACCGTTATCCCGATCCTGAAATGAAGGAACTTCTTTCGGCTTACGGTGAGCATATATGCGTTACCCCCGATCGTTTGGTCGCGGGCGACGGCTCGGACGAGCTTATCTCGCTGATAATAAACACCTTCCTTTGCGACGGTGGTAAGCTTCTTATATGCGCTCCCGATTTTTCTATGTATAAGTTTTACGCGGAGTTTTCGGGCGCTAAGACCGTGGTTTATGAGAAAAATGACGGAATGTGGGTCGATTTTGACGAGCTTAAAGCTACGATCGAGCGTGAAAACGTAAGACTTGTCATGCTTTCAAATCCCTGTAACCCGACGGGAGTTATATATGACAGAGAGACCGTTCTTAAATTTGTTGACGGAGTTAAGGCTCTCTGCGTTATAGACGAGGCTTATATGGAGTTTGCTCCCGTAGGCGAGAGCGTTATAGCTGATGCTGAGAAAAGAGATAACCTGATAGTTCTTAAAACTGTATCAAAAATAGGTCTTGCGGGACTTCGTTGCGGCTTTGCTACCGCAAACAAAGAGCTTATTTCCGCTCTTAAAAAGACGAAAAGTCCGTACAATCTTAACACCGTAACTCAGTCCGCGGTAGCGGCGGCGATAAGGAATTATTCGGATTTTGCCGAGAATACCGAAAAGATAAAGGCAGAGGTAGTAAGAATGTACGAAGCTCTCTTGCCGCTTTCTGAAAAGCTCGGCTTTAAGATGGACAGAAGCAGCGCGAACTTCGTTTATCTTCGTTTCACCTCACCCGTAAACGCCAAAACGGCGTGGCAGGGGCTGCGTGATGAGGGTATCTCTGTGAGACTTATGAAAAACGCTCTGCGTATAACCGCGGGCACTCCAAGCGAGACCGACGCGCTTATAAACGCTTTTAAAACGATGAAAATATAATGCGGTAATTTAGCCGTCATCCTGAGCGTAGCCCCGAGATTCCACCTTCGCTT